>NZ_JAFCWX010000014.1:0-148322 GCF_049897805.1 Massilia sp. TWP1-3-3
TTGCCGGGAAGACCTATCGCCATCGAGAGAATCGTTCGAAGCCCAGGAAGCCCGGCGTAAAACCACACAAGAAGATGACTCAGAAAAACTGTTGAAATGTCTTAACTTGGGTGGATTGGTGGTGAACGGCCTGTCCAGACTGCCTTCCAATAGCACCCTCAACACTGCTGCGCGTGCTCACAAAAGGTGAAGTGGCCGGGCGCACTTGGGCAAAGACGCGCCTCGCTGATCATTCCGAAGCTGGGGTTTTGAAGAAAAGGGGTCACGCGGTTTAAGGGATAGCGGCCGCAGCTGCAGTGCGCACTGATCACCAATTCTTGATCTTCTTTTCCCCGGCTACCGCGCTCATCAAGCCACGCCAAATGTCGGGACAAGGCCCGCGCGTGTATATTTCCGCCGCGAAAGAAATATTATTATTTACAACTCAGGGCAATCATCATTCGCAAATCAAATAACGCTCATGCGCCTTAACACTTAAGATATTTATCACATGAATGGGTCGTATCAGAACTTGAAATTGGCGTTATATGTGCCCGATGTTCATAATGTGTACATACCAAAACACATCAAGGAACGATTCAAATGAACATCAACAAAAACATGGAAGCAGTCTTCGTCGCAGCCCTCATCCTGGCTGGCTTCACCACTTTCGCCACTGCCAACGTCGTTGTTACCGCTCCTGTCGCCAAAGCTGCCATCGAAGCAAAAATGGTCACGGTTGTCGTCAGCACCAAGCGCCTCACCGCAGAAGAAAAAGCACGCCTCGGTTCATAATCAGGCCAGTGCCTGGTCGACCAGTTCGATCCAGTGCGTCACGGGTATATCCGTACCCGATTGCAGGTGACTGAGGCAGCCCACGTTCGCCGACACGATCACCTCCGCGCCGGTAGCAAGTAAATTCGCCAGCTTCCTGTCCCTCAGTTCAGTGGCCAGTGCCGGCTGCAGCACCGAATACGTGCCCGCCGAACCGCAACACAAATGACTGTCGGCGCATAGCGTCACCTCGACGCCGGCAGCGCGCAACACCCCTTCTACCTTGCCCCGAATCTGCTGCCCATGCTGCAAGGTGCACGGCGGATGCCACGCCACCTTCTTCCCTCCACGCCCTTTTATTCTGGCCCCAAGTTCAGTCTCGAATTGCGGCATGATCTCGGACAGGTCGCGCGTCATCTCTGCAATGCGGCGCGCCTTGGCCGCATACTGCGCGTCGTGCGCCAGCAAGTGTCCATACTCCTTGACCGTAACGCCACAGCCTGACGCGGTCATCACGATCGCCTCCACCTGATCAACCAGCGGCCACCACGCGTCGATATTGCGGCGCATGTCGTCAAGCGCAGCTTCCTGGTCGTTCAGGTGATAGCGCAGCGCGCCGCAGCAGCCGGCCTTGGGCGCGGTGATCAGCTGCACGCCAAAGGCGTCCAGCACGCGCGCGGTCGCCGCGTTGATATTGGGCGCCATCGCAGGCTGCACGCAGCCATCCAACACCAGCATCTTGCGCGCATGCGCGCGCAGCGGCCAGCGGCCCGCCGGTGCGCTTTTGCGCAGCTTGTCCTGCAGCGCTGGCGACAAAAGCGGTCGCACCAGCTGCCCCGCCTTGTACAGCGGCTTGAAGATCCATGGGCGCGGCAGTGCTTCCTTGAGCAGCGTGCGCGTGACGCGTTCGCCCAGCGTGCGCGGCACGCGCTCTTCGATCACCTTGCGGCCAATGTCGGCCAGGCGCCCATACTTGACGCCTGACGGGCACGTGCTCTCGCAGCTGCGGCAGGTCAGGCAACGGTCCAGGTGCAGCTGCGTTTTCTTGGTGACGGGCGCGCCTTCGAGCACCTGCTTGATCAGGTAAATGCGCCCGCGCGGACCGTCCAGCTCATCGCCCAGTATCTGGTAGGTGGGACAGGTGGCCGTACAAAAACCGCAGTGCACGCAGGCGCGCAGGATCGCTTCGGCTTCGTCGCCTTCGCGGGTGCCCTTGATGAAATCGGCGAGATTGGTTTGCATGGGTCAGTACATCCGTCCGGGATTAAAAACGTGCGCGGGATCGAACGACGCTTTGAGCCGTTCGTGGATCTTGGCGATGGCAGGCGCCAGCGGCTGGAACACGCCCACGCTCTTGTCGCCGCCACGAAACAGCGTGGCATGCCCGCCGGCCGCACTGACGGCGCGCCGGATGTTGTGCGCCGTCGCGGCGTCGGACGCGCTTTTCAGCCAGCGCTGCGCCCCGCCCCACTCGATCAGCTGTTCGCCGCGCAAGAGGATGGCGCTCGCCGCTGACGGGACCGACAAACGCCACAGGCTGTCCGCCCCGCTGAAAAATCCATGCTGCTGCTCGCGCAGTGCGCGCCAGAGCGCCGCGCCGTCATGCACGCTTGCCCCGCCCAGCGACCGCTCGGCCGCCTCCACCGCCGCCTGCGCGCCGGACAGGCGCAGCGTCAGCGCGCCGTCGCTCCAGCAACTGGCCGATATCGGCAGCGGCTGCCCGCCCCATTCGTTCACGCGCTTGAGCGCATCGATCTCGCTCATCTCAAAACGCAGCGTCGACTCGCGCAAGGGGCGCGGCAGTACCTTGACCGACATCTGCAGCATCAGCCCCAGCGTACCGAGCGAGCCCGCCAGCAGGCGCGAGACATCGTACCCAGCCACGTTCTTCATGACCTGCCCGCCGAAGGTCAGCACCTGTCCCTGGCCGTCCATCAGCACTGCGCCGAGCAAAAAGTCGCGCACGGCGCCGCTGCTGGCCCGGCGCGGGCCCGACAGGCCGCTGGCAACGGCGCCGCCGAACGTGGCGCCGTCGCCAAAGTACGGCGGCTCGAAGGCGAGCATCTGGCCGCGTTCGGCCAGCGCGGCCTCGACTTCGGCCAGCGGCGTGCCGCAGCGCGCCGTGATCACCAGTTCAGTAGGTTCGTAGTCGACGATGCCGGCGTGTCCGCGCGTGTCGAGGATGTCGCCTTCGAACGCCTGCCCGTACCAGTCCTTGGTGCCGCCGCCACGGATGCGCAGGGTGCGCCGCGCGCCGGCGGCGCCCAGTACCTGTTCACGGAAGTTGTCGAGTGCAGTCATGTCAGAATCGCGGCAGGTGGGCAAAGGGGAGCACGCCGCCGGACACGCGCATCTTGCCAAATTCGGCGCAGCGGTTCAGCGTGGGAATCGCCTTGTCAGGGTTGAGCAGGAAGGCCGCATCGAAGGCGCGCTTGACGGCAAAAAACATGTCCAGCTCGGCGCGCGAAAACTGCACGCACATGGAATTGATCTTTTCGATGCCCACCCCGTGCTCGCCGGTGATGGTGCCGCCCACTTCGACGCACAGCGCCAAAATCTCGGCGCCAAAGGCTTCGGCCCGTTCAAATTCGCCCGGCACATTCGCGTCAAACAAAATCAGCGGGTGCAGGTTGCCGTCGCCGGCGTGGAACACGTTGGCGCAGCGCAGGCCGTGCGCCGCCTCCATGCGCTCGATGCCGGTCAACACCTGCGCCAGTTTCTTACGCGGGATGGTGCCGTCCATGCAGTAGTAGTCGGGCGAGATGCGCCCCGCCGCCGGGAAGGCATTCTTGCGGCCGGACCAGAAGCGCAGGCGTTCGGCCTCGGTGGTGGAGATGGCAATGGCACTGGCGCCGGCCAGCGCCAGCACGGCCGACATGCGTTCGATTTCTTCATCGACTTCCAGCTCGGTGCCGTCCGCTTCGCACAGCAGGATGGCGGCGGCGTCCGTGTCGTAGCCGGCCTTGACGAAAGGCTCGACCATGCGCGACGAGGTGCGGTCCATCATTTCCAGCCCGGCCGGAATAATGCCCGCCGCGATGACGCTGGCCACCGCATTGCCGCCGGTGACCACGCTGTCGAACGAGGCCATGATCACGCGCGCCGCGCGCGGCTTGGGGATCAGCTTGACGGTCACTTCGGTGACGATGCCGAGCATGCCCTCCGAGCCGATGAACACGGCCAGCAGGTCCAGCCCCGGCGCATCCAGCGCTTCGCCGCCAAGTTCGATGATCTCGCCGTCAATGGTCGCCACGCGCACGCGCATGACGTTGTGGATCGTCAGCCCGTATTTGAGGCAGTGCACGCCGCCCGAGTTTTCCGCCACGTTGCCGCCGATGGTGCAGGCGATCTGCGACGACGGATCGGGCGCGTAGTAAAGACCGTAGGGCGCGGCGGCGTCCGAGATGGCCAGGTTGCGCACGCCCGGCTGCACCACCGCCAGGCGCGCGTACGGCTCCATGCGCACGATGCGGTTCAGGCGCGCGGTGGAAATGACGACGCCGTCGGCGAGCGGCATGGCCCCGCCCGACAAGCCGGTGCCGGCGCCGCGCGGCACGATGGGCACGTTCATGGCGCGGCAGGTGTTGAGGATCGCCAGCACCTGCGCCTCGTCTTGCGGCAGCGTGACGATCATCGGCAACTGGCGATACGCAGCCAGGCCGTCGCATTCGTAGGGACGGGTATCTTCGGCGTCGGACAGCACGCAGCCTTCGGGCAGCAGCGCGCGCAGCGCTGCGGCTACTTGCTGCTGGCGCGCGTTATCGATAGGGACGGCGATGGGGAGGGAGGCTGGCATGCTGCGATTGTAAGCACTATCGGTCGTTTTGTCGTATGCTCGCCCTATTCTTTTTTGCAATGGGACGATGACATCATGGGTAACCGACTTTCAAAGATCGCCACGCGCACCGGCGACAAGGGCACCACCGGCCTGGGCGACGGCAGCCGCACCGACAAGGACAGCGTACGCATCCACACGCTGGGCGAGGTTGACGAGCTCAATTCCTTTGTTGGCCTGCTGCTGTGCGAAGACATGCCGGCCGAGCTGCGCGAAGAGCTGATCACGATCCAGCACGACTTGTTCGACCTGGGCGGGGAGCTGTGCATCCCCGGCTACCAGATGATCACGGACGACCATGTGGGACGCCTGGACGACTTGCTGGAAAAATATAACGCGACCTTGCCGGCGCTGTCGGAATTCATCTTGCCGGCCGGCTCGCGCGCGGCGTCGATCGCCCATGTGTGCCGCACGGTATGCCGGCGCGCCGAACGCAGCATCGTGACGCTGGGTAAAACCGAAACCATCAACGAGCATCCGCGCCAGTATGTGAACCGTTTGTCGGACTTGATGTTCGTGCTTTCGCGTGTGCTCAACCGGTTCGCGGGCGGCAGCGATGTACTATGGCAGCACGAACGTCAACGAGGTTGAGAAATGAAGAAGTTATTGATTCTGGTAGGAACTATTTTGGCGGCGAACATGGCCGTTGCCGCAACGCCTGAGATTACCAAGGCGGAAGTGGCGCATTTGCTGGGCGCGGTGGAGCAGTCGCAGTGCAGGTTCAACCGCAACGGCAGCTGGTATGACGCCAAGAGCGCGAAAAAGCATTTGGCGAGCAAATACGAGTATTTGGACAAGAAGGATATGCTGCCGACTGCCGAGTCGTTCATCAAGCTGGGGGCATCAACCAGCAGCAGCAGCGGGAAGGCTTACATGATGGCGTGCGAGGGGCAACAGCCGGTGACGAGCGCGGTGTGGCTGATTGAAGAATTGAACCGCTATCGCAAGACAGCCGCTCTTAAGTAACACCTTGAAATCGTAATACATCAAATCGTAGGTCGGAAAAGCGGGAGCGCATTCCGACAGTGCATGCGTTACGATGACGCTAGCAATGTCGGAATGCACTTCGCTTTTCCGACCTACGCAAAGCGCGCACTACCCAAACCGCGCGCAATTCTCAGGTGTTGTTGACCACCAGCCGCGGCTCCATCGCCCCAAAGCGCTGGCGAATCGACGCTGCAATCCCCTTGGCATCCAGACCCACACCAGCGAGCAGCGCATGCGGATCGCCATGGTCGATGAACTTGTCGGGCAAGCCGAGCATCAGCAGCGGCTTGACGATCCCCGCCTCGGCCAGCGCCTCGGCCACCGCAGCGCCCGCGCCGCCCATGATGCAGCCCTCTTCCACCGTCACCAGGTACTCGTGTTCCGCGGCCAGCTGCCTGACCAGTTCCACGTCCAGCGGCTTGACGAAGCGCATGTTGGCAACCGTGGCATTCAACTCGGCGCCCGCCGCCACGCTGTGCGACACCATCGAGCCAAACGCCAGGATCGCCACGCCCTTGCCGCGCTGCTTGATCTCGCCCTTGCCGATCGCGATTGACGTGAGCGCCTTTTCGATTACCGCACCGATACCGGCGCCGCGCGGATAACGCACCGCCGCCGGGCCTTCGTAGTGGTACGCGGTGGTGAGCATCTGGCGGCATTCGTTTTCGTCGGACGCGGCCATCACGACCATGTTCGGGATGCAGCGCAAAAATGCGATATCGTAGTTGCCCGCATGCGTGGCGCCGTCCGCGCCCACCAGGCCCGCGCGGTCCAGCGCAAACGTGACGTCCAGGTTTTGCAGCGCCACGTCGTGAATCAGCTGGTCGTAGGCGCGCTGCAGGAAGGTCGAATAGATCGCCACCACCGGTTTCAGGCCTTCGGTCGCCAAGCCGCCCGCGAAGGTCACGGAGTGCTGCTCGGCGATGCCGACGTCAAAATACCGGTCCGGGAATTTTTCCTCGAACTTGACCATGCCCGAACCCTCGCGCATCGCCGGCGTGATGCCGACCAGGCGCTTGTCGGCGGCGGCCATGTCGCACAGCCAGCTGCCGAACACTTCGGTGTAAGTGGTCTTGCCGGCCGCGCCGGGCTTGATGCCTTCGTTCGGATTGAACTTGCCGGTGCCGTGGTACAGAATCGGCTCGGCTTCGGCCAGCTTGTAGCCCTGGCCCTTCTTGGTCACCACGTGCAGGAACTGCGGCCCCTTGAGTTTTTTGATGTTCTCCAGCGTGGGGATCAGCGATTCAAGATCATGGCCGTCGATCGGGCCGATGTAATTGAAACCGAATTCCTCGAACATCGTGGCCGGGACCACCATGCCCTTGGCATGCTCTTCGAGCCGCTTGGCCAGTTCGCGCACCGGGCCTGGCAACACCGACTTGGCCACCGTTTTGGAGGCGGCGTAAAACTGCCCCGACATCAGGCGCGCCAGATAGCGGTTGAGCGCGCCTACCGGCGGCGAAATCGACATGTCGTTGTCGTTCAGGACTACCAGCAGGTTGATGTCTTCCTGCACGCCCGCGTTGTTGAGCGCTTCAAAAGCCATGCCGGCCGTCATGGAGCCGTCGCCGATGACGGCAATCGCGTGCCGGTGCTCGCCCTTGATCTTGGCCGCCTGCGCCATGCCCAGCGCGGCCGAGATGGAGGTCGACGAGTGGGCCGTGCCGAAGGTGTCGTATTCGCTTTCTACGCGGCGCGGAAAGCCCGAAATGCCGTCGAACTGGCGCAGCGTGTGAAACTGCTCGCGGCGCCCGGTAAGGATCTTGTGCGAGTAGGTCTGGTGGCCCACGTCCCAGACGATGCGGTCGTACGGCGTGTTGAACACGTAGTGCAGCGCGATGGTCAGTTCGACCGTGCCCAGGTTGGACGACAAATGGCCGCCCGTCTTGGAGACCGAGTCGAGCAGAAAATTGCGCAGCTCGTGCGCGAGCGGCGTCAGTTGGGAACGCGCGAGCTTGCGCAGCTCCGCCGGTTGGTTGATGTGTTCTAGTAAATTCATGGTTACGCCTTCCGCTGCACGATCAGGTCCGCCAGTTCGCGGAGCCGGCCTGCTTTGTCGCCAAACGGTGCGAGCGCCTCATGCGCGTCGCATCGCAGTTTTTCGGCCAGGACGCGCGAAGCATCCAGGCCCAGAATCGATACGTAGGTCGGCTTGTTGGCCGCCGCATCCTTGCCCGCGGTCTTGCCCAGCGTGGCTGAATCGGCCGTCGCGTCGAGCACGTCGTCAACCACCTGGAAGGCCAGGCCGATCGCGTTCGAATAGGCGTCGAGCGCGGCCAGTTCGCCGTCTTGCAGGTCGGCGCCGGCCAGCGCGCCGAGTACCACCGAGGCGCGCAGCAAGGCGCCGGTTTTCAACTGGTGCATCTGTTCGAGCTGTTCGCGCGTGAGCGCAAGGCCGACGCTGTCCAGGTCAATCGCCTGGCCACCGCACATGCCGCCCGATCCGGCTGCGTGCGCCAGCAAGCGCAGCATGGCGACCTGGCGCGCCGGCGGCACTGCGCCGCCTTCGGACAGCACCAGAAATGCCTGCGCCTGCAGCGCGTCGCCCACCAGCAGCGCGGTCGCTTCATCATACGCCACGTGCACGGTGGGCTTGCCGCGCCGTAGCGCGTCGTCGTCCATGCAGGGCATGTCGTCGTGAACCAGCGAATAGGCGTGGATCATTTCGACGGCTGCCGCCGCGCGTTCGAGCGCGCGCGCGTCGGCGCCGAACAGCGCGCCGGCGGCGAACACCAGCAGCGGGCGCACCCGTTTGCCGCCACCGAGCACGGTGTAGCGCATCGCTTCGTGCAGTTTGAACGGAACCGTCTCGGCATGCGGCAAAAACGCGCCGAGCGACGCTTCGACGCGCGCCTGCACCGCCGCCATCCAGTCGGCAAAGCTGCTCGCTGGCGTCATTGCATGCCCTCGCCCTCGACCGCGAACGGCTTGAGCATGTCGCCCTCGAGGACCTTGACTTGCGATTCCACTTTTTCGAGCTGCTGGGCGCAATATTTAACCAGTTCGGAGCCGCGCGCGTACGCCGCGACGGACGCTTCGAGCGGCAACTGGCCCGACTCCATCTGGGTGACAAGCTGGGCCAGCTCGGCCATCGCCTGTTCGAACGATTCCGGGGGCACTACTTGCTCGACTGTTGATTTCTTTGACATAGACACTTTGATATGTGAACGCGTACGCAACTTTTTGGCGTGAGGCGCAGTCTAACCGGATAAATTAGAACAATCCATCCCATAGGTAATGACACCATTTTATAGCAAGCAGGCAGCGAAGATGAAACCGATGCCTTTCGTGCAAGAACTGCATATTCAATCCACGCATTCGCGTGCGGGACCGCGACTGCCGAGTCCGTTCACGGTATAATCGCCGGTTCTGTCCGAAATACCGTATTGCGTTCTCCAAAATACTGGTCTTTGGATTCTTTCTCTTCTTTGGCTCGAAGCTCTTTTAAAGGGGGGTTGGGATGTCCGATTTGGCTACCCACGCCAAGCTCGCGCGCTCGTGTGCGCAGCTTCCGGTAGATGTCTATTTTGACGAGGCGCTGTTACGGCGCGAAATGGAACAATTGTTCCGGGACGGCCCGCGCTATATCGGCCATGAGCTGATGGTGCCCGAAACAGGCGACTTTGCCACGCTCGCCGCCGAGCACGAAGGGCGCATGCTGGTGCGTAACGCCAACGGCATCGAAGTGTTGTCCAACGTCTGCCGCCACCGCCAGGCGCTGATGTTCAATGGGCGCGGCAATGCCAACAACATCGTCTGCCCGCTTCACCGCTGGACGTACGACCTCAAAGGCGAACTGATAGGCGCTCCGCATTTTCCGGAGACGCCTTGCCTGAACCTGTCCAAGACGCCCCTGCAAAACTGGCACGGACTGCTGTTCGAGCAAAACGACTACAACGTCATGGACAAGCTCGCGCAGCTGTCGGTGGCCACCGATTTCGATTTTTCGGGCTACATGTTCGACCATGTCGAAGTGCAGACCTGCGACTACAACTGGAAGACCTTCATCGAGGTCTACCTCGAGGACTACCACGTCGAGCCGTTCCACGCGGGCCTGGGCGGCTTTGTCAGCTGCGCCGACCTGAAATGGGAATTCGGCCCCGACTACAGCGTGCAGACGGTGGGCGTGAACCGCGCGCTGACCAAGGCCGGCTCGCCCGTCTACCAGCGCTGGCAGGAACAAGTGCTCAAGTTCGGCAACGGCGTGCCGCCCGAAAAAGGCGCAATCTGGTTCACGCTCTACCCGAACATCATGGTCGAGTGGTATCCGCATGTGCTGATCGTCTCGACGCTGCATCCGGACGGACCGCAGCGCACCAAGAACGTGGTGGAGTTCTACTATCCCGAGGAAATCGTGCTGTTCGAGCGCGAGTTCATCGAAGCGGAACGCGCAGCGTATTTCGAGACATGCAAAGAGGATGACGAGATCGCCCAGCGCATGGATGCGGGCCGCCGCATCCTGATGGCGCGCGGGGTGAGCGAAGTGGGTCCCTACCAGTCGCCAATGGAAGACGGCATGCAGCACTTTCACGAGTGGTATCGCAGCAACCTCACGCTTTAGGATTTCATGCCGTCTCTGTGGATGCTGTTCGCAAGCTTTGCCTTCTCCATCATGGGGGCGGCCGTCAAGCTTGCGTCCACGCTGTATTCAACCTCCGAAATCGTGATGTACCGGGGCCTGGTTGGCACCTTGATGCTGCTGGTCCTGGTGCGCGCGCAGCGCGGCAGTCTGCGCACCGCGTTCGCCGGCGCCCACCTGTGGCGCGCCCTGGTCGGTGTGGTGTCGCTGTGGCTGTGGTTTTACGCGATCGGCAAACTGCCGCTGGCCACCGCCGTCACGCTCAATTACATGGCCCCCATCTGGATGTCGCTGTTCCTGCTGTGCGCAGGCTGGTGGCAATCCAAAAACCACGTCGAATGGCCCTTGATTGCCGCTATCGGCATGAGCTTTGTCGGCGTCACGCTGGTGCTGCAGCCGGCCGTGGCGGCCGACCAGTGGCTCGGTGGCGTGGTGGGCATCATGTCGAGCGTGCTCTCGGCGCTGGCCTACATGCAGGTGCGCAAACTGGGGCAGATGGGCGAGCCGGAATACCGGGTGGTGTTTTATTTTTCGCTGATGACCGTGTGCGCCGGCGCCTTCGGCACCATCCTGGAAGGGCGCCCGGCCGGCATGCCCATGCTCACGCCGCACACGCCGTACGGGGTGGCGCTGCTGCTGGCCATTGGCGTGAGCGCCGCCATGGCGCAGATGGCCATGACGCGCGCCTACCGCGTGGGCAAGGTACTGGTCGTGGCCAATTTGCAGTACACCGGGATTATCTTTTCCAGCCTGTGGGGCATGCTGTTGTGGGGCGACCGCTTCAGCTGGTATGTGTGGCTGGGGATGGGGGTCATTCTCGCGTCCGGGATTGCAGCGACGTTCTACAACACCAAAAAAACCCCGCGCGGGGCCGTCGTGACGGACACCGATCCGATCGCCAGCGAAGTGTGACGGCAAGGAAGGTAACGGGAAACCAGTGGCCAATAAGGTAACATTACAATACACGCCAACAGCGCCACCCGAGGATCCCATGCACACCACCCTGATTTCGCCTGCCGACCTGGCCGCCCACCTTGACGACCCGAACTGGGTCATCCTCGACTGCCGCCATGACCTGATGAACCCGGCCGCCGGCCCGGACGGCTACGCCATCGGC
This sequence comes from Massilia sp. TWP1-3-3, assembly GCF_049897805.1. Taxonomy (NCBI): domain Bacteria; kingdom Pseudomonadati; phylum Pseudomonadota; class Betaproteobacteria; order Burkholderiales; family Oxalobacteraceae; genus Massilia; species Massilia sp. TWP1-3-3. The sequence goes on from NZ_JAFCWX010000014.1 coordinate 11,272, forward strand.
CATATCAGCAACGCGCTGTTCGCCGCGCTGGACACGCAACTATCCGGCCCCAAGCAAGGCGCCGACGGCGTGTTTCGCGGCCGCCATCCGCTGCCCGAGCGCGCCGCGCTGATCGACACGCTGCGCACCTGGGGCATCAACCCGGACAGCCAGGTCGTCGCCTACGACGCCCACGGCGGCATGTTCGCGGCCCGCCTGTGGTTCCTGCTGCGCTGGGTCGGCCACGCGGGCGTGGCCGTGCTCGACGGCGGCCTGGCCGCCTGGCAGGCGCAGGGCTTGCCGATGTCCGACCAGGTGCCCGTGCGCGCGCCCGGCAGCATCGCCGCGCAGGCGCCGCTTGGCGCCACGGTATCGGCCGCAGATGTCCTGCACAACCTGGCAAGCGGCGCCAACACCATCGTCGACGCGCGCGCGCCCGACCGCTTTCGCGGCGAAAACGAAACCATGGATCCGGTGGGTGGCCACATACCGGGCGCCAAAAACCGCTTCTTCAAGGATAACCTTCAAGCCGACGGCCGCTTCAAAAAAGCGGCGCAGCTCAAGGCCGACTTTGCAAACCTGATCGACGAGCCGGCCCGCGCCGTCATGCAATGCGGCTCGGGCGTGACGGCCTGCCACAATCTGCTGGCGCTGGAAGTGGCCGGCATGCCCGGTGCGGCGCTGTATCCCGGCTCGTGGAGCGAGTGGTGCGCCGATCCAGCGCGCCCGATCGCCACCGGAGCCTAAAACGTCCTGCTATTCGTCCATGCCGATCAGCGCTTCGATATCGGCAATGGCCGTGCGCAGCATTAGTTCGGGCGTGGCTTCGGCCAGGACAATGCCGGCAACCATGGCGTCAGGAACCGACTTCTTGAGCACGCCATCGCGCGTGATGAAGTATTCGCCCTGATCATAGGCGATGCTGTAGAGCAGCTGTTGTCCGGCGTTGCGGCGGTGCTGGCTTGAAGGCATCTCGACATCCCTTATGTGTGTGTGCAATCTGGATGGTACTACCGCGCTGGCCGGGCGTGCGTTCGCTACGGCGCGTGCAGCTGCGCTAGAGCGCAAGTGCTACCCTGCACCCAACAGACCAGGAGTGCCATGTCGGACGGAACCAAAAAAACAGTGTATGTCGCCCTGATCGGCAATCTCTTGATCGCAGCGATCAAATTCGTGGCCGCCGCCTTCACGGGCAGTTCGGCCATGTTGTCGGAGGGCTTTCATTCCGTCGTCGATAGCGGCAATGAAATTTTACTGCTGTACGGCGTGCACCGGTCGAGCTTGCCGGCCGACGCGCGCTACCCCTTCGGGCGCGGCAAGGAAGTGTATTTCTGGAGCCTGGTCGTGGCAATCCTGATTTTCGCTTTCGGCGCCGGCATCTCCATCTATGAAGGCGTGCGCCATCTCAGGCACCCCAATCCCATTGAAAACGTGCTGGTCAATTACGGCGTGCTGGCGGCGGCGCTGGTGTTTGAAAGCATTTCGTGGTGGGTCGCGCTCAAGGAATTTCGGCGCATCAAAGGGTCGCTGGGCTACCTTGAGGCGATTCGCAAGAGCAAGGACCCAACGGTCTTCACGGTGCTGGTGGAAGACAGCGCGGCGCTGCTTGGACTGGTGTTTGCGCTGGGCGGCATCGCCCTGGGGCAAGTGACCGGCAACCCGGCCTTCGACGGCGCCGCTTCGGTGCTGATCGGTCTATTGCTGGGCCTGGTCGCATTTTTCCTGGCCGTCGAAAGCAAGGGCTTGCTGATCGGCGAGAGCGCCGGCAGCGACGTGGTCGACGGCATCCGCGCGCTGATTGGCAACAACGCCAATGTCGACCGGGTGAGCGAGGTGCTCACCATGCACATGGGACCGGAATATATTCTCGTTAATATCAGTCTGCACGTCAGCGCCGCGGTTGACCGGGCCCGGGTGCACGACGTGTTTGCGCAGATCGACCGGGATATCAAGCAGCATTATCCCAAGGTCAAGCGCGTCTTCATCGAATCGAAAACGGAGCTGACAAGGTCTTGACGGGGCTAGCGGCCGGAGGTCAGAAATAACACCAGCAGCACGCCGGCACCGATCAGCAACACCTGGGGCACCGATTCGCGCAGCGTGGCGCGGCGCTGCATCTGCGGCATCAGGTCGCTCACGGCAATGTAGATGAAGCCGGACGAGGCGAACACCAGCACGTAGGGAATCAGGTGGCTGGCCTTGTCGAGCGTAAAGTAGCCCAGCAGGCCGCCGACAACGGCCATCAGGCTGCACAGCAAGTTGAAGAAATACGCCCGCGCGCGTGAAAACCCGGCGTTGAGCAGCACGATGAAGTCGCCGATTTCCTGCGGGATTTCATGCGCGATGATCGCCAGGCCAGTGACGATGCCCAGTTCGGGATTGGCAATAAAGGCGGCGGCAATCAGGATGCCGTCGGTAAAATTGTGCAAGCCGTCGCCGATCAGGATCATCCAGCCAGCCTTGCCCGCCTCCATCTTGTCATGCCCGTGCGCGTGGTGGTGGCCGTCGCCCTCGTGGTGGTGCGAATGGCGCAAAATGGCGAGTTTTTCCAGCAGAAAAAACGCCAGCAGGCCGCCCAGCAGCGTGGCGAACAGATGACGCTTGTCGGCCGTCGATTCAAACGCTTCGGGCAGCGCATGCAGCAGCGAGGTCGACAGCATGATGCCCACCGACAAGCTGACCATGCGCTCGACCATCCGGGACAGAAGCGCGAACGAAAACACCGCTGCGGCGGTGATGCTGAAGACCCCCGCAATCGTCGTTGCGAGCAGGATGGAGATGAGAATCGGGTCGATTTTGAAGCCTCTGGGCAGTGCTTGCGATAAGCGCAAGACCCGCATTGTACCGCCCCGCCGCATAAAAACGGGGTCAGACCACATTTCTGCGGCCTGACCCTATTGATGACTCCGGTTTAAGCGTTACCGCAAAGGCTTACGGCACCAGGGCGAAATTGACGTTGGACGCATTCGCCACGGCAATATCGACCGCGGTGGCGAACGGCAGCGTTGCGTAGCCGAGCGCCGAGGCCGACACCGTGTATTTGGCTATGCCCGGCAGCACTGTTGTCGCAGGCGCGAACACCAGTGGCAAGGTGGTCGAATAGACGGCGTATTGCGGTGCGTTCAAAGGCAAGCCGTTGATGGCGTAGGCGCCCGTCACCAGGTCGGAACCGGCGTACTTGATCGTCACGGTAGGACCGGCGGCAAACAATTGCTTGGCCGATACGTAGGTGGCCAATTCAGCTGCCGGCGTCAGCTTGGTGGTGCCGCCGATGCTGCCGGTGGCGCTGCTGGCAAGCGTGATCGGCGTCGTACTGGTGCTCACTGGAACACTGGCCGTCGCGCTGACGGGCACGGCGCCAATCACGGTCGCTGCACTGCCCGCGCCCGTGATGACGACGTCGTAGCTGCCCGCCGGAAGGCGCGACAGCAGGAAAGCACCGCTGATCGGATCCGGGACGGTCGACGCGACGACCACGCCCGCTTGCTGGGCGCTGATCATGACGTTGCTGGTCAGTTGAGCTGGTGCAATGACGCCCGAGATACCGTTCAATACCGCAGGCAGCATTTTGATCACGGGCTTCAACGCATATTTGCCGTTGCCACGGGTTACGATCGACTTGCAGGCATCAAAGTCGATGACGACATCGGCCACCTGGCCTGCGGCCACATCAAAGCTGCCATTTAACTTCAGGCCGCTTTGAACGGCGCTCGGCGTGATCAGGTTTTGCAGCGTGCCGCCGGTAGGCTTGACGCTGTTGGCCATATTGTCGGCAGTATTGGCGTCGAGCACCAGGCGAATCTGGCTGTAGTGGCCGGCCGTCAGGGGTGCGGTGCCCAGCGGTTCGATCAAGCCATTGGTCAGCTTGAGCAGGTTGACTTTGACGGGCGCGGCGAGCGTAATGTCGGTCCAGCCGCCGTCGGTTTCCGACGCTGTCTCGCTCTGGTTCACGCGCACTTTGTTGACGGTAATGTTGACTTCATCGTAGCCGCAGGCGGGCGCGTCGGTGAGCGAAGCGCGGACCGAGCCCATGGCCGAAGATGCCGGCGTCGGTGTGGAGGAGCCGCCGCCGCCGCAGGCGACCAGGACCGCCGCTGCGCAAATGGTGGAGGTAGCCAAGCTTAAACGCGTCAAAGTAGTATTCATTTTTTACCTCATATATGGACGGTGGACACCGTCCGCAGCCCTAACTCCAGGCATGCCCTACTATACATTCCAGTAGGAAACAATAAGGTGCGCTGCCGCACGAAAGTACATTTGCTTACAACTCTTACAGCTTGCGTTGCTTGCATTATCAGTGGGCCTGGTCCCAGTTGCTGCCGATCCCCACTTCGGCCAGCAGAGGCACTTTCAGCGCCGCCACGCCCGCCATCAGTTCCGGCAGCTTGATCTTGACCACGTCCAGTTCCGCCTGCGGCACTTCGAGCACCAGTTCGTCGTGCACCTGCATGATCATGCGCGTGGCCATGCCGGTTTCTTCCAGCCAGCCCTGTACCGCAATCATCGCCAGCTTGATCAAGTCGGCCGCCGTGCCCTGCATCGGCGCATTGATCGCGGCCCGTTCGGCGCCCTGGCGGCGCGGGCCGTTCGGCGAATTGATCTCGGGTAGCCACAGGCGCCGGCCGAACACGGTTTCGACATAGCCGCGCGCCTTGGCCTGCATGCGCGTGTCTTCCATGTACTGGCGCACGCCCGAAAAGCGCGCGAAGTATTTGTCGATATAACTTTGCGCGGCCGCGCGGTCCACGCCCAGGTTGCTGGCCAGGCCAAAGGCGCTCATGCCGTAGATCAGGCCAAAGTTGATGACCTTAGCGTAGCGGCGCTGCTCGGACTGCACGTCGGCTGGCGCCACGCCGAAGACCTCGGACGCGGTGGCGCGGTGAATGTCCTCGCCTTCCGAGAACGCGCGCAGCATCGCTTCGTCGCCCGAGATGTGGGCCATGATGCGTAATTCGATTTGCGAATAGTCGGCCGAAACAATCACGTTGCCAGGGCCCGCGATAAAGGCTTCGCGGATGCGCCGCCCTTCGGCGGTGCGGATCGGGATATTTTGCAAATTGGGCTCGTTGGACGACAGGCGCCCCGTCACGGCCACCGCTTGCGCATAATTGGTGTGCACGCGGCCCGTGTCGCGGTTGACCATGCGCGGCAGCTTGTCGGTATAGGTCGACTTGAGCTTGGACATGCTGCGGTATTCGAGCAAAATTTTAGGCAGCGGATAGTCTTCGGCCAGCTTTTGCAGCACTTCCTCGTCGGTCGATGGCGCCCCGGTCGGCGTTTTTTTAATCACCGGCAGTTGCAGCTTGCCGAAAAAAATTTCCCCGATCTGCTTGGGGGAACCCAGGTTGAACGGGCCGCCGGCCAGTTCGTACGCTTTTTGTTCGAGCTCCATGATGCGCGCGCCAAGTTCGCCCGACTGCAGGTCGAGCAACGCGCCGTCGATCAGCACGCCATTGCGCTCGATCTTTTGCAGTACCACGGAAGTGGGCAACTCGATCTGGCGGTAAATGAATTCGAGCTTGGCGTCGCCCAGCACATGGCCTTTCATGGCGTGGTGCAGGCGCAGCGTGATGTCCGAATCCTCACCCGCGTATTCGGTGGCGCGCTCAAGCTCCACCTGGTCAAAGCAGATCTGGCCGGCGCCCTTGCCGCACACTTCGGTGAACGAAATGGTGGTGTAGCCCAGGTGGCGCTTGGCCATATTGTCCATGTCGTGCGGCTTGTGCGACTCGAACACGTAGGACTGCAGCAGCGTGTCGTGCACGATGCCGCGCAGCGTAATGCCGTGATTAGCGAAAATATGACTGTCGTACTTCAGGTTCTGGCCCACCTTCGGCTTGGCCGGGTCTTCCAGCCACGCCTTCATTTTGGTCAGCACCAGGTCGCGCGCGAGCTGCTCGGGCACGCCCGCGTAGCGGTGCGCGACCGGGATGTAAGCGCCCTTGCCCGGCTCTACGCTGAGCGAGATGCCGACCATTTGCGCCGTCATCGGTTCGAGCGACGTGGTTTCGGTGTCGACCGAGGTCAGTTCGGCGCTGTCGATCAGCGCCAGCCACGCGTCAAGCTGCTCTTCGGTGGTAATGGTGACGTACTCGCCGCGGATGACCGGCAAGTCGTCGGCGCTGCTGAACAAGTCGCCTTCAGGCGAATTGAACAGCGCTGCCGGGCCGCTGGCGGTGTCAATATTAACGTTCAACTCTTTCAGCAGCGTCTTGAAGCCATAGCGCGCAAAAAAGTCGCGCAAGCCTTCCTGATTTTCAGGCTGGGCCACCAGCGTGTCGGCAATCGACACCATGTGGCCGGCCAGGTCGCAGTCAAGCTTGACGGTGATCAGCTCGCGCCCCTTGGGCAGCCATGCCAGCGCCTGGCGCAGGTTCTCGCCAACCGCCCCGGTGATGGTATGTGCGCTTTGCATGACGTTTTCGAGGCTGTCATGCGCGGCCAGCCACTTGAGGGCGGTCTTGGGGCCGCACTTGGCCACGCCCGGAATATTGTCGACCGTGTCGCCGATCAGCGCCAGGTAGTCGATGATGCGGTTGGGCGGCACGCCAAACTTGGCCAGTACGCCCGCTTCGTCGAGCTTTTCGTTGGTCATGGTGTTGATCAGGGTGACCTTGTCGTTGACCAGCTGCGCCAGGTCCTTGTCGCCGGTCGAGACCACGGTGTTCAAGCCCATGCTCGTGGCCTGCACCGACAGCGTGCCGATCACGTCATCGGCCTCGACGCCTTCGACCATCAGGATCGGCCAGCCCATGTGGCGCACCACTTCGTGGATCGGTTCGATCTGCAGGCGCAGATCGTCGGGCATGGGCGCGCGGGTGGCTTTGTAGTCGGCGTACATATCGTCGCGGAACGTCTTGCCCTTGGCGTCGAACACGCAGGCGATGTAGGCCGCCGGGTAGTCCTGGCGCAGGCGGCGCAACATGTTGACCATGCCGTGCATGGCGCCGGTGGGATGGCCATCCGGGCTGCGCAAGTCTGGCAGGGCGTGGAACGCGCGGTACAGGTAACTGGAACCGTCGACTAACAACAGGGTATTTTGCATGGTGCCGAATGTGAGGTCAAAGCGTGAGGTTGAAGCCGCGTGAAAAACAGCGCGGCAAAGCGTGAGACATTATCGCAGAATCCGCCCTGGCCCCGCATCGCGCCCGCTTCGCTGGCCGCGCCTGGCGGACCGGGGGCGCTTGCCAGACTTTCCACAGGGTTGGCGTGGCTTTGTTACAATGGTCTAAACGACTAAGAAGGCAACCTATCATGCTGCGCGCATCCCCCCTGCGGAAAATTTTGTCCCTGTGCCTGTCCCTGTGCCTGAGTGCGCATGCTGGCGCCGTGTTTGCCCAAGCCAAGCCGAGCGAGGCGCCGCCGAAACCGGGCGATGCGCCGCCAAAGCTGGAGACCATCGAACCGGTCCAGACGCCGCGCCCGTCGGTTAACGTCACGCCCAAATCGGCCAAGGGCGGCACCAAAATCACCGAAAAGAAGGATGGCGGTCGGGTGACCGAAGTCAAAGTCCAGGCCGGCCCGAGTACGTACACGATGAAGCCGAACGTGCCTGCCGGCAACGCCCAGCACGGTGACGTGCAAAGCGGCAATTCTGTTCGCGGACCGCAATGGACGGTGCTGGAGTTTGGCAAAGGCAAAAAGAAGCCGGTTGCCGAAGCTGCCGCCGAGACCGCCGACGCGCCGCCGCCCAAGACCGTCCCCGCCAAGTAAGCCCGGCCTCGCCGCTTATCCATACCGACTTTACTTTTATAACGCTTTCACATGGCAGTTTTTACCGCGGTCAGCCTGGATGACGTCGCCCCCTGGCTCCAGCAGTTCCCTTTAGGAAAAGCAAGCGCCATCAAGGGCATTGCCTCAGGCATCGAAAACAGCAATTTTTTCATCACGACGGATGCCGGCGAGTATGTGCTGACCATTTTCGAGGTGCTGCGTTTCGATCAACTCCCGTTCTACCTGAACTTGATGCGCCACCTGGCTGAGCGCGGCGTGCTGGTGCCCGCCCCCGTTGCCAACGCACAGGGCGAGCTGGTGGTGGCGCTGCACGGCAAGCCGGCAGCCATCGTCAGCAAACTCGACGGCAGCTCGCAAATGGCGCCCGAGCCGGTGCATTGCGCCGCGGTCGGCGCCATGCTGGCGCGCATGCACCTGGCGGCCGTCGACTTTCCGCTGCAACAGCCTAATTTGCGTGGCATTGATTGGTGGAACGAAACGACGCCCAAAGTCTTGCCCATGCTCGACGAAGGCAGCGCGGCACTGTTGCGGGCCGAAATGCATTTCCAGCAAGCCTTTGCCGCGAGCGCGCACTACCACCGCATTCCCCGCGGGCCCGTGCACGCCGACCTGTTCCGCAATAACGTGATGTTTGTTGGCGAGCAGCTGACCGGGTTTTTCGACTTCTATTTCGCCGGCTGCGACACCTGGCTGTTCGACATGGCCGTGACGGTCAACGACTGGTGCATCGACCTGGCCACCGGCGAGCTCGACACCGCTCGGGTGCGCGCCATGCTCGACGCCTACCACGCGGTGCGTCCGTTCACGCATGACGAGCATGAATCCTGGCAAGCCATGCTGCGCGCCGCCGCGCTGCGCTTCTGGCTCTCGCGCCTGTACGACTTCCACCTGCCGCGCGAAGCTGAAATGCTCACGCCGCACGATCCGTTCCACTTCGAACGCATCTTGCGCGAGCGCATTGCCACTACCGCGCCGGAGCTGTTCTCATGAAAGGTTTGCCGGCACGTACGGGCATCGATTGGCTCAAGCAGGGCTTTGGCCTGTTCAAGCAGCAGCCAGGCATCTTGATGATGCTGATATTTGCCAATTTCATGGTCACCATTTTGCTGGTGATGTTGCCGGTACTGGGCGTGATCGTCGCGTACCTCGCGATGCCCTCATTCACCATGGCGATCCAGCAATCGTGCCGCATGATCGACAATGGAGAGCGCGTTCATCCCCGCGTGCTGCTGACCGGTTTTCAAAAGGAAGCGATCGGGCCGCTGTTCAAGCTCGGCCTGGTCTACCTGGGCATCGTGATCGTACTGGCCCTTGCCGTCATCCCCTTCATCGATATTGAAGCCGTCAAGGCGGCGATGAAAATGATGGAAGCGAAAAAGCAGCCGGTGGTGGATGGCAGGACCGCGCTGGCCTTCACCATGTTTTTTCTGGTGCTGGCCGTGTCAACGCTGCTGTTGTCGTTCGCGCCGGGCCTGACCTACTGGAAGCGCATGCCTACCTTCAAGGCGATTTTCTACAGCGTGTTTGCCGTGCTGGGCTCGAAAGCCCCGATCGCCGTCATGCTGGTGGTGTGGATTGCGCTGTCGGCGCTGCTGCACCAGGTCTTTGCGATGATTTTCGGGACCGCGGCCATTGCCCAGGTCATCGGGACCTGGATCACCTTCGTCTCGATATTGATCTTTCAGTGCGCGACGTATGCCGCCTACAAGCAAATACTGGGCGCGCCCGAAGACGCCCCCAAGGCAGCGCGATAATCCACAAGCCAACCATCTGCGGTTGGCTTTTTTTTCACCTCTCTGCAAGCCGATTCCGGCCCGCATGCCCTCCCTGTTTGTTTTTCACACGTGCCCCAAAAAAACAATTGGAACTATTTTCGTGTTGAGCGTATATTCGATGAAAATTATCGATCATGAAAACTTTTAATGTAAAAGTTTTTTCTTGCCCGCCAATTTGACAGAGTTGTTTCATAGAAAAATAACCCGAAATCTGGAGATGCAGAACAATGAAAAACCGACTTTTCAAAAGCGCGGCGTGGATGCTCGCGTCCATCCTCGCCGCTCCCCTTGCCTGGGGCGCGTGCCTGTCCGGGGAGGCCGAACCGAATAATGCCGACACTTCCGCCAACGCCGGCATGTGTAGCGGCGTGGCAGTGAGCGGCAGCATCGCCTCAAGCAGCGACTACGACTGGTACAAGCTCGACGTGGCAGCGCCCGGCGCCATCAACATCAGCCTGGCGCACGACAGCGGCATCGACCTCGACTGGTACCTGTACAAGAGCAGCGGCTCCTACGTGGCTTACCGTTCCACCTCCGCCAATCCGGAAACCGGCAGCTACAGCGCAACGACCGCCGGCGTCTATTACGTGCGGGTAAAAAGCTATTCCGGCGCGGGCCGCTACACGCTCAACGTCACCTTCCCTTCCAGCGGCACGCCCGGTGGCGGCGGCACGCCAACGGCATGCACCTTGCCGGCCGCTGTGAACCTCGGCAAGACCGGCAACAGCACGCCCAAGCCGAGCACCACGGCCGGGGGCGCCGTGCTGATGGGCGGCGGCATGGACGTCGACAATGCCATCAAGTGGATGATTGGCAAATCGGGCGGGGGCGACTTTGTGGTCCTGCGCTCCACAGGCACCAATGCCTACAACGATTACATCTACGGCTTGGGCGGCGTCAATTCGGTACAGACACTGCTAATCACCAGCACGGCGCAAGCCAACGACGCCTGTGTGGTGCAAACGATCAAGAATGCGGGTGCCGTTTTCATGGCGGGCGGCAACCAGGCCGACTATGTGAATTACTTCAAGGGCCAGGGTGTGGGCACGGCGCTCAACTATCTGATCAACACCAAGTTCGCGCCCGTGGGCGGCACCAGCGCCGGTATGGCCATAATGGGCCAGTACTACCACCCGGGCGGGGCCGAAGTAACAACTGCCCTGCTTAATCCAACCACGGTTGCGATCGGCAACAATTTCCTGGCCTATTCCCCCTTGGCAAACGTGGTGACCGAGCCGCATTTCATCGAACGCTTGCGCCAGCCCCGCTTGTCCGCCTTCATGGCCAGCAGCATCTACAACTTCAGCGTGCCATGGCAAAGCATGCGCGGCATTTCTGCCGATGAAGCCACCGCGCTGGCGGTCGACACCAACGGGCTGAGTAAAGCCTTTGGCACCGGCAAGGTCAATTTTGTACGCGCAACGGGCGCTGCGGAAACCTTGTCGCCGGGGGCGGCACTGACTTGGCTCGTGGCCCAGAAGGCACTTCAGGTAACGGAAATCCCGGCTACTCTGTCGGGCACCAACACCTTTAACCTGGGTACGTGGACCGACACCGGGGGCGTCACGCACTACTGGTATATCAACAATGGCAGCCTGACGATCAACTGATCCAATTCAAGGAAAACAAGATGACACCATTTTTCAAGACGGCCCTTTTGGCCGCGCTGGCTGCGGCCAGCGTCAGCGCGCAAGGCGCCGGCAAGCACGACTACACCTACACACCCGTGGCGGGCGTGCACGAAGTGCAATACTTCCACGGCTGCTACGACCACACGGATGGCGAGAAACGGCCCAAGGTCGACGTGCTGATGAGTGGCCTTGCCACCACCGACGTGCTGATTGAAACCAAGGTACGCGAGGAAGGCAAGCCGTCCACGGAAATGATTACCTTCCGCCTGAAGAACATGGATGCCAGCCTGAGCGTGCAGTTCCGCAGCCACGACGGGCCGCATTGCCAGCAAGGCGTGCAGCGCATCGCGTTCAAGAACGCCACGCTGCACAGCATTGCCGACTTGAACGCTTACCGCTGATCTTGCCTGCCCTCCAGGAAGCACGCGCGATCACGCTCAGGCGATACGCGCGCCGGGAGGGCAGGATCTCCCACAACATACTGAAGTAATTCTGAAAAGCAAGCAGAGTCATAGGGGCGTGGGCGAGGACGCCGCCCCTCTGCCCTCACGATGTGATGCTATTTCGCCACGCCACAATCGACTACAATCCATGTCTGGAACGCATTTACTACGCCGCCCCTCCCGGCGGCGCCGGCAATTGCCGGCTTTTTTATGAACGAGTGGCACGTGGCCCAACCGATAGCAACCCACTACGACAATCTCAAGGTCCAGCGCGACGCTCCCGTCGGCGTCATCAAGACGGCGTACCGCAAGCTGTCGCAGCAATACCATCCGGACCGCAATCCGGATCCTGCCGCGCTGGAAATCATGAAGCTGATTAACCTGGCGTGGGATGTGCTGAGCGACCCTGAACGGCGCGCACGGCATGACCGCGCGATAGCGGCCCTGGAACGTCGCGCTGCACAACACGCGGCGCCGCCCGCCCCGCAGCCAGCCGCACCCCGGCAGCAAAAGCGCAGCTGGCACGATCAGGATGCGGTGCGGGTTGCCGGCGTGCTGGCATTTTTCTTCCTGGCGTTGTTGGTCGTCTTTCAGGTTGCCGAAGCTGGCCGCGACGATGATGAAGCGCAGGGCGTCGACGCGAGCCAATCAGCGCCAGCGCCGGTGCCCGAGCAAGTCGCGCAGTCGGACCGCGTGCCACATGGCTACCTGCAAGCGTCGGCACAGGATTTCTCGCCCGGGATAGCGATGGTTGACATCGATAACACTGGCGGCAAATACGACGCGGAAGTGCGGCTGTTTCGCAACGGGCGCGCCGCGCGCAGCATGTTCGTGCACCACGGCAAGCGCTTCGTCGTTGAAGACGTGGCGCCGGGTAGCTATGTCGTGAAATACAAAATGATGGTCGACGGGCGCATGCGGGCGTTTCAGGAACGTGAACTGTTCCAGCCCCAGCGCGACAAGTTCGTCAAGTTGAAACTCAAGCTGTTCGCGGCGACCGGCAGCAAGCAAACCGCGGACCCGCTTCCGGTCGACCAGTTTTAACCGGCCACCGGCACCGCAACATCACCGCCCCAGGCGCTCCAGCTTGGCAATCGACAGGTCCAGCACTTTCATCCCGGCGCGCCCGAAATTGATCTGCGCGCGGGCATTGGCGCCGCCGCCTTCGATATTGACGATCACGCCTTCGCCGAACTTGCCATGCACAACCGATTCGCCAATGCGCCAGCCCGGGCCTGATGCAGCCGCCTTCTGCGTGATCTGCTGGGCGATTTTGTTGTCCGAGCCGCCGCCGGTGAACGCGGTGTCATCCCAGGCGGACTTCTTGTTACCCATCCAGTGCGACTGCACGCGCGGCGAAATCCACTTGAGCGCTTCTTCGGGCAGCTCGTCGAAAAAACGCGACTTCATGTTGTAGCGCGTCTGCCCGTGCAGCATGCGCGTTTGCGTAAAGCTCATGTACAGGCGCTTTTTGGCGCGCGTGATGGCCACGTACATCAGGCGCCGCTCTTCATCCACGCCATCCATTTCGCGCGTGCTGCTTTCGTGCGGGAACAGGCCTTCTTCAAGGCCGGTGATGAAGACGGCGTCGAACTCGAGGCCCTTGGCCGAGTGCACCGTCATCAGTTGCAGCGCGTCCTGGCCGGCCTGCGCCTGGGCGTCGCCCGCCTCCAGTGACGCGTGCGACAAAAAGGCCGACAGCGGTGACATTACTGTGGGCAGTGGCGCGTCGGCGTCGAGCAATTCGAAGCCGTCGCCGTCGACAAGCGGCATGCCCGACTGCGCCGTGGTTTTCGGGCCCAGGTGCGCGGGCGCCGCCTGGCCAAAGCCTTCTTCCTGCACGAACTGGGTGGCCGCGTTGACCATCTGCTCCAGGTTTTCGATGCGGTCGGCGCCTTCCTTTTCCTTTTCGTAGTGGGTCAACAGGCCGCTCGCCTCGAGCACCACGCGCACCATTTCGGGCAGCGCCAGCTGCTGGGTTTCGAAACGCGCGCCTTCAATCAGCTTGATGAAAGCGCTCAGCGAAGAACCCGCCTTGCCGGCCACGTAAGGCACCGCAGCGTACAGCGAAATGCCGTGATGGCCGGCGGCGTCCTGCAACGCCTCGATCGAGCGCATGCCGATGCCGCGCGTGGGAAAATTGACCACGCGCAAAAAGGCCTGGTCGTTGTGCGGATTGTCCATCAACTGCAGGTAGGCGATGCCGTGCTTGACCTCGGCGCGCTGGAAGTAGCGCTGGCCGCCATACACGGTGTAGGGCAAGCCGGCCGCAAACAGCGCATGCTCGATCACGCGCGACTGGGCGTTGGAGCGGTACAAGATGGCGATTTCACTGCGCAGCGCGCCGTCCGCCATCAGGCTCTTGGCTTCTTCGATGATCCACTGCGCTTCTTCGAGATCGGACGAGGCTTCGTAGATGCGCACCGGCTCGCCGTGGCCGGCGTCGGTGCGCAGGTTCTTGCCGAGCCGGTTGCTGTTGTTGGAGATGAGCTGGTTGGCGCTGTCGAGAATGTGGCCGTGCGAGCGGTAATTTTGCTCCAGCTTGATCAAGTTCTCGACCCGAAATTCGCGCTCGAAGGCGGCCATATTGCCCACATTGGCGCCGCGAAAGGCGTAAATGCTCTGGTCATCGTCGCCGACGGCAAACAGCGCGCCGCCAAACTGCGCCTCGTGCCCGGCCAGCATTTTGAGCAGATTGTATTGCAGGTCGTTGGTATCCTGGAACTCGTCGACCAGGATGTGCTTGAAGCGCGCCTGGTAATGCTCGCGCAGCGGCTGGTTGCGAACCAGCAATTCATAGGCGCGCAACAGCAGCTCGGCAAAGTCCACCACGCCTTCGCGCTGGCATTGCTGGTCATAGAGTTCATACAGCTCGACGAACTTGCGCTCGATCGGATCGTGCGCTTCAACATTGTGCGAGCGCTGGCCCTGGTCCTTGGCGCTGTTGATGAAATACATCAGCGCCTTGGCCGGGTATTTTTCATCATCGATATTGTTGGCCTTGAGCAGGCGCTTGATCATCGAGATTTGGTCTTGCGAATCCATGATCTGGAACGTCTGCGGCAACGCGGCGTCGCGAAAGTGGGTGCGCAGCAGGCGGTTGCACAGCCCGTGGAAAGTGCCGATCCACATGCCGCGCGTGCTGACGGGCAGCAGCGCGGACAGGCGCGTGAGCATTTCCTTGGCCGCCTTGTTGGTAAAAGTAACCGCCATGATCCCGGCCGGCGACACCTGCCCCGTCTGGATCAGCCAGGCGATGCGGGTGGTCAGCACGCGCGTTTTGCCCGAGCCGGCGCCCGCCAGGATCAGGGCGCTTTGCTGGGGCAGCGTGACGGCGGCAAGCTGTTCGGGATTGAGGTTGTGAAGGAGATTTTGCATCCCATGATTATACCGGTCGCGCACTCCTGCGAGCGCCCCTTGCGCATCAGGCGCGCGTGACCGTCAACCCGATCTGGAAGGTTGGCTTGGCCGCGTCGCCTTCGCGCACCGCGCCAGGCCGCCCCAGTTTCAGCAGCAGCATGGGGGAGGCGACGATCCCGCTTTCCGGCGTCACTTTCATCTTGACCATCACCGCGTCGCCCGCCGCCGGCGTGACCGTGAACACCCCGCTCCAGACAGGGCCCGGCTGATCCGAGCGCAGCGCGAACTCTTCTCCCGCCTTGACGCGCACCTTGGCCGAGGTAGTGCCAGGTCCGTCAGCAAACTTGACGGCGATATCGTAAGTCTCGCCGCCGGCGCGGGCCGAGACGGTGCCAAGCATGCTGGCGCAGGCCAGTAGCGCGACGATCAGGCCCGTGGCGTGGCGCCGTGGGGTGCTGGTGGATTTTTTCAGTTGCATGATGCGCTCCTTGAGTGGGTGGCTTGATTGCCAGTGGCAGGTGGCCAGCGCCAAAGCGCCTGCCGCCTGGGTCTTGAGCATCGCCGCGGCGTAAGCCTGGCGAGCGGCGCCGTGGCGCGCCATGACGGCGCTGTCGCAGGCCAGTTCCTGGTCAAAGCGAAAACGCGACGCTGCGACGTGCATGAGGGGATTGAACCAGAACGCACTCTGCAGCACCACCAGCAAGGCGTTGGCGGCGGGGTCGCGCCGGGCGGCATGCTGGCGTTCGTGGGCAATGATCAGCGCCTGTTCATCAAGGCTGTAGCGCGCCGTAAAATCGGCGGGGACGACAACGCGCGGGCGAAACAGGCCCAGTAAAACGGGACCATGGCGCGCGCTGGCCGCATGAAAAATCCCATCGCGTTCTGTCAGGCCACCGAGGCTGCGCACAAAGGCGCGCTGGCCAAGCACGAACAGCACGCCGGTAGCGAGCGCGCCGCCAGCCCAGAGCCGCGCCAGCCAGTCCAGCCATGTTAGCCATTCGATGGCGGCCGGGGCCACGCTGGCAACCAGCAGCGAGGCCTTGAGCGACGGCGCCAGCGCCAGCACGGTGACGGGAGCGGCTGTCGGTACGGGGAGCGCCGCAGCGAGCAGCGCAGCCGGGACGGCCAGCCAGCACAGGTACGCGCCGGCGGCGCCCCCAAAGGCACGCAGCGGGCGACGCACCAGCAAGACCATGACGATGGCGCAGGTGCTTGCCAGCGCCAGCCGGGCCAGAAGATCGAGCAGATCGAGCAGATCGAGCACACTATGTGCCATCGCCGAGCTCCTCGACCAGTTTCTTCAGTTCGGCGATATCGGCCGCGCTCAGTTTGCGGTGCTTGCCGAAGTGCGCCACCAGCGGCGCCACGCGTCCGCCGAACAGCCGGTCGAGCATGCTGGTGCTTTCGCTGCTGACCCATTGTTCACGCTTGAGCACTGCCGTGTACAGGTAGCGGCGCCCGTCCTTGCCGGCACTGAGCGCGCCTTTTTTGAGGAGCCGGTTGAGCAGCGTCTTGACGGTCGCTTCCTGCCAGCGCTGCTCGCTGACCAGGGCGGCGATGATGTCCTCGGCCGGCATGCCGGGCGGTCCGCGCCACACCACGTCCATGACGAGCGACTCGGCGTCGCTGATTGCTGTCTGTTTGCTCATTGCCTCTCCCGGATGCTGCGATTACACGCGTAATCACAGCATCATGATTACAGTTGTAATCGGAAGAGTCAAGCGTTTGTTGGCTAGCGTTCGGCCTTGCGGTACAGCGAGCTGAACATCGAGTTGCCGTTGAGCGAAGAGGTCGGCACCGCTTGCGCGACGTCCCAGTGCTCAACCAGTTCAAAGTTGGCCACGCGGTACATGTCGCACACGGTGACGCCCGAAAATTCATTCTTCGGGTCGCTCCCCTCATCCTGGTTCTGGGAGCAGACCACGCCCAGGTCGCCCTCGGCCATCGCGCGCACCACGCGATACATGGACCCGGGCGCGGCAATGTACTGGATCACCGCCGCCAGCGCAGCGCGGCCGTTGCCGACGAAGGGATTGTGCTGGATGTAATTCGGTCCCCACATCCGGTCGAGCAGGCCGAAGTTCTTCTTGCCGAACACTTCGTCCGACAGCGTGGTCAGCATCAGGCGGTTCATCTCGGTGCGCTGCGCCGTCATGACGGCCGGCCCGGGCGAGGCTGGGTAGGCGTACAGGTTGCTGAACTGCGAATTGCCGTTGGCCGACGTGGCGTGCACCTTGGCCTGCACCGCCCAGTGCTCGACGATCCAGCCTTTGTCGAGGCGGTAGAAGTCATAGCGGTTGGTGCCGCTCATGTCATTGGCCGGCGTGGCCGAGATGTGCGAGTGAACGAACACCAGGTCGCCGTCGGACAGCAGGTGCTTGACGCTGATGGCCTGCGCCGGCGAGCGGGCCCGCAGTTCGCGAATCCAGGCGGCCGTGCCGTCGCGCCCGGACGTCACCAGCGGATCGTGCTGGATCACGTGAGGCGCCACCTGGCGGCGCACGACGGCGTCGGCGTCGGCGGTGCTGCCAATGGCAGTGAGGAAGTG
This sequence comes from Massilia sp. TWP1-3-3, assembly GCF_049897805.1. Lineage (NCBI taxonomy): Bacteria > Pseudomonadati > Pseudomonadota > Betaproteobacteria > Burkholderiales > Oxalobacteraceae > Massilia > Massilia sp. TWP1-3-3. The sequence goes on from NZ_JAFCWX010000014.1 coordinate 28,742, forward strand.
CGTCACCAGCGCCTTGTTGTAGCGCTCCACATCTTCCTTGTGGCCTGCGTGCGCCGGCAATGCGGCCAGCGCCATCAGGGCGCCGGAGAACAGTACTTTGTACTTGGTGGGGCGGGTCGATTTCATGCGGTGCATTCCTTGTCGGTGTTGTCGGTGCCGTCGGATTCGGGCACGAATGCAGCTTGCCCCAACAACCCGGCGGCAGCGACCGGCTTGGGATGAGCCGTGACGGATGCGTGACGAAATCCATCGCCAGGGCGCGCCACGGCATGGCACACTCCCGTTCTAGCAAACTGCGCCCACTTCCCATGCCACCGCCACTGACAGCCATGCTAACGAGCCTGCGTACCCTGCCCCCGCGCATTTACTGGGGCGCCTGGGCGCTTGCGGGCGGCTACAATTTCTTGCGCGCGATCTTCGACGTGCCGCTGTATATGAACTTCGTCTTCAATGCCGCGCACTTCGGCGCCTGGGCGCTGCTTGGCTTGCTGGTCCTGCCGCTGATCCGGCGCTATCCGCTGCGCATGCACTGGCGTTCGTGGCTGTTTCATCTTCTGCTGGGCGGCGTCACCACCCAGATCGACATCACGCTGGGGCACTGGCTGTTTGCCGGCCTGACCACGGCGTTCATGGACAAAACCGCCTACCAGCTGATCTTCATCGCCTTTCAAAACTGCTTCCACATTGGTCTGCTGACCTACTTCGGCTTTGTCGGCATCGTCCAGTTGAACGACGCTCTCAAGCTGGCGCGCCGGCGCGACTTGCAGATCGCCGAACACAAGACCGCCTGTGTGCGCGCGCAGCTGCAAAGCCTGAAGCTGCAGCTGCAGCCGCACTTCCTGTTCAATACCTTGCATGCGATCGGCTCGCTGATGCACTATGACGTTGCCACCGCCGACCGCATGCTCAATCGCCTCAGCGATATGCTGCGCACCTCGCTGCGCGAATCGGACAAGCCGCTCGTCACGCTCAAGCAGGAGATAAGCTTCATCGAGGCCTACCTGGATATCGAAAAAATCCGCTTTGAGCAGCGCCTCGCGGTCGAATGGGCGATTCCCGACCATTTGCAGGACGAGTCGATTCCGCCCTTTATCTTGCAGCCGCTGGTGGAAAACGCGATCAAGTACGGCGTGGCGCCGCGCGCCGACGGCGGGCGCATCGTGATCCGCGCCTACGCGCGGGGCGCCTCGCTGCTGCTGGAAGTGGAAGACGACGCCCCGCCCCAGGCGGCGCAGCAGAAAGGCTTCGGCATCGGCCTTAGCAATACGCGTTCGCGGCTGGAAGCGCTGTATGGCGCCGCCCAGGAACTGGCGCTGTTGCGCTCGGCGTGCGGCACCATCGCGCGCATCAGCATTCCCCTGCGCGCGCCGCTGCGCGCGGCGGCATGAGCGCCCCTATCCGCGTGCTGCTGGCCGATGACGAAACGTCGGCGCGCAAGCGCCTGTCGCAGTTCCTAGCCGGCCATATTGATTGCGAGGTGGTGGGCGAATCGCGCAACGGGCGTCAAGCGTGCGACGACATCGCGCGATTGACGCCCGACCTGGTGTTTCTGGACGTGGAAATGCCGGAGCTGAACGGGCTGGAAGTGGCCGCGCGCATCGGCGCGGCGAACATGCCGGCGACCATCTTCGCAACCGCGTACGACCATTATGCGCTGGGCGCCTTCAACGCCAACGCGATGGATTACCTGGTCAAGCCGTTCGACCAGCAGCGCTTTACGGTGGCGATGGACAAGGCCAGGCGCTGGCTGGGCGCCGGGCAGGAACAGTTCCGGGATCAATTGGGGGCGGTGCTCAAGGAAGTGGCCGCAGCCAGGTCCGGACAGGACCGCATTCTGGTGCGCAGCGGAGAGGCGCAACACCTGGTGCGCGCGGCGGACATCATGCATATCAGCGCCGAGGGCAATTACATACGGCTGCATACGGTCGGCGGCGAGCACCTGATGCGCGAACGGATGGCGGGGATCTTGGAGCGGCTGGACGGAACCGTGTTCAGGCGCATTCACAGGTCGCATATCGTGAACCTGGACCACGTGAAAAAGCTGCTGCCGTGGTTTGGCGGGGATCTGTTGGTGATGATGAGCGACGGGAGCAGGCTGACGCTGAGCCGCAATTACCGGGAGGCGCTGCGGGAGTTTGGCACCGCGGGAGCGGCGTTGTAGGTCGGAAAAGCGAAAGCGCATTCCGACCTACTCTTTGCACAAGCCCCTGCCAGGAATCAGTACAGCACCACCGACCGGATCGACTCGCCGCTCTTCATCAGATCAAACCCTTCATTGATCCGCTCCAGCGGCAGCCGGTGCGTGATCAGGTCGTCGATATTGAGCTTGCCTTCCATGTACCAGTCGACGATCTTGGGCACGTCGGTGCGCCCGCGCGCGCCGCCGAACGCGGAACCCCTCCACACGCGCCCCGTCACCAGCTGGAACGGCCGCGTCGAGATCTCTTGCCCAGCCGCCGCCACGCCGATGATGATCGACTGGCCCCAGCCCTTGTGGCAGCACTCGAGCGACTGGCGCATGGTCGTCACATTGCCGATGCACTCGAAGCTGTAGTCGGCGCCGCCGTCGGTAAGACCGACGATGGCATCGACCACGTTCTCGACCTCGGTCGGGTTGACAAAGTGCGTCATGCCGAACTTGCGCGCCATCTCCTGGCGGCCCGGGTTGATGTCGACCCCGATGATCTTGTCGGCGCCGACCATGCGCGCGGCCTGGATCACGTTCAGGCCGATTCCGCCCAGCCCGAACACGACTACGTTGGCGCCCGCCTCCACCTTGGCCGTAAACAGCACCGCGCCCACGCCGGTGGTCACGCCGCAGCCGATGTAGCAGATCTTGTCGAACGGCGCATCCGAGCGCACCTTGGCCAGCGCGATTTCGGGCACTACGATGTAGTTCGAGAACGTGGACGTGCCCATGTAATGGAAGATCGGTTTGCCGTCGATGGAAAAGCGGCTGGTGGCGTCGGGCATCAGGCCGCGGCCCTGGGTCGAGCGGATCGACTGGCACAGGTTGGTCTTTTGCGAGAGGCAAAATTTGCACTGGCGGCATTCCGGGGTATACAGCGGAATGACGTGGTCGTCCTTGCGGATGCTCTTTACGCCCGGGCCGACATCAACCACGATGCCGGCGCCTTCATGCCCCAGGATGGACGGGAAAATGCCTTCCGGGTCGGCGCCCGAGAGCGTGTAGTAATCGGTATGGCAAATGCCGGTGGCCTTGATTTCGACCAGCACTTCGCCTTCTTTCGGGCCTTCCAGTTCTACCTCTTCAATTGTCAGCGGTTGTCCCGCCTTCCATGCGATCGCTGCTTTGGTTTTCATGTTTTTTCCGGGCCTGAAGAATGGGTGTTCACCATCATAGCAAGCCGGGGCGCGCCATGCCAGCGCATCCTCAAGTGAGCGCGGCCTCGTGCTTGTTCCACATGGAATGCAACTGGCCCGTCAGGCGCATCGGCAGCACCGGCTTCGGGATCACGCCGATGGCGCCGGCGTCCATATAGCGCGCGATGTCGGCTTCCGAGGTCAGGCCCGTGACGAACAGCGCCGGCACGTGCGCCAGGTGCGGCATGCGGCGCAGCATGGCCAGGGTAGTGACGCCGTCCAGCTCGGGCATGAGCACGTCGAGCAAAATCAGGTCGGGCGCGAAGTCGCGCGCGGCCAGCAGCGCTTCGCGCCCAGAGCTGCAATCGCGTACGTCGAACTTGCCGATCACTTCCATCACCAGCTTGGCAGTGGTGCGTACGTGCAGGTCGTCTTCCACGTACAGGATCGATTTGAGCACTTTGCTCATGCTTAGTCTCCCGCGCTCAGTGCGCTTGTGTTCCACAGCATGGCGGACATTGCCGTCCACAGCTGGCGCGCCGTGGTCGACGATTTCGACAAACGCACGCTCGGCAAAGCGTCGCGCCAGGCAACAGGCTGGTCGGTATAGACCAGCAAGGGCGTGCCGTCCAGCAGCGTTTGCAGCTCCGGCAGCGCGCTCGCGGCGGCGTCCGGCAAGGCAGGATCGAGGATCACCAGCGAAAAAATCTGCTCCTGCAGCAGCCGGCGCGCCTGCGCCAGCGTGCCAACGTGGGTGACGTGCACGCCGCTGCCAAGCAGGCTGGCGAGCACGGCGGCGGTGCCGGTTTGGGTGTCGATATGCAGCACGCGCGGAAACCCAGTGTCGGCCGGCGCCAGTTGCCGATATTGTTTGGCGGCGCCCCGGGTAGCGCAAGCAACAGCAACAGTTAGAGCAACATCAACAGCGGCAACAGCGGCGACGAGGGCGGCATCCGCCTGCCCTGGCGCCGTCCGGTGACGCGCCGGTGTGTGGGCGCAGGCCAGCGTGCCGGCCTTGCCGCTACGCACCAAGTGGCGGGCGGCTGACAGGCAATGGGTGGCAGGGTGCGTCGGCTTCATGGCAACTTCCTTTCGTATTCGGACAAACAAACGGCCGAATCCGGGCGCGCCAAGCTGTGCGCGCATCAGGTTCGGGAACTGAAGCGGCGGAGCTGGGCCGACAGGAAGATACTTGGCGCCGCGTGTACAAGGCGGCTGGGTTGGGTCGCGCGGCGTGCGCGTTTTTGGGGCGAACACCGTGGGGACAACGAGCGGCAAACAAATTAGACGCCAATGAACAGATCATAGCGCAAGCCTGCCTTGCACTGATGCAACTTATCGATAGAATTTGTCTATTCTGCGCATAGTAGAAATTCCATCAATATTCCAGCGCTCAGGATGACTTTGCTTTCAGCCGCTCGGCAAAGGCGCTGTGCAGGCTGTTGAGCGTCTCCTCGGCCGCCAGCAACTGGTCGGCCACTTCATTAATCTTGCGCCGGCTCGAACGGGCATGGTCGCGCAGCACCTCGAAGGCGGTGTTGCGGTCGGTCTGAAACTTGCCCATCAACAGGCCCACCGCCACGCTGGTTTCGCGCCCGGCGACCAGCGCCGCATTCAGGTTCACTTCGGTGCGGCGCAGCTGGCGGATATCGTCGGCGCGCGCCAGGCCTGCTTCGAAAGCGGGCATCAGGCGCGCCGCGTCAACCGGCTTGACCAGGTAGCCGACCGCGCCGTGCGCCGCCGCCTGGCGCGCCGACTCGCTGTCGTCCACGGCCGAGAGAAACATGAACGGCACGCTGGTGTCTGCCTTCAGCCTTGCCGCCAGCTCCAGGCCGCTCATGCCGGGCATGGTGATGTCGAGCAAGGCCAGGTCGGGCTCGCCCGTGGCGATGACGGCCAGTGCTTCCTCGGCGCACGAGGCGGTGACGGTGTCGTAGCCGGCGTAGCCGATGACTTCGGTCAGGAAAGTGAGCAGGAGCGGATCGTCATCGACGACGAGGATGCGGCGTTTGACGGCGGGAGCGGCGCTCATGGGCAAGATTTCCTCGATTACATCGTGTTGGTGAGCCAGAAGTTTGCCCTATATTGTTGCCCTGTGTCCAGCGCGCGCGAACAGTGCGTCGAAAGCGCGCACGGCCGCCCCCGGATCGTCGGCCATGTAGACACTGGTAATGGCCGCGACCAGGGCCGCGCCGCGCTCGACCAGCGGGGCGGCGTTGGCGCTCGTCATGCCGCCGATGACCACCACCGGCACGGCCAGTGTGGCGCGCGCGTGCAGCACGATGTCGGGCTCGGTGCTGACGCTGTACTGCTTGACGGTGGACGGGTAAAAGCCGCCGAAGGCGGCGTAGCTGGCGCCGGCCCGTTCGGCTTCGCGCGCCAGCGCCAGGTCGCCGTAGCAGGAAGCGCCGACGATTTTTTCCGGCCCCAGCGCGGCGCGGGCCTCGGCCACCGACACATCGGTGCCGCCCACGTGCACGCCATCGGCGTCGAGCGTCAGGCACAGCGCCACATGGTCGTTGATGACCAGCGGGCGGCGGTAGCGGCGGCACAGCGCCAGCAAGGCGGCGCCCTGCTGGCGCAGCAGTTCGGCGCCGGCGTGCTTGTGGCGGTACTGGACCAGGGCGGCGCCGGCGGCCAGCGCGCGTTCGGTACAGGCCAGCAGTTTTGCGGTGTCGTCCCAGTTGGGGGTGACCAGGTACAGGCCTTGCATAGTATTTACCATCGATCGATTCCGGGTTCAGGGTCCAAGCTTGGGGTCCAGGATTGGATGCGGCGCGGGATGCGCTGGCCGGGGCCGATGCTGTAGGCCCCGGCCAGCGTGGCGTGCACAAAGGCCTGGGCGGCGCCGAGCGCGGCGCCGATGTCGTCGCCCAGCGCCAGCCGGGCCGCGATGGCGGCGGCCAGCGTGCAGCCGCTGCCGTGAAACTGGCCGGGCAGGCGCGGCCAGCGCCAGAGTCGATCGTGGTGACCGTGGCCCGCGCCCAGATAGCGGTTGATCACGAACGGGCCGTCGCCGTGGCCGCCGGTGACCAGCACGTGCGGGCACGGCGAACAGTCAAGCGCCGCGGCCTCGGCCAGATTGGGCACGACCAGCGTGGCCAGCGCCAGCAGCGGCGCCAGCGCGGCGCGCGCGTCGCCCACGGCGAGCGCGTCGCCATGGCCGCTGGCCAGCACCGGGTCGAGCACCACGGGCAGGCGCGGGTTCTTTTCACGCAGGCGGGCGATGATGCGGGCGATGACTTCAGCGTTGGCGCCGCTGCCCGGGATGCCGATCTTGACGGCGTCGATGCGCAGCGCGCCGGTCAACGCGTCGGCCTGGCGCACCAGCATGGCGCTGTCGACCGGCTCGACGCCATACACACGGTTCTGGTCCTGCACCGTGAGCGCCGTGATGATGGGCAGCGCGTGCACGCCGTGCGCGGCGATGGCGGCCAGGTCGGCCGCCATGCCGGCCCCGCCCGAAGGATCGAGGCCGGAAAAGACCAGCACCGAAACGCAGGTGCCCCCGCTCGTCACGTCATGCGCCCGGCCACGGGCGACGAGGGCGAAGCGGCAAAGCGGCGCGGCATGCGCCCGGCTAGAAACGCTTCACGCCCGCCCTGCACCGCCAGGCGCATGGCGCCGGCCATGCGCACCGGGTCGTGCGCGAGCGCGATGGCGCTATTCATCAGCACCCCGTCGCACCCCAGTTCCATGGCGATGGCCGCGTCGGACGCGGTGCCCACGCCGGCGTCGACCAGCACCGGGACCTTGGCCTGCTCGATAATCAGCGACAAATTCCACGGATTGAGGATGCCCATGCCCGAACCGATCAGGGACGCGAGCGGCATGATCGCCACGCAGCCGATGCCTTCCAGGATGCGCGCCTGGATCGGGTCGTCGCTGCAGTAGACCATGACGTCAAAGCCGTCGCGCACCAGCGTTTCGGCCGCCAGCAGCGTTTCTGGCATGTGCGGAAACAGCGTTTTTTCGTCGCCCAGCACTTCCAGCTTGACCAGTTTGCGCCCGCCGAGCAGTTCGCGCGCCATTTGCAGCGTATAGACCGCATCCTTGGCGTTGTAGCAGCCGGCGGTGTTGGGCAGGATGGTGTACTGGTCGGGCGGCAGCACGTCGAGCAGGCTGGGCGCGTTCACGTCCTGGCCGATGTTCATGCGCCGGATCGCCACCGTCACGATCTCGGCGCCGGCCGCGTCGGTGGCCGCGCGCGTTTGCGCCAGGTCGCGGTATTTGCCGCTGCCCACCAGCAGGCGCGATCGGTAAGCATTGCCGGCGATGGTCAGCATGTCGTCTTGTTTCATGATTGTCTCCATGGGTTTCAGCCGCCGCCAATGGCGCGCACGATGTCAATTTTGTCTTGCGCGAGCAGCACCCGCATTTTCCACAGCTGGCGCGGCACCACGTTGCGGTTGACCGCCAGCGCCACGGCCTGGTTGGGCACGGCGAGGTGCTCGATCAGTTCCTGCAGCGTCATCCAGGTGGCCACGGTTTTGGGTTCGCCGTTTACTTCGATATCGATCATGGTTACGCCTTGCGGTACAGTTGCGCGCCGTTTTTCACGAACTCGATGGCTTTGACTGCCATGCCCTGCTTGAGCGCGTCGACCTCGCTCACGCCAAAGGCGGCGGCGTATTCGCGCACTTCCTGGGTGATCTTCATCGAGCAGAAATGCGGGCCGCACATCGAGCAAAAGTGCGCCACCTTGGCCGAATCCTTGGGCAGCGTCTCGTCGTGAAATTCGCGCGCCTTGTCCGGGTCCAGGCCCAGGTTGAACTGGTCGTCCCAGCGAAATTCAAAGCGCGCCTTGGACAGCGCGTTGTCGCGGATTTGCGCGCCCGGATGGCCCTTGGCCAGGTCGGCCGCATGGGCCGCGATCTTGTAGGTGATGATGCCGTCCTTGACGTCCTGCTTGTTGGGCAGGCCCAGATGCTCCTTGGGCGTCACGTAGCACAGCATGGCGGTACCGTACCAGCCGATTTGCGCCGCGCCGATGCCCGAGGTGATGTGGTCGTACCCGGGCGCGATATCGGTTGTCAGGGGGCCGAGCGTGTAGAACGGCGCCTCGCCGCACTGCTCGAGCTGCAGGTCCATGTTTTCTTTAATGAGCTGCATCGGCACGTGGCCGGGGCCTTCGATCATGACCTGCACTTCGTGCTTCCAGGCGACCTGGGTCAGTTCGCCCAGGGTTTTCAGTTCGGCCAGCTGGGCTTCATCGTTGGCGTCGTAGATGGAACCGGGGCGCAGCCCGTCGCCCAAGCTGAAGGCGACGTCGTAGGCCTTCATGATTTCGCAGATATCCTCGAAGTGGGTGTACAAAAAGGATTCCTTATGGTGCGCCAGGCACCACTTGGCCATGATCGAGCCGCCGCGCGAGACGATGCCGGTCAGGCGCTTGGCCGTCATCGGCACGAAGCGCAGCAGCACGCCGGCGTGGATGGTGAAGTAATCGACGCCCTGCTCGGCCTGTTCGATCAGGGTGTCGCGGAAAATCTCCCAGGTCAGGTCTTCGGCCTTGCCGTTGACCTTTTCCAGCGCCTGGTAAATGGGCACCGTGCCGATCGGGACCGGGCTGTTGCGGATGATCCATTCGCGCGTTTCGTGGATGTGCTTGCCGGTGGACAGGTCCATCACATTGTCGGCGCCCCAGCGGATGGCCCAGGTCATTTTTTCCACTTCCTCGCCGATCGACGACGTCACCGCCGAATTGCCGATATTGGCATTGATCTTGACCAGGAAATTGCGCCCGATGATCATCGGCTCGCTTTCCGGGTGGTTGATGTTGGCCGGGATGATGGCGCGGCCGCGCGCGATTTCCTCGCGCACGAATTCGGGCGTGATCAGATCTGGAATGCTGGCGCCGAACGACTGGCCCGGGTGCTGGCGGCCCATCAGCGCGGCGGTGCGCTTGCCCATCGGGCCGGACGCTTCGAGTTCGATCAGGTACTCCTGGCGCCGCAGGTTTTCGCGGATCGCGACGAACTCCATTTCGGGCGTGACGATGCCGCGCCGCGCATAGTGCATCTGGGTGACGTTGGCGCCGGCCTTGGCGCGGCGCGGCGTGCGGTGCAGGTGAAAGCGCAGCTTGGCCAGCTCGGCGTCTTGCAGGCGGGCGCGCCCGTAGGCCGAGCTGGGGCCGTCGAGCTGAACGGTGTCGCCGCGCTCGACGATCCAAGGCAGGCGCGGCGCGGCCAGGCCCGAGCGGATATCGATCGCCGCGCGCGGGTCCGAGTAGGGGCCGGAGGTGTCGTACAGGTAGACGGGCGGATTGGGCTCGGCGCCGAACGAGGCGGCCGTATCGGCCTGGCTGACGGCGCGCATCGGCACGCGGATATCGGGCCGGCTGCCTTCGACATAGATCTTGCGGGAATTGGGCAGCGGCGTGATGGCGGCCTGGTCCACCACGGCGGTGGCGGAATCGAACTTCAGTGGGGCATTCATGTGGCTCCTTTTGCTTGCAGGAGCCAGCAAAAGAAGACAGGAGCGGCACGCGTCCCTGGAAGGCAAGCGTGCCGCTCACAAGCTTCCCTTCGCTGGCATTATCCAGATCAGGTTCAGAGGGTGTTTCTCACCCGCGCATCGCAACATTGCGACTTGCAGGACCCCTAGCGTGTGTGCCACCTTGCGGCAGCGGAATGCATTATAACCGCATGCATCCATGGCAATATAGAAATTCCCACATCCCTGCCTTTCCCCAGGGAAGCTCGTTGCCTGTACACCAGGGTCAGACCACTTTTGCAAAACGGCAAAAGTGGTCTGACCCTGGTGTACTGGCAACAGAGGAAACAGGGTGGAGGCAAGCGTACGGGCCGCTTTGGGGGACTTTTTTTTGCGCTGCAGCGTTGCCCGATGGCAGTCCTACTATAATGGTTCCTTTCGCAAAAATTACACGATAAAACCATGGAATTAGCCAAGTCTTTCGAGCCAGCCGACATTGAACAGTTCTGGCGCACCGAGTGGGAACAGCGCGGTTACTTTGCCGCCACCCAAGATGCTGCCAAGCCATCCTTCTCGATCCAGTTGCCGCCGCCGAACGTCACCGGCACCTTGCACATGGGCCACGCCTTCAACCAGACCATCATGGATGGCCTGACCCGCTACTACCGTATGCGCGGCTTTAATACCGCGTGGATTCCGGGCACCGACCATGCGGGCATCGCCACCCAGATCGTCGTCGAACGCCAGCTCGATGCGCAGAAAATCTCCCGCCATGACCTCGGCCGCGAGAAATTCGTCGAGAAAGTGTGGGAGTGGAAGGAGAAATCGGGCAACATCATTACCGGCCAGATGCGCCGCATGGGCACCTCCCCCGACTGGGCGCGCGAATATTTTACGATGGATGAGCCACGCTCGAAGGTTGTCACCGATGTCTTCGTGCGCCTGTTCGAACAAGGCTTGATTTACCGCGGCAAGCGCCTGGTCAATTGGGACCCGAAACTGGGCACCGCCGTGTCGGACCTGGAAGTGGTGTCGGAAGAAGAAGACGGCTTCATGTGGTACATCCGCTACCCGCTGGCCGACGGCAGCGGCGCCATCACGGTGGCCACCACGCGCCCTGAAACCATGCTCGGCGACGTTGCCGTGGCGGTCGACCCGACCGACGAGCGCTACAGCGCGATGGTCGGCAAGATGCTCAAGTTGCCGTTATCGGACCGCGAAATCCCCCTGATCGCCGACGAATACGCCGACAAGGCATTCGGCACCGGCTGCGTCAAGATTACCCCGGCCCATGATTTCAACGATTACCAGGTCGGCCAGCGCAACAAGCTGCCGATGATCGAAGTGCTCACGCTCGACGCCAGGATCAGCGATGCCGCTCCCGCCGCCTATCGCGGCATGGACCGCTTCGCCGCGCGCAAGCAAATCGTGGCCGACCTCGACGCCCAGGGTTTCCTGGTCGAGGTCAAGCCGCACAAGCTGATGGTGCCGCGGGGCGACCGCACTGGCGTGGTCATCGAACCGATGCTGACCGACCAGTGGTTCGTGGCAATGAGCAAACCTGCGCCGGAAGGCACTTTCTTTCCGGGCAAGTCGATTGCCGAAGTGGCGCTGGAAAAAGTGGCGAATGGTGAAGTCAAGTTTATTCCGGAAAACTGGAGCACGACCTACAACCAGTGGCTCAACAACATCCAGGACTGGTGCATCTCGCGCCAACTGTGGTGGGGCCACCAGATCCCGGCTTGGTACGACGACGCCGGCAATATTTTCGTGGCCAAGACCGAGGCCGAAGCCACCGCCAAGGCGCTCGCCGCCGGCGTGACGGCGCCGCTGCGGCGCGACGACGACGTGCTCGACACCTGGTTCTCGTCCGCGCTGGTGCCGTTCTCGACCATGGGCTGGCCAGAGGAAACGCCGGACATGAAGATGTTCCTGCCCTCTTCCGTGCTGGTGACGGGCTTTGACATCATCTTTTTCTGGGTCGCGCGCATGGTCATGATGACCGCCCACTTCACCGGCAAGGTGCCGTTTGAAACCGTGTATGTGCACGGCTTGGTGCGCGACGCGAGCGGCCAGAAAATGTCCAAGTCGAAAGGCAACACGCTGGACCCGATCGATTTGATCGACGGCATCGATCTTGAGTCGCTGGTGGCCAAGCGCACCACCGGCCTGATGAACCCGCGCGACGCGGAAAAAATCGCCAAGGCTACGCGCAAGGAATTCCCGGCGGGCATCGCGCCGTATGGCACCGACGCCGTGCGCTTCACGATGGCCAGCTACGCTTCGCTTGGCCGCAACATCAACTTCGACCTGGGCCGCTGCGAAGGCAACCGCAACTTTTGCAATAAGATGTGGAATGCGACCAAGTTCGTGCTGATGAATACCGAAGGCCACGATTGCACGCCGAACGACGCGGCCTTGTCGCTGGCCGACCGCTGGATCCTGTCGATGCTGCAGCGGGTTGAACTGGAGGTGGCGAAAGGCTTCGCGGATTACCGCTTCGACAATATCGCCGCGGCCATCTACAAGTTTGTCTGGACCGAGTATTGCGACTGGTACCTGGAAGTGTCCAAGGTCCAGGTCTCGCAGGGAACGCCGGCGCAGCAGCAAGCCACCCGCAACACGCTGCTGCGCGTGCTGGAAGTGGCGCTGCGACTGACGCATCCGCTGATGCCGTTCGTCACCGAAGCGTTGTGGCAAACCATCGCCCCGTTGGCGGGCAAGCAACTTGATACAGATTCTGGCTCAATCATGCTGCAGCCGTATCCTATTGCCGACAGCGCGCTGATCGATGAAGCGGCCGAAGCCTGGATGGGCGAACTCAAAGCGCTGACGGACGTTCCGCGCAACTTGCGCAGCGAAATGCAATTGGCGCCCTCGGTGCGCGTGCCGCTGTTTATCGAGGCCCACGATCCGCTTGAGCGCGCGCGCCTGGAATCGTTCGCGCCCTATATTGCCTCGCTGGGCAAGCTGTCCGAAGTGAACATCGTCGATGCGCTGCCGGATTCGCCGGCGCCCGTGTCGGTGGTCGGCACCACCAAGCTGATGCTCAAGGTCGAGATCGACGTGGCCGCCGAGCGCGAGCGGATCGGCAAGGAAATCGTCCGCATCGACGGCGAAATTGCCAAGGTCAACGCCAAACTGGGCAATGAGAGCTTTGTCGCGCGCGCGCCGGCGGCCGTGGTGGCGCAGGAAAACGAGCGGCTCGTCAATTTTTCAGCAACACTTGCCAAATTGCGCGAGCAACTTGCTAAACTGTAGGGCTGTATTGACGACCTTTCCCGGAGACCGACCATGAAGACCCTGTTTTGCGCCAGCCTGATCATCTTGCTGGCGGCGCCTGCCTTTGCGCAAGACGCATCCCCGGTCGGACTCTGGAAAAATATCGATGACGTCACCGGCAAGCCCAAAGCCTTGATCCGGATCACCGAAAACAAGGGTGAAGTGCGGGGCCAGATTGAAAAACTGTTCCTGGCCGCCGGCCAGAACCCCAATCCGCGCTGCGACAAGTGCCAGGGCGCCCACAAGGATCAGCCGGTGCTGGGCATGGTGTTCATGTCCGGCTTGCACAAAAACGGCGATGAATACAGCGGCGGCGAAATCCTCGATCCCGATTCCGGCAAGGTCTACCGCAGCAAGCTGACGCTGCTCGACGGCGGCAAAAAAATGAGCGTGCGCGGCTATGTCGGCGTGCCCATGCTGGGCCGTTCGCAGACCTGGGTCCGCCAGGACTGAGGCCTCACCGCGCCCAATGCGCACCGGCCAGAGTTTGTCAATCCGAAAAAATTGCCAGAACTGCATTTGCACCGCATAATCGGCCTGCATTTCGCACCGGACAAACTCAAGGGATTCACATGCACACTGAAGACGGCATCGTCACGCCAGACAAGGTTACCACCATTCGCCACGTCGACATCAACCGCGGCATCGAATGGATCGCGGCAGGCTTTAACTTGTTTATGAAAAAACCTGGCGAGCTGATCATTGCTGGCCTGGTGCTGTTCATCGTGACCTTTATCCTCCAGAAGATTCCCCTTGTGGGCAGCGGGCTGGCCACCATGCTGGGCGTTCTCGCCACCGGCGCCCTCATGCTCTTTTGCCGCGCATGCGAGGATGGGCAGGACGTGCTGGCCGCCGCGCAAAAAGCGGCCAACATCACACCGCTGTGGATGCTGGCGCTGATCGCCGCCGGCATGGGCGTGGCCATTGCGTTTTTGGGCTCGGTGCTGGGCGCGGCCGTGCTGGTCTCCGTCTTTGCCAGTCCATTGCTTGCCATGGCCCTGGGCGCCATCAGTTTGCTGCTAATGATGCTGCTCTCGATTCCCGTGGTCATGGCGCTCTGGCTCGCCCCCGCCCTGGTGGTACTGAAGGGCACCGCGCCAGTCGATGCGATTCGCCTCAGCTTTGCCGCCGCAGTCAAGAACTTCCCCGCGTTCATTATTTTCTATGTGCTGTCCTGGGTTGCCACCTTCGTCGGCAGCCTGCCGCTGGGCATCGGATTGATTTTTGTGTATCCGGTCGTGCTGTGCGCTACCTACATGGCGTACAAGGAAATTTTCGCCACGGCAGGCAATGGCGAAGCGGTCGGCTTCATGCGGGACGCGCCTTAACATTACACGGTCGCCATTCACGGCAGCGCTATGTGAGCTGCCTGTTTGCTCATTGGCGTTTGGCGTGGCGGTGCAGGTGGCGGTCGAGCTGATTGGCAAAGTGCTGGCGGTCGGCCTGGCCGAAGGGCGCGGGGCCGCCCGTATCGACACCACTGCCGCGCAATTCATCCATGAATTTGCGCATCGTCAGTTGTTGCGCGATATTGTCCACCGTATAGAATTCGCCGCGGGGATTGAGCGCGAAGCCACCCTTGGCCAGCACATCGGCGGCCAGTGGAATGTCGCCGGTCACAACCAGGTCGCCCGGCGCCAGCAGGCGTACGATCTCGGCGTCGGCCACATCAAATCCCGCAGGCACTTGCACGGCGCGCACGAAGCGCGATGCAGGTACGCGCATCAATTGATTAGCCACCAAGGTAACGTTCAGCTGCAGCCGTTCCGCCACGCGGTACAAGATCTCCTTGATGACGACCGGACAGGCGTCGGCATCGACCCAAATTTGCATCATGTGCGACTTGCCTTTCATATCCACAGCAATAGCGCTGCCCAGCACTGCTAGCCGTTGAGGTTATCCCACAAGTCGCCGCTCGGGCTGGTGCGCGGGGCGGCCACGCCAAAGTGCTGGTAAGCGAGCGGCGTGGCGATGCGTCCGCGCGGCGTGCGCTGCAAATAACCTTGCTGGATCAGGAAAGGCTCGAGCACGTCTTCAATGGTGTCGCTCTCTTCGCCAATCGCCGCCGCCAGATTGCCGATGCCGACCGGGCCGCCGCCAAACTTGAACAGCACCGCTTCGAGCAGCTTGCGGTCCATCACGTCAAAGCCCACTGAATCGATGTCGAGCATAACGAGCGCGGCATCCGCCATGGGCTTGGTAATTTCGCCATTGCCTTTGACTTCCGCATAGTCGCGCACCCGGCGCAGCAAGCGGTTGGCGATGCGGGGCGTACCGCGTGCACGCATGGCAATTTCGCGCGCGCCTTCTTCGACGATCGGCGCGTTGAGCAGCGCTGCGCTGCGCGTGACGATGCGGGTCAGCTCGGCCGGATTGTAAAATTCGAGCCGCGCGACGATACCGAAACGGTCGCGCAGCGGATTGGTCAGCATGCCGGCGCGGGTGGTGGCGCCAACCAGCGTGAACGGCTGCAGGTCGAGCTTGACGGAGCGCGCCGCCGGCCCTTCGCCGATCATAATATCGATCTGGTAGTCTTCCAGCGCCGGGTACAAGATTTCTTCGACCACGGGTGAGAGGCGGTGGATTTCATCGATGAACAGGACGTCGTTCGCTTCCAGGTTGGTCAGGATGGCGGCCAGGTCACCCGGGCGTTCCAGCACCGGGCCCGAGGTCTGACGCAGGTTCACGCCCATTTCACGGGCGATGATGTGCGCCAGCGTGGTCTTGCCCAGGCCGGGCGGTCCGAACAGCAAGGTATGGTCCAGCGCTTCCTTGCGCTTGCGCGCCGCCGCGATGAAAATTTCAAGCTGGCCGCGGATCTTTTCCTGCCCCACGTATTCATCGAGATGCTTGGGCCGCAATGCGCGCTCGATCGCCTCTTCATTGGGCGAAGCGGGTGTGGCGGCAATAATACGCTGCTCGCTGAAATCGTCGGTCTGAATGCTCATGACGTACTGTTAACCTTTGGATAGCGCCTTGAGCGCAAACTTGATACCGTCGGAAACGGTACTGCCAGCCGGCATGTTCTTCAGCGCGGCCACTGCTTCCTTGTCAGAATACCCCAAAGCGAGCAGCGCATTGAGGATATCCGATTGGGCGTCGTGCTGCACCACGCCGCCCGGCGTGCCCAGTTCCGCGCCCAGCTTGCCTTTCAATTCCAGCAGCAAACGCTCGGCTGTTTTTTTGCCGATGCCGGGAACTTTGACCAGGCGCCCGGCTTCTTGCAGCGTGACCGCTTGCGCCAGGTCGGCGATCGTCATGCCCGACAGAATCGACAGCGCCGTACGCGCACCAACGCCGGTAATCTTGATCAGTTGGCGAAAGACGGCGCGCTCGGCTGCATTGCCAAAGCCAAACAGCAAATGCGCATCTTCGCGGATCGCCTGGTGGGTAAACAGCGTGACCTTTTCGCCCAGTTGCGGCAGGTTGTAATAGGTGCTCATCGGCACGTCGACTTCGTAGCCTACGCCATTGCAATCGACCAGCAATTGCGGCGGATTTTTTTCAAGCAAAATTCCGGAAATACGTCCGATCATGGGAACCCTTATACGAGACGGCCGCGCTTCATGCGCAGGCCGGAAAGCGATGGCGCCAAGGCGCCGAGCAGCGCCAGCGCATCGACACTGTTGGCGTGACAAATGGCAACGCCGAGTGCGTCGGCGGCATCGGTGCCGGGCAAGCCAGGCAGCACCAGCAGGCGCGCGACCATGGCCTGCACCTGTTCCTTGGCGGCCTTGCCGTGGCCTGTGACAGCTTGCTTCACTTGCAGCGCGGTGTATTCGGCTACATCAAGGTCGGACGCGACCAACGCCGTGATCGCCGCGCCGCGCGCTTGCCCGAGCAGCAAGGTGGACTGGGGATTGACGTTGACAAACACTTTCTCTACCGCCGCGCAATCGGGCTGGTAGGTGCGGATGATCTCGGCGATACCGTTGAGAATGATCTTGAGGCGACCGGGAAGCTCGCTTTCGGACACCGTCTTGATGGTGCCGGAGGCGATGTAGCGCAACTTGTTGCCCTGCTTTTCAATCAGACCGAAACCCGTGGTGCGCAGGCCTGGATCAATGCCAAGAATAATCATCTCCGAATGTTATACCGGCGAGCAAGGTTTGGTGGGAAATTTGGTAAGGAAATTTCGAACCATGCATCAACGTCGCCCTCACGCGAGGGCGACGCAGTGGGCCAATGTCAGGGCTGATTAATGGCGGAAATGGCGCGCGCCCGTGTACAGCATGACCACGCCCCGCTCATCGGCGGCGTCGATCACTTCCTGGTCGCGCATCGAGCCGCCCGGCTGGATCACGCAGGTCGCGCCCGCATCGACCACCACGTCGAGGCCATCGCGGAACGGGAAAAACGCATCCGACGCAACGGCCGAACCTGCCAGCGTCAAGCCCGCATTTTGCGCCTTGATCGAGGCGATGCGGGCCGAATCGATACGGCTCATCTGGCCGGCGCCCACGCCGAGCGTCATGCCGTTGGCACAGAATACGATCGCATTCGACTTGACGAACTTGGCCACGCGCCAGGCGAACATCATGTCCTGCAATTGTTGCTGGGTAGGCTGAGCCTTGGTGACCACGCGCAATTCGCCCAGGCCCACATTTTTAGCGTCCGGCAACTGCACCAGCAAGCCGCCGCCAACGCGCTTGACGTCGTACGGATTTTGTCCGGCGCCCAAGGCAATTTCCAGCAAGCGAACGTTTTGCTTGGCCGCCATGATGGCGCGCGCTTCGCTCGAGAACGACGGGGCGATCAAGACTTCCACGAACAGCTTGGCAATCGCTTCGGCGGTCTTGCCGTCCAGCTCCACGTTGAGTGCAATGATGCCGCCGAAAGCGGACGTCGGATCAGTCTGCAGCGCGCGGCTGTAAGCGTCGAGCGCATCGACGCCGATGGCCACGCCGCAAGGATTGGCATGCTTGACGATGACGCAACCGGCGCTCTGGCCCAGGCCGCCCAGCGACTTGACACATTCCCACGCGGCATCGGCGTCGGCAATATTGTTGTACGACAGTTCCTTGCCTTGCAACTGGGTGTAGGCGGACAAGGAGCCGGCCGCCGGCGCCAGGTCGCGGTAAAAGGCAGCCGACTGGTGCGGGTTTTCGCCGTAGCGCATGTCCTGCACTTTTTCAAACGTCATGTTCAGCGTCTGCGGATAGGCGGCGCGGGTCGCGTGCGCCTTGTCTTCACCCAGGCTGGTCAGATAATTGGTGATGGCGCCGTCGTATTGCGCCGTGTGCGCGAAAACCTTTTTTGCCAGCATGAACTTGGTGTCATAAGCAATCTCGCCCGCGTCCATTTCTTCCAGCACGCGCTGGTAGTCGGCCGGGTCGCAGACCACGACCACATCCTTGTGGTTCTTGGCCGCCGAACGCAGCATGGTCGGGCCGCCGATGTCGATGTTCTCGATCGCGTCTTCCAGCGAGCACGCTTCCTTGGCCACGGTGGATTGGAAGGGATACAGGTTGACCACCACCATGTCGATGGTGGGAATATCGTGTTCCGTCAGCTTGGCGACATGCTCGGGGAAATCGCGGCGGGCCAGGATGCCGCCGTGCACTTTTGGGTGCAGCGTCTTGACGCGGCCATCGAGCATTTCCGGAAAGCCCGTGTAGTCCGCCACTTCGGTAACCGGCACGCCATTGTCGGCCAGCAGCTTGGCGGTGCCGCCGGTGGACAGGAGCTTGACGCCCTTGGCGGACAAGGCGCGCGCGAACTCGAGTACGCCGGTTTTATCGGAAACGGAAAGGAGAGCTTGTTTGATCATAAGAGTGGCCTAGTTGATGAGAATTCGATGCACTGGCGCGCCACGCGCGATTGGCTCGCGCGACGGTAGCACGGGCCACTCAGTGTGCTAATGCTGTTAGAGCAATCCGTGTTCCTGCAGCTTCTTTCGCAAGGTATTGCGATTGATGCCCAGCATCTGGGCCGCGTGGGACTGGTTGCCCTCCGCGCGCGTCATGACGACTTCGAGAATCGGCCGTTCGACGGTCAGCACGACCATATCGTAGATGTTCGTCGCTTGCTGTTCGCCCAGGTCATTGAAATACTCTTCAAGACTTTTCTGGACGACTTCCTGGATACTTTCTTTGCTCATGTTTTCGTGCTTCACTTGGCTGGATTAGTTTCTAAGCGCTGCTCTTGCTGGCAGCGTTGCCCCACATGCTTGTTTCCTGGCGTTTTTATTCTGCCAATTTATGCTGCCAATGCAACTTGCGAAATGCTGGCGGGCCGGTATTGTAACCGCTCGCCGAAACTATGTTGAGATTCGAAAAAAACATCTACTGCGCGCAACTGTTGTTCTGTGGACTTCAACAAGTTCATTTGCTGCCGGAACTCTTCACCGCCGATAAGATCGCGCACGTACCAGCCGATGTGCTTGCGCGCCGTGCGCACGCCTAAAAATTCGCCGTAAAACGCGTAGTGCGCCTGCAAGTGTTCGTCCATCAAGGTGCGCACTTCATCGACCAAGGGCGCCGGCAAGTATTCGCCTGTGCGCAGGAAATGGTCGATCTCGCGGCAGATCCACGGCCGCCCTTGCGCCGCGCGCCCGATCATGACGGCGTCGGCGCCAGTCTGGGCCAGCACCAATCGCGCTTTTTCGGGGGTCGTGATGTCGCCGTTGGCCACCACGGGAATGCGCACCGACGCCTTGACGGCGGCAATCGTGTCGTACTCGGCTTCGCCCTGGTAGCCGTCGGCGCGCGTGCGTCCGTGCAGCGTCAGCATCTGGATGCCAGCCTGTTCGGCAATGCGGGCAATGCGCAGCGCATTTTTGTTTTCGCGGTTCCAGCCGGTGCGAAACTTGAGGGTGACCGGCACATCGACGGCGCGTACCACGGCGTCCAGGATTTTTTCGACCAGGTCTTCATGTTGCAGCAGCGCCGAGCCACACCAGCTGTTGCACACCTTCTTGACCGGGCAGCCCATATTGATATCGATGATCTGGGCGCCGCGGTCGACGTTGAATTTGGCGCAGTCGGCCAGGTCTTGCGCCACGGCACCGGCGATCTGGACCGCCTTCGGTTCCATTTCACCTTCATGGTCAAGGCGACGCGTGCTTTTTTCGGTGGCCCACAGGCGCGGGTTGGACGCCGCCATTTCGGAGACGGCATAGCCGGCGCCGAGCTGCTTGCACAGTTGCCGGAACGGCCGATCCGTCACGCCCGCCATGGGGGCAACGAAAACATTATTGCGCAACAAGTAAGGACCAATATGCACAGGCAAAGACCGGAAGGTTGGAGGGAACCGGTTATTTTACCCGATTTACTGCTCAAATAATAAGCACTATTTATTATGAAGCAAATGCTTTCTAGATCGATTGAATGCTTGCAAAGTCTTCAAAAGGCAGGTCCCCGGGGCCTGCCGCGCCGTTAGCCGCGCTGTTAGCCAAGTTCGTCCAGCACGCCGGTTTTGAGGTGGGCTACTTCGCCCCAGCTGTGCAGCGACAACACCCCGCCGTGCACGCTGAAACGGTTGATGCTCGCGTTCATCACGGGAAAGTCGCGCGGCGTTTCCAAGGACAGTCCCAGCGCCGAACGGTAAGCGCACTCGAGCACGCCGCCATGGGCAACCAGCGCCAGCTTGCGCCCGGGATAACGCTCGGCAATGCCTGCAATGGCGTCCACGCAGCGCCGGTAAAACTGCCGAAAGCTTTCCGCCTCGCGCACGCCGGCCGGCATCACGCTGTCGATGTCGCGCGCCTGCCAGGCGGCAAATTCACGCGGGAAGCGCAGTTCGATCTCGGCATACAACAGCCCTTCAAAGCCGCCGTAACAGCGTTCGCGCAGGCCGCTGTCGGCATGCACCAGCATGCCTTGCCGCCTGGCCAGCGCCTCTGCCGTCTGGTGAGCGCGCTGCAGGTCGCTGGCATAGATGGCGTCGAAGTGCTCCGCCGCCAGCGCGCCGGCCAGGGCAGCGGCCTGGCGCAAGCCTTCCCCGTTCAAGGCGATGTCGATATGGCCCTGCAGGCGGCGTTCGGCGTTCCAGGCGGTTTCGCCATGGCGGATCAATACAATTTGTGTGGTGGGCATTTAATCGAGCGTGTCGGCAAGGTCGGGATTGAGCGAATACACGCCAAAAATTTGTGCTTCATCAAGAATGTGGCCGCGGATGGCGCGCCGCGCCTCGGCCCCGGTAAAGCGCCCTTTCAGGCCCAGCTGCGGCACATCGAGGGCGTACAGGCAAAACAAGTAGGTGTGCACACGCTCATCGTTCCACGGCGGGCACGGGCCGTCATAGCCGTAATATTCACCGGCCATGGCCGGATCGGCGAGGAACCAGCTGGTGTAGTCGTTGATGCCCTGGCGCAGCTGATGCTCCGTGCCGTTTTTAACCGTGAACGGCACCAGCGGCCCGCTCTTGCCGTGCGGCGTGACCAGTTCGGAAAACATGCCCAGCGCAATGAAGCGCATGGCCACGGGAATATCGACCAGCGTCCAGTGATAAAAATCGACGCGCGGCAACTCCAGGGGAACCACCCGCCTTTCCTGGTTGACATCGGTGGCGATGGAAGGGGCATCGATGTCGCGGCACAGCAAGACCAGCGACTGCGTGCCGGCCGGCACGTCATCCCAGGCCAGGTGCGGATTGCGGTTGCTTGCCAGGCGCACGCGCGTGGTCGGATCGATGACGGCGAATGCGCATTCCGCCGGTATGGCCCCGCCCTCGGTAAAAGAATCACTCCACAATCTCATCGCAACCTCCCTGCCCTGATGATATTGACCACAAATCGGTCCACAGGTTTCACTTGGGCGCCACCTGCAACCAGAAAGTCACCGGGCCGTCATTGGTCAGCGACACTTTCATGTCCGCGCCGAACTGGCCGGTCTGCACTGTTGCGTGGCGTGCTCTTGCCTGGCCAACAAAATAGTCGAACAGGCGCAAGCCGTCGGCGGGCGCTGCCGCCGGCGTAAAAGATGGCCGGGTGCCCGACTTGGTGTCGGCCGCCAGCGTAAATTGCGGAACCAGCAACAAGGCGCCGGCCACGTCGGCCACGCTCAGGTTCATCTTGCCCGCGGCATCGCCAAACACGCGGTAGCCGAGCAACTTGGCCAACAGCAGGTCAGCTTCCTTTTCGCTGTCGCCCCGCTCGGCGCACACCAGCACCATCAGGCCGGCGTCGATCGCGCCGATCAACTGGCCGTCGACCAAAACGCTGGCCTGGCTGACCCGTTGCAGCAAAGCGATCATGCGCTTAGGGTAACACGGGCGAACTTGCGTTTTCCCACTTGCAGCACAATCGTGCCGGCCTGCACTTGCAATGCCTTGTCGGTGACGACGGCGCCATCGATCCGCACCCCGCCCTGGTCCACCATGCGCATCGCTTCGCCGGTGGAGGCGCACAGACCGGTGTGTTTCAGCAAGTGCGCCACGCCCATGGGTGCGCCCGACACTGCCACTTCGGGCACATCGTCGGGAACGCCGCCCTTGGAGCGGTTGACGAAATCGGCCAGCGCATCGTCGGCCGCTTGTGCGCAATGGAATCGGGTGACAATTTCCTTGGCGAGCGCCACTTTTGCGTCGCGCGGATTGCGGCCACCGTCGGTTTGCGCCTTTAGCGCAGCAATGTCGGCCAGGGAACTAAATGACAGCAATTCGTAATAACGCCACATCATGACGTCGGAAATGCTCATCAGCTTGCCGAACATCATATTGGCAGGCTCGGTGATACCTATATAGTTGTTCTTCGACTTGGACATCTTGTCGACGCCATCGAGGCCTTCCAGCAAGGGCATGGTCAGGATGCACTGCTGCTCCTGGCCATAGTCCTTCTGCAGCTCGCGGCCAACCAGCAAGTTGAATTTTTGATCTGTTCCACCCAGCTCAAGGTCAGCCTTTAAAGCAACCGAATCGTAGCCTTGCATCAAAGGATAAAGGAACTCATGGACCGAGATCGGTGTCCCACTCTTGTAGCGCTTGGTAAAATCGTCCCGTTCCATCATCCGGGCTACCGTGTAGCGCGACGCCAGTTCGATCATGCCGCGCGCGCCCAGCGGGTCGGACCATTCGGAGTTGTAGCGAATTTCCGTGCGCGCCGGGTCGAGCACCAGCGACGCCTGCTTGAAATAGGTCATCGCATTGAGCTCGATTTGCTCCTTGGTCAGGGGCGGGCGCGTAATGTTGCGTCCCGAGGGATCGCCGATCATCGACGTGAAGTCGCCGATCAGGAAGATCACCTGGTGACCCAGATTTTGCAATTGCCGCATCTTGTTCAGTACCACCGTGTGCCCCAGATGCAGGTCGGGCGCGGTGGGGTCCAGGCCCAGTTTGATGCGCAGCGGCTTGCCGGACTGTTCCGACCGGGCCAGTTTTTGAGCAAATTCGCTTTCGATGAGCAGTTCGTCCACACCGCGTTTGGTGATTGCAAGTGCTTCCAAAACACTGTCCGTCAGGGGCAAGGAAGGGGTGGCGACAGTCTTGGAGGATACAGGAATGGTCATGTTTAACTTATAACAAAATGAGGCGGAATAACGAAAAAGTTGGGCTACTTCAATTATTTGATATAATGCTCGATCCGATTAATCTTGCCCGACGAAAACTAAACATAATAACAACAAGAAAAAGTAGCGCTCTTCGTGAATGTTCAAGCGGCAAATTTTAACTGATTGCATGAACCCTATACATAAAATCACAGCCAAAAGCTGGACCGGACTACTAGGAAGCACACGCAAGGCCCGCATCACGCGCGCTGGTGCGGTCTTCCTCACGGTGTGCGCCTTCGGCGCCGCGGGCGTAGCGCCTCTGGCTCCCGACGCGTCGGACCTGCCGGTCAAGTCGATCGCGCAAGACCTCGAACTGCCGAACCTGGCCGATCAGATCGCTGCGCTTCAAAAAGACGAGCAGAGCTTCATCCACGAAGAGAAAATCCGCGCAGGCGACACGCTTGCCGTTCTGCTCCAGCGCCTCGGCGTTGACGATCCTGCCGCAGCCCAGTTCATCAAATCCGACAAAACCGCCAAGACCATCATGCAGCTCAAGACCGGCAAGCGGGTCCAGGCGCAAACGGATGAAAACGGCGACCTGCAATGGCTGCGCGGCACCCTCGTCGATGCCAGCGACAACCCGGTCACCCAGGTGATGATCACCCGCCAGGGCGACAAGTTCGTGGCCAAGGCGTCCCCGGTGCAGCTCGAGCGTCGCGTCGAAATGCGCGCCCGCGAAATCACCACGTCCCTGTACAGCGCGACGGACTCCACCACCGACGGCGGCAAGCTGCCCGATACCATCGTGGCCCAGATCGTTGAAATGTTCTCGACGAGCATAGACTTTCGTACCGACCTGAAACGGGGCGACCGCTTCAACGTCGTCTACGAAACGTTTTGGCAAGACGGCGAAATGGTACGCGCAGGCCGCATCCTGGCTGGCGAATTTACCAACCGCGGCGTGACGTATCAGTCCGTCTGGTATGAAGATCCGGTCACCAAGCAGGGCGGCGGCTACTATACCTTCGACGGCAAGGCGCTCAAGAAGGGCTTCCTCAAGTCGCCGCTTGAGTTCTCGCGTATTTCGTCGGGTTTCTCGAACCGCGTGCACCCGATTACCGGCGAATGGAAAGCCCACAAGGGCATCGACTTTGCCGCCTCGCTCGGTACGCCGATTCGCGCCTCGGGCGACGGCGTGGTCGATTTCGCCGGTGTTCAGGGCGGCTACGGCAATTTCATCGTCCTCAAGCACTGGGCCAACTACACCACCGCCTACGGCCACATGAGCCGCTTTGCCACGGGCATGCGGCGCGGCCAGCAGGTCAAGCAAGGTGATGTTATCGGCTATGTCGGCTCGACCGGCTGGTCCACGGGCGCCCACCTGCACTATGAATTCCGAGTTGGAAACGAAGCACGCGACCCGCTGTCGGTCAAGGTACTGGCACAGGCACCACTGTCGAGTTCGGAAATGGCTCGCTTCCAGATGGCCGCCAACGACATGACGCACCGGTTTGCCCTGCTGCGGCCAACCGGCACGGCGATGGCAGTGCGCTGACGGAAACAGTCGTGCAACGGTAGTACAAAAATTTGGGCCCGGTTTTCCGGGCCCTTTTGTTTTTCCGCGCACCCTGTATGATTGGGTGCATGACGACTTCCTCCCTTTTCATCGGTTTAATGTCCGGCACCAGCATGGACGGCGTCGACGGCGTGCTGGCCGACTTTGCCGACGGCAGCATCTCGACCATCGCCGCCGCCTTCATTCCTTTCAGCACCGAACTGCGCGCCAGCCTGATGGCCCTGCAAGCGGCCGGCCCGGATGAAATCTTGCGCCAAGCCATCTCCGCCAACAACCTTGCCGTTTGCTACGCGGCCTGCGTGGAAGTGCTCAAGCCCGCCGCTGACCGGCCCATCGCGGCAATCGCCGCGCATGGCCAGACCATCCGCCACCGTCCGGAACTCGGCTTTACCGTGCAGGCCAACAATGCCGCCTTGCTGGCCGAACTGACCGGCCTTGACGTCATTGCCGATCTGCGCAGCCGCGACGTAGCCGCGGGCGGCCAGGGCGCGCCACTGGTGCCCGCGTTTCATCAGGCATGCTTTGCCAAGGCGGGCTCAACCCGCGTCGTGGTCAACATTGGCGGCATTGCCAACATCAGCGTGCTGCACGCGGACGGGCGCGTCAGCGGTTGCGATACCGGCCCCGGCAACGCTCTGATGGATGCATGGATTGGACGCCACCAAGGCTGCGATTACGACGCTGACGGAGCCTGGGGCGCCGCCGGCAGTGTCAACCACGACCTGCTGGCGCGATTCCTGGGTGAACCCTATTTTGCCCGTCCGGCGCCCAAGAGCACGGGCCGCGACCTGTTTCATGCGGCGTGGCTGGACGCCATGCTGGACCAGGCTGGCCCGCTGGCCGCGCAAGACGTGCAGGCCACGCTGGTGGCGCTCACCGCGCACAGCATTGCCGACGCCATCCTGGAAAGTGCGCACGAAGTGGAAGCGGTGTACGTCTGCGGAGGCGGCGCGTACAACAGCGCCCTGCTGCGCGCCTTGACGGCGGCGCTGGGTGGGAAAACACGGGTGGAATCGACTGCGGTGCTGGGCGTGGAGCCCAACCGGGTGGAAGCGCTGGCGTTTGCGTGGCTAGGTTACCGCTTCACCCAACGCGAAGCGGGCAATCTGCCGGCCGTGACGGGAGCAAAGGGACCCAGAATCCTGGGCGCCCTGTACCCCGCGTAAAGCTTGACTGCGGCCGTTACGCCGAGAACGACGAACCGCAACCGCAGGTCGAGGTGGCGGTCGGGTTCTTGATGACGAACTGCGCACCTTCGAGGTCATCCTTGTAATCGATTTCCGCGCCCACCAGATACTGGTAGCTCATCGAATCGATCAGCAGTTGCACGCCATTCTTGACCATGGTGGTGTCGTCTTCGTTGACGATTTCATCGAAGGTAAAGCCGTACTGGAAGCCGGAACAGCCGCCACCTTGCACGAAAACGCGCAATTTCAGGTCGGGATTGCCCTCTTCCTCGATCAGCTGAGCAACTTTTTGGGCTGCGCTGTCGGTGAAGATGATCGGGGCTGGCATTACGTCTGGGGCTTCGGCAACTGCGTTCATGTGATACTCCTACTGGAAACAATTTGAGTCATTATAGACTGTTGGCGTCCCTCACGCTTCGGATACCTTGAAGATACTGGGGGGCGACATCGCAAGATGGAATTCCGGCTCGCCCGACTCCTGGTGGGTGAGCGTCCCGGCGACGGTGGCGCCGCTGTGCATTTCGAGCCGCTTGTAGTGGACATTGCCTATGATGCGGCCTTTCGGCTGTAATTCAAGTAGTTCGGTCGCATACACGTCGCCTGCGATATAGCCTTCGACGATCAGCGTGGCACAGTGCACGTTGCCGGCGATGCGCGCATGTTCCGACACGATCAGCACGTTTTCGGCGCTGTCGCCGCCGATCACATCGCCATTGACTTCGCCGTCAATGCGCAGCCCCCCGGTGAAACACAGGTTTCCCTCGATCCGGGCGGAAATTCCGACCAGGCTGTCAATTTCCGTCTTTGCGTTACGACCGAACATGATTGGCACTCCTCAAAGCGACAGGTTGCTGAATCGCACCTGCCCGTCGAGGGCCGCGTGCGGACAATGTGGGCCTTGCCAAATCGACCAGAGCCAGAGTTAATTTACCGCCATCACTACTGGAAGGCGTTGATCTGGATCGCGTGCGCGTCTGGCAACTTGCCGATAGCACCACAAAGTTCCACACAGCTCACGGCTGACCGGGCCTTACGGCAGCAGCGCGACGATCTGCAAGCCCTTGCCCTCGTCCAGGCCAAACATCAGGTTCATGCACTGAACTGCCTGGCCGGAAGCCCCCTTGACCAGGTTGTCCTGCACCACCAGGATGACGACCGTATTGCCGTTGCCGGGGCGATGCAGCGCCAGGCGCAGCATGTTCGAGCCGCGCGTGGAACGGGTTTCCGGGTGCGATCCGAACGGCATGACGTCGACAAATGGCGCGTCCTTGTAGGCATCTTCAAACAATGCCTGCAGCGCCTCATTGTCGATGCTGGTGGTCAGGCGCGCGTACAGCGTCGAATGCATGCCGCGGATCATCGGCACCAGGTGCGGCGTGAAGATCAGCGCAACCGGCATGCCCGTGTAGCGCTGCAACTGAGCAACCGTTTCGGGCGTGTGGCGGTGTCCCGACACGCCGTAGGCCTTGAAGTTGTCGCTGGACTCTGAAAACAGCGTGCCGATCTCGGCCTTGCGTCCGGCGCCGGACACGCCGGATTTGGCATCGGCGATCAGCGCGCTGGTATCGACCAGGTTCGCCTTGAGCAAGGGATAAAAACCGATCTGCATCGTGGTCGGGTAGCAACCGGGATTGGCGACCAGGCGCGCGCCCTTGATGGCTTCACGGTTCAGTTCCGGCAAGCCGTACACTGCCTCTTCCAGCAATTCCGGGCAGGTATGGGGGATTTTGTACCACTGCTCGAAGCTTGCCTGATCCTTCAGGCGGAAGTCAGCCGCCAGGTCGATGACCTTCACGCCGGCAGCGAGCAACTCGGGCGCCTGGGCCATGGCAACGCCGTGCGGGGTGGCAAAAAAAACGACATCGCACTGCTTCAGATCGACCTTGTCGGGTGCCGAAAACGCCAGGTTCACCCGTCCGCGCAGCGAGGGAAACATGTCGGCGACGGGCAAGCCATCTTCCTTGCGCGACGTGATGGCGGTAATTTCCACATCCGGGTGGACCGACAGCAGCCTGAGCAGTTCAACGCCCGTATATCCCGTACCGCCGACGATGCCAACTTTGATCATGATATTCCTTGAAGAAAATAGTGGGCCAAGCCCGAAGAAATGCAATTTTAACAGTGCCGGAAAAACCCCGCGCTCCGAACCAAAGCCGGGGTCAGACCCCCTCTATAAAACTATTGTTTAATTGGGGTCAGACCTCAAGAATGTGGAAATTAAGTTCATTTAAGCAACAAAACGCGCGTTTTTTCTTCCACCAATCCAAAAGTTCCCGTGCAAGTAGCAGTAGTTCGTGAGAATCTGAATTCTGTTGCTCGAACCGCGAGGTCTGACCCCAATTAAAAAACACTTTCACAAAGGTGGTCTGACCCCGGTTGGGAGGCAATAAAAAAGCCGCACGGCTTTGCAGCTGGCGGCTTTTTTGATGCAGCGCCCGAAGGCGCTGCGCAGGAAACGAATTAACGCTTCGAGAATTGCTTTGCGCGACGTGCTTTGCGCAGACCGACTTTTTTACGCTCGACTTCACGTGCATCGCGGGTAACGAAACCGGCACGTGCCAGGTCGCCCTTCAATGCTGCGTCATAGTCGATCAGTGCGCGGGTGATGCCGTGGCGAACTGCGCCAGCCTGGCCGGACTCGCCGCCGCCGTGAACGTTGACCTTGATGTCAAAACGCTCGACATTGCCGGTCAGTTCCAGTGGTTGACGAATGACCATCAGGCCCGTCTCGCGCGAGAAATAATCCTGCGCCGGCTTGCCATTAACGATAATTTGGCCAGTGCCAACTTTGATGAACACGCGAGCGACTGCACTCTTGCGACGGCCGGTGCCGTAATTGTAGTTACCGATCATGTCAGTTCCTTACTTGAAGAGCACGAGTGCTTTAGGTTGCTGGGCCGCGTGCGGGTGGGAACCTTCTGCGTACACTTTCAGCTTCTTGATCATGGCGTAGCCAAGCGGGCCCTTAGGCAGCATGCCCTTGACCGCTTTTTCAAGCGCACGACCCGGAAAACGCTCTTGCATTTTCTTGAAGTTGGTTTCGTAGATACCACCTGGGTAGCCGGAGTGACGGTAGTACGTCTTCTCGGTTGCCTTGGTACCGGTCACGCGCAGTTTGCCTGCATTGATGACGACGATGAAATCGCCCGTATCGACGTGAGGAGTAAATTCCGGTTTGTGTTTGCCGCGCAATCGGAGTGCCACTTCGCTGGCAACACGTCCGAGGATCAGATCCGTCGCGTCAACCACTAACCAATCGCGCTGGACTTCATGGCCCTTAGCGGAAAAAGTTTTCATGTTGACTTCCTAAATATAAAACTTATTAAATCGCTCAAATGGTGGTTCCGCCCTTGTTGCCTGCGGACTCTGCCTTATTAGTCTTTCCTGAGCAAACGGAAAGCCGACTACTATAGCCTGCTTTGCCTAGCGCCGTCAACCCCGCCCCGCGTTCCTGCCTGGCGCCGCAACGAGACGCCACAACTAGATGTAGCGCAACCGCCCCGGCCGGACCTCGCCATAGACTCTCACATATTCTCCATGGGAAATATTTTAAGCGCCAAGCGCTCTGCGGCACGGCCGTTTTGTGTGCATACCAACTTTTCATTGACTGCGCAAAGAGCCGCCCTTTAGTATGTCTGAGCAACCAACGACGGAGACCTAGTGAAACCAAGCCTGATCCTGACCTTCTCGCTGTGCGCGCTGCTCGCTTTCCCCGCCGGCGCCAAGCCCGTCTCGCAGCAAGGCCGCAGCTGCCACCTGCCCGGCTCCGAAGAAGCGCTGCGCTGCGTGACCGTGCCCCTGCCGCTCGACTACGCCAAGCCCGCCGGCCCCACCCTCAAGCTGCACGTGACCGTCGCCCCGGCCTTTCGCGAGGCCGCCCGCCCCGATCCGCTGTTCATTCTGGCCGGCGGCCCGGGCCAGGCCGGCACCGATGTGCTGGTCCTGCTGAACCACTCGTTTCGGCGCGTGCGCGCCACGCGCGACATCGTCGTCATCGACCAGCGCGGCACCGGCCTGTCCGACAAGCTCGATTGCCCGGCCATCGCCAACGAAGAGACCATGCCCGCGGCCGAACAGGAGCAGGCCGCGCGCAATTGCATCGCCGCCGTCAAGCGCCCGTTTTCCGCCTACGGCACGGCCAGCGCCGCGCGCGACATCGAACAGGTGCGCCTGGCGCTCGGCTACGACACCATCAACCTGTGGGGCGCCTCGTACGGCACGCGCCTGGCCCAGCATTACGCGCGCGCCTACCCGGCCAAGGTGCGCGCCCTGATCCTCGACGGCGTGGTCGCGCCCGACCAGGTCATCCCGGCCGGCGGGCGCGACGCCGCCGCCGCGCTCGAACTGGTGTTCTCCGACTGCGCCGCCAATCCCGCGTGCCAGCTCGCCTATCCCGCCCTGCGCCAGGAATATGCGGCCGTGGCCGCGCGCGTGGCCAGCGGCGCGGTCGAACTCGAGCTGCCCGATCCACGCACCGCGCGCGCGGTCAAGGTGCAGATGAACAGCGAGCGCTTCCTGGGCACCGTGCACGGCATCCTGTACAGCGCCGCCGACACGCGCCGCTTGCCGTTCCTGATCCACAGCGCCTATGCCGGCCGCTGGCAGCCGTTCGTGGCGCGCCGCAACGCCGCCGGCGACTTTTCCTCCGAAGGCCCGGTCGCCCAATTGCTGCACCTGGCCGTGGTGTGCGCCGAAGACGTGCCGCGTCTGACGCCGGCGCTCAGAAAGGACGACGACTCGCCGTTGACGGCAGCGCTCACCACGCGCATCACGTCGCTGTGCGCGCTGCTGAACGTGGTGCCGGCCGCGCCGCAGGCGAGCACCGCGATCAAGGCGCCGGTGCTGATGCTGTCGGGCGAAAACGATCCGGTCACGCCGCCGCGCCGCGCGCGCGCCGCCGGCGAACTGATGGCCCGGGCGCAGCACTTGACGGTGGCCCACGTCGGCCACGGCATTTCGCAACTGGGCTGCTCGCCGCGCCTGTTGCGCGAGTTTCTCGACAAGCCGGAGCAGCAGGTCGACGCCGCCTGCCTCAAGGAGATTCCCGCGCCCACCTTCCAGCTCGGCAGCGCCGGGCCGCAACCCTGACAGCGAGGCCGCCATGATTGACGTGAACGATGTGCGCAAAAAATTCGGCGCCGTGCAGGCGCTCGGCGGCGTGAGCTTTTCCGCGCGCGACGGCCAGATCACCGCGCTGCTCGGCCCCAATGGCGCCGGCAAGACCACCCTGCTGCGCCTGCTCGTGGGCCTGCTGCGGCGCGACACCGGCACCATCCGCATCGATGGCGTAGACCCGGAAGTGGACCCGATGGCGGTGCGCACCAACATCGGCTTTCTGACCGACCAGTTCGGGCTGTACGAGCGCATGTCCACGCGCGAATACCTGCTCTACTTCGGCGAGTTGAACGGCATGGCGCCGGCGGCGGCCAACCGTCGCATCGACGAAGTGTCGCAGCTGCTGGTGATGGACGATATCCTCGAGCGCCGCTCGAAGGGCTTTTCGCAGGGGCAGCGCATCAAGGTCGCGCTGGCGCGCACGCTGCTGCACCGTCCGCGCAACCTGCTGCTCGACGAGCCGTCGCGCGGACTCGACGTCATGAGCACGCGCGCCTTGCGCAGCGCCCTCGAAGTGCTGCGCGCGGACGGCTGCTGCGTCATCATGGCCACCCACGTGATGCAGGAAGTCACCCACTTGTGCGACGACGTGATCGTCATCGCCAAAGGCCACACCGTGGCCCAGGGTTCGCCCGCCGACCTGTGCGCGCGCACCGGCATCGCCAATCTGGAAGACGCTTTTGTGAGCCTGGTCGGCACCGACGAAGGGATCGCCGCATGAAGCCGAAGGCGCAGGCAAGGCAGCAGTTGAAATCGAAATTCACCATCGTCTTTTTGAAAGAACTCAAGGAGCACATGCGCGACAAGCGCTCGCTGGTGATGCTGGCGGTGTTCGTGTTGATGTTCCCGCTGATGATAGGCTACATGCTCAACACCATGATCGAGCGCAGCACCAAGCCGGAGCGCGAAGGCATGGAGCTGGCCGTGATCGGCGGCGCCCAGGCGCCCACGCTGATGGCCCAGCTCAAGCAAAAGAACATCACCGTCAAGCAGCTCGCGCCCATGAGCGAAGAGCAGATCGGCGCCCTGCTCAAGGAGCGCCGCGCCGTCGCCGTGCTCAAGCTCGACCCCCAGTACGCGGCCGACTACAACGATATGCGCCCGGCCAAGATCGAGCTGTGGTACGACTCTGCCAGCGACGACGCCCCGCGCCGGCGCGATATCGAAGACGTGCTCAATGCCTACAGCTCGAACATCGCCAGTGCCCGCATGCTGGCGCACGGCGTCTCGCCGGCCACACTTTCGCCGCTGCGGCTGCAGCGCTACGACACCGGCAGCAACGCCTCGCGCTCGGCCCAGTTCATCGGCGTGCTGCTCGGCGTGCTGTTTTTGCCCGCCTTTACCTGCTGCCTGTCGGCGGCGGTCGACAGCACCGCCGGCGAGCGCGAACGGCGTTCGCTCGAAGTGCTGATGGCGCAGCCGGTCAGCCCTTACGTGCTGGTGGCGGGCAAATGGATGGCCGCTGCCGCGCTAGGCGTGTGCGGCCTGTGGCTGGGCCTGGGCTTGATGCATGCGATCCTGTCCTGGCTGCCGCTCGAAGAAGTGGGCATGTCG
Source organism: Massilia sp. TWP1-3-3 (assembly GCF_049897805.1). Lineage (NCBI taxonomy): Bacteria > Pseudomonadati > Pseudomonadota > Betaproteobacteria > Burkholderiales > Oxalobacteraceae > Massilia > Massilia sp. TWP1-3-3. The sequence continues at coordinate 61,642 of NZ_JAFCWX010000014.1, forward strand.
TGGCGCGTCACCTCGGCCGACCTGGTGCGTGTGTGCTTTGCCGCCATTCCCCTGTGCCTGTTCGCGGCGGCGGCCGAAATCACGATGGCGATGAATTCGAAGTCGTACAAGGAAGCGCAAAGCGTACTGAGCTTTTTCACGCTGCTGCCGATGGTGCCCGGCCTGGTGGTGTCGATCATGGAACTGGAAACCGACACCTGGATGTACACGGTGCCGATGCTGGCTAACCAGACGCTGCTGCGCGAGCTGGCCAAGGGCCAGGACATGGGCATGCTGCCGTTCACGCTCACGTTCCTCAGTTCCCTGTTGCCGGCGCTGGCCATCATCGCGTTTGCCGGCTGGCGCATGAAGAGCGAGCGCTACGTTCTGGCGGTCTGAAGCGGACGCTGCACGCCGCAGCCTGGCCTCCATTACAATACCGGCATCGCTTATTGGAGAATGCAATGGAAGTCAAAGTCAGCTGGAACGGTCCGGCAGGAATGAGTTTCCGGGCCCAGACGGGTTCCGGCCACATGGTGGCGATGGATGGCGCGCCCGAAGGCGGCGGCCACAACCTGGCGCCGCGGCCGATGGAAATGGTATTGCTTGGCACGGGCGGCTGCACCGCCTACGACGTGGTCCTGATCCTCAAGCGCGGGCGCGAAGACGTGCGCGGCTGCGAAGTGACGCTCAAGGCCGAACGCGCCGAGATTGACCCCAAGGTATTTACCAAGATCCATTTTCACTTTGTCGTGACGGGGAAAAACCTGAAACCGGCCGCGGTCGAACGCGCGGTGAGCCTGTCGCATGACAAATACTGCTCGGCGTCCATCATGCTGGCGCAAATGGCCGCAATCACCCACACCTTCGAGATCGTCGAGGGATAAAGTCAATCGGCTACGCGCTTTTCCGCCCTACATTTTGCTCTCGGCCGGTCAGATATAATACGCGGTCGTGGTCATCACCTTGGCCATCACCGACATCACGCCGCGCACCGGCGCCGGCGCCTCGAGCGCCCCCAAGTCCCTGGCCGCCTGCCCGTGCGCCACTTCATCGACGCGCATCTGCTCGACAATCGCGCGCGACTTGGCGTCTTGCAGCGGCAGCTTGTCCAGGTGCCCGGCCAGATGCTCCTCCACCTGGCGCTCGGTCTCGACCACAAAGCCCAGGCTGCGCTGGTCGCCCAATTGCGCGGCGACGGTCCCCATCACATACGCCCCCGCATACCACAGGGGATTGAGCAGCGACGGCTGCGAGCCCAGCTCGGCCAGGCGCTGCGCCGTCCACGCCAAATGGTCTTCTTCCTCACGCCCGGCCTGCGCAAACTGCGCCTTCATGGCGTCGCTCTTGGCAAAGCGCGCCTGCGCGTTGTACAGCGCCTGCGCGCATACCTCCCCCACGTGATTGACGCGCATCAGGCCGGCGGCATGGCGCTGTTCGGCGCTGTCGAGCTGGCCGTCGGCGGCGCGCGCGGCCGGCGTGGGGCGCGAAGCGGACGCCACCCCGGCGATCACGCGCAGTGCCTTGTCCATGCCGACGATCAGGTGGTCGAACGGATTGCTGGAACGGGTGTCTGACATGGGATGCTCGCTTGCTGTGAAAAGGTGATTATAGGACGTCCGAAGGCGATGGCGCGCCATCTTGCACGGGCGTGGGCTGGCGCTCGATCCAGTCGAGCAAGGCGCCGCCGATATCAACCTTGGAAATATTCTTGGCCACGCCCAGGTTCAGCGACAGCAAAAACGGAATCGACTTGGCCGGCACTTGGGGGCAATGCGCGGTAAAGGCGGCAATAAAACGGGGGGAATCGACCACGGCCACGACTTTTTCGCCACTCATGAATTGCAGCACGCTGGTGATGCTGTGCCCCTTGCCGATCGACTGGTAAATGAAGCGGTTAAAATCCTTGTCGATCAGCTTGAAGTCAAGCGCCTCATCGGTCATCAAGCCGGTCAGGTAGTGCAGGCCAAGGGCGACCCGGAACCACGCGGTCGCTTCTTCGGCGCCGCGTCCGCAGCGCGTGACGGCCAGTATACTTTGTTTGACATCGCTATCCATGCGGCCATTATCCACGTTTCCATACAGATGTGTGATGCATCAAGTGTTGCTGGTACGAATTTTTGCACGAGCCGCACATCGTCACCCTGAATGAACCGACCACGCGCCCGGACGTGATGTCGGCCACAATCGTGGTCCATGTTCAAGAAGTCCGAAAACGCTGAGCTGACCTGCGCCGTGTTCGGCAAGGCCAAGTTCCTGGCGTTGTCGACCGTGGGCCGGTATCGCGGGGATTCTCGGTATATTTATACAGCGAACTTCCAACTCGGGACACTGGTGGCATGCCGATCGTGGTTCAACCGGGAACAAGCCTTGTTCCGCACGTAAATGTCAACCACAGCGCGCGCCCCGCTCCCCCGTTTGTGCACTCTGGGGCAGCCAAATGACCGTGCGTCGCAAGGCGATGCCCCGGCCCTGCTCGAATTTAATACAATGCAACTATAAAAGCAGAGCCGGCGCACTTGCCGGGCCGCACTTAGGAGTCAGGAATGGAATTACGCATCCGCAATTTGTCCAAGACCTACGCCAATGGCGTGGTGGCATTGGACAAGGTCAGCCTTACCATCCCCGCCGGGATGTTCGGCTTGCTCGGCCCCAACGGCGCCGGCAAGTCGACGCTGATGCGCACCCTGGCCACCTTACAGGAATGCGACGCCGGTTCGGTCTTCTTCGGCGAACTCGACGTGCTTGACGACAAGGACGACATCCGCCGCCTGCTCGGCTACCTGCCGCAAGACTTCGGCCTGTACCCGAAAGTGACGGCCTACGAGCTGCTCGACCATTTCGCAACCCTGAAAGGCCTCTCCGGGCGCGGCCGGCGGCGCGAAATCGTCGACGGCCTGCTCCAGCAAACCAATCTGTTCGAAGTGCGCCACCAGCGCCTGGGCGGCTTTTCGGGCGGCATGCGCCAGCGCTTCGGCATTGCCCAGGCGCTGCTGGGCGACCCGCAACTGATCATCGTCGACGAACCCACCGCCGGCCTCGACCCGCAGGAGCGGGTGCGCTTTCACAACCTGCTCTCGGACATCGGCGAAGACAAGACGGTGCTGCTGTCGACCCATATCGTGTCCGACGTGTCGGACCTGTGCGCCAACATGGCCATCATCAACAAGGGCCAGGTGCTGCTGTGCGGCGAGCCGCAAAAGCTGATCGACGACATCGATGAAAAAATCTGGGCGCGCTTTGTCACCAAGGCCGAACTGCCCCACTTCCAGCGCGAGCACGACGTGATCTCGACCCGCCTGCTGACCGGGCGCACCCTGATCCACGTGTATGCCGAGCGCGACCCGGGCGAAGGTTTCGAGCCGATAGCGGGCGATCTCGAAGACGTGTATTTCGCCACCATCGCCGGGCGCCACGTCGCGGCCAGCAACTGTTAAGGTGGCCTCCATGTTGGCCATTGCCCTCTTTGAAGCGCGCCAGCGGCTCAAAATGCTGTCGACCTGGGTGTATTTCGGCATGTTCTTTGCGATCGCCATGCTGTGGATGGCCGCCGCCGGCGGCGTGTTCAAGGAAGCCTACGTCTCGTTCGGTAGCAATGCGCTGATCAATTCGCCGCAGTCGATTTCGATCACCGTCGCCTTTCTGGGCTGCGTGGGCGTGATTGTGATGGCGGCCATGGTCGGGCGCTCGGTGCAGCAAGACTTCGAGTACGACATGCACCACTTCTTTTTCAGCGCGCCGATCCGCAAATACGATTACGTGTTCGGCCGCTTCATTGGCGCCACCGCCGCGCTGGTGATCGTGTTTTCCTCGGTCCCGCTGGGCGCCTGGCTGGGCACCTATATTGCCGGAGTCGAGCCGGACCGGCTCGGCCCGGCCGCGCCGTGGCATTATCTGCAACCGTTCCTGGCGCTGCTGCTGCCCAACCTGTTCATCTTCGGCGCCATCTTTTTCGTGCTGGCCGCGCTCACCCGGCGCATGCTGCCGGTGTACGTGACGAGCGTAGTCATGATGGTCGGCTACATCGTCGCGCCCAGCCTGGCGCGCGACCTCGACTATAAAACGCTGGCCGCGCTGATCGACCCGTTCGGCACCACCGCCGTGTTCCGCATGACCGAATACTGGACCATCGCCGAGCGCAATACGCGCATGGTGCCGTTCGAGGGTGTGTATGCGCTCAACCGCGCGATCTGGGCCGGCTTTGCGCTGGTGGTGCTCATGCTCGGCTACTGGCGCTTTCATTTCGTGGGCACCATCGACAGCCGCGCCACCCGCCGCACCGAAGGCGAAACGCCGCTGATGCTCTCGCACAGCGCCGTCGACACCGCCGAAGCGCCCGACTTTGTCCAGCGCAGCATGTTCTTCCTGCTGCTCAAATCGACCTGGCTCAATCTGCGCGAATCGGTCAAGAACGTCTATTTCATCGTCATCGCACTGGCCGCGGCGCTGGCCATTTTTGCCTTTTCGCTCAACATGGGCGCCATGCAGGGCACCCAGACCTACCCCGTCACTTATCAGATGCTCGAGGCCATCCGCGCTTCGCAAGGCTTGTTCATGCTGATCGTGACAACCTTTTATGCCGGTGAACTGATGTGGCGCGAACGCGAGGCGCGCATCGACCAGATGCTCGACGCCATGCCGGTGCCGGCCTGGCTGCCGCTGCTGTCCAAACTGTTCGCGCTGGTCGCCATGCAGGCGCTGATGCTGGCCCTGGCCATGCTGTGGGCGATTCTGATCCAGGCCTTCCATGGCTACTTCACATTCGAGCTGCCGCTGTACTTTCAGACCCTGTTCCTGATCGAACTGCCGCATTTCGCGCTCGCTGCCGTGCTGGCCATCGCAGTGCAAGTGCTGGTCAACCAGAAGTACCTGGCTTACTTCGTCATGGTCTTGTACTACGTCGCGCGCGCCACCTTCGACACGCTGGGGCTGGACCATCCGATGCTGCTGTACGGCTCCTCGCCCGAATTCGTCTATTCGGCGATGAACGGCTACGGCCACTTTTTGGCGCGCGAACGCTGGTTCAACCTGTACTGGGGCAGCGCCGCGCTGGTGCTGGTGATGCTGTCGCTGGTGTTTTGGCCGCGCGGCTACAACGCCGAACTGGGCAGCCGCATCCAGCTGGCGCGCCGCAACCTGTCGCTGCCGGTGCTGGTGTGCCTGGCCGCCGGCCTGGCCATGTTCGCCGGCGTGGGCGCCCTGCTCTACTACAACTTGAATGTCGTGGGCGGCTACCAGAGCACGTTTCGCAAGGAACAACTGCGCGCGCAGTACGAACAGCGCTACCACCAGTTTGCCGACGCGCCGCAGCCGCGCATCACCGACGTCGACCTGCAGGTGGCCATTGTGCCGGAGCAGCGCCGCCTGGCCGTGATGGGCCAGTACCAGCTTGAAAACAAGACGGCGCAGCCGCTCGCGCAGCTGTTCATCACGCAGCAGCGCGGCGCAGCCCTGGTGCTGCGGCCCGGGCAGGCCGCCCGGCTGCAACTGGCCGACCCGGAGCACGGCTTTTACATCTACCGCCTGGCCACCCCGCTCGCCCCCGGAGCGCGCATGGCGCTCGCCTTTGACCTGAGCTACGAGCCCAAGGGCATGTCCGGCATCGGCGGCGAAACCCCGGTGGTGGGCAACGGCACCTTCTTTACCAACGAACTGATGCCGCGCATCGGTTACCAGCGCAGCGCCGAACTGATGGACGACCGCGACCGCAAGCGCCACGGCCTGGCCCCGCGCGCGCCGATGCCAGCGGCGGATGACGCGCGCGGCGCGGCCAACAGCGGCGTTGCCAGCGACGCCGACTGGATCAACTTCAACGCCGTCGTCAGCACCAGTCCGGACCAGATCGCCATCGCCCCCGGCACGCTTGAAAAGGAATGGATCGCGGGCGGACGGCGCCATTTCCAGTACAAAATGGACAAGCCGATCCTCAATTTCTATGCCTTCCAATCGGCCCGCTACGAGGTGCGCCACGAGCGCTGGCAGGACGTCACGATCGACGTGTATTACCAGCCGGGCCACGAATACAACCTGGAGCGCATCATCAACGGAGCCAAGGCGGGCCTGGAGTACAACACCAGCCACTTCAGCCCTTACCAGCACAAGGTGCTGCGCATTGTCGAGTTTCCCCGCTACGGCGACTATGCGCAATCCTTTCCCAACACGATTGCCTATTCGGAAAGCATGGGCTTTATCGCCAAGGTCGACGACAACAACCCGAAGGACATTGATTACCCGTTCTTCATCACGGCCCATGAAGTGGCGCACCAGTGGTGGGGCCACCAGGTGGTGGGCGCGGCCACGCGCGGGGGCACGGTGCTGTCTGAAACGCTGTCGGAATACGCGGCGCTGATGGTGATGAAGCAGCAGGTGGGCCCGGCCAAAATGCGGCGTTTTTTGCGCTACGACTTGAACGGCTACCTGCACGGACGCGCGATGGAAAAACGGCGCGAGCTGCCGCTGACGCACAACGAGAACCAGCCCTACATCCATTACCGCAAGGGCAGCCTGGCCATGTACCAGCTGCAGGAAGTGCTGGGCGAAGCGACCGTCAACAAGGTGCTGCACGAGCTGGTCACGCGCTATGCCTTCCAGGGCGCCCCGTATCCGGGCGTAACGGTGCTGGTGGACGCCTTGCGCGCCGTCGCCAAACCGGACCAGCAATACCTGATCGACGACCTGTTCAACGCCATCGTCCTGTACGAAAACCGGGCGGTGCGCGCCAGCGCCGTCAAGCGGCCTGACGGTAAATACGTCGTCACCCTGAAGGCCAGCGCCGGCAAGGTGCGCGCCGGTCCCCTTGGCGAGGAACGGGAAGCGCCGCTCAAGGACTACATCGAGTTCGGCGTGGACGACAAGGACGGCAATGCGCTGTTGCGCGAGCGGCGCCTGGTCAGCGACAAGGAACTGACCTTGACCATGGTGGTGGCCGGGCGACCGGTGAAGGCTGGCATCGATCCGGACTTCAAGCTGATCGACCGCAAGCCCACCGACAACATGGTGGAGGTCGAGCATTAGCAGCCGGTCCGACTCCACGAGACGGCATGCTACGGGGCAAAAAGATCTCTTCGGATAGAATTGGTCTTTTAGTAGCGGAAGACAAGCATGCCCAGTGCCCTGATGGTTGACCAGACCAGTTTCAAACGCATCCTCACCCGCAATGTGACGTTGCCACTGGTTATAGGCGTGGCCAGCGCGGCGATCTTTGTCGGCATCATTGCGTACCTGCTGTCGGTCATCAATATGGTCGAGCATTCGGAACGCGTGATCCGCCAGGCCAACGAGGTCGCCAAGCTGGCGGTCGACCAGGAAACGGGCTTGCGCGGCTTTTTGATCACGGGCGACGAAGTGTTCCTTGAACCTTATATCGCCGGCAACGCCAAGTCGGGTGCGGCCATGAATTCGCTGGCCGAGCAAGTGGCCGACAATCCCGCCCAGCGCGAACGGCTGCGCCAGGTGGTCACTCTGCAAACCCAATGGAACGATTACGCGCGCGAGGGCATTGCCCTGCGCCGGGCCCAGCGCGACATCGTGGCGCTGGTGCGCAGCCAGCGCGGCAAGCTCATATTCGACCAGATCCGGGTCCAGTTCACCCAATTCCTGGCCGCCGAACAAAGCCTTCTGCTCAGCCGCAATGCGGACGCGCAGCGCGTCACCCGCTACGGCGTGGCCATTTACCTCATACTCAGCCTGGTGCTGGCCGGCCTGCTGGCCTGGTTCGGGCGGCGCGACCTGCTTGGCCTGTCGCACGCCTTTGGCGACGTCATCGAGCAGCAGCGCGCGCATGCCGACACGCTCGAACGCCAGGCCTGGCAGCGCAGCGGACAAACTGCGCTGGCCGAACGCTTTATCGGCCAGCAAGGCTTGAGCCGGCTTGGCAACGCCACGCTCGACTTTTTGGCCGAATACACGGGCGCGGCGGTGGGCGCGCTGTATGGCCGCGAAGAAGACGGCAGCCTGCGCCGCATCGGCGGCTTCGGCGTGCCGCCCCAGGACAGCCACCAGGCCGACGCCGCCGCCAAGGGCCGCGACCTGGTGGCCCAGGCGCTGGCCTCGCAGCGCGCGCTGCTGCTGGCCGATCTGCCCGACCATTACCTGAAAATCAGCACCGGACTTGGCAGCGCCAGCGCGCGCCACCTGCTGCTCTCGCCAACGGCCAACGACGGCGAAGCCAATGGCGTCATCGAACTGGGCTTCATGCAGCTGCCGCCCCCGCGCACGCTTGAATTCATTGAACTGGTCGCGCCCAACATCGGGCGCGCAATCGAAGGCGCAATGGCGCGCCGGCGCCTGCAAGACGCGCTCGCTGAAACCCAGCAGCTTAACGAAGAGCTGCAGGTGCAGCAGGAAGAACTGCGCACCGCCAATGAAGAACTGGAAGAGCAGTCGCGCGTGCTCGAAGAGTCGCAGGCCATTTTGGAAAACCAGAAGGCGGAACTGGAGCAGACCAACGAGCAGCTGGCCGAGCAGGCCAGCGCGCTGGACCTGAAAAACAGCGCGCTGGGCGTGGTGCAGGCCGAACTTGAAGCGCGCGCGCAAGAGCTGCAGCGCGCCTCCAGCTACAAGTCGGAATTTCTGGCGAATATGTCGCACGAGCTGCGCACCCCGCTCAACAGTTCGCTGATTTTGGCCAAGCTGCTGTCGGAAAACCCGAAAGGCAACCTGGACCCCGAACAGATCCAGTTCGCCAACACGATCTACGCCGCCGGCAACGACCTGCTCAACCTGATCAACGATATCCTCGACATTTCCAAGGTCGAAGCGGGCAAGCTGGAACTCTCGCCCGAGCCGATCGCCTTGCCCGCGCTGGCCGACGCGATGCGCTCCATGTTCGCGCCGCTGGCCGGCCAGAAGCGCCTGGTGTTTACCGCCGCGGTCGACCCCGGCGCGCCGGCCAGCCTGGTCACCGACGGCCAGCGCCTGCAGCAGATTTTGAAAAATCTGCTGTCCAACGCCATCAAGTTCACCGACGACGGCCAGGTCTGTCTGACCATCGAAGGCCGGCCGGACGACATGATTGCCTTTGCGGTGAGCGACTCGGGCATCGGCATCGCCCCCGACCAGCAGGCGCTGGTGTTTGAAGCGTTTCGCCAGGCCGACGGCACCACCAGCCGGCGCTACGGCGGCACCGGCCTGGGCCTGTCGATATCGCGCGACCTCGCAGCACTGTTGGGCGGAGCCATCGACATCCGCAGCACGCCGGGCAAGGGCAGCACCTTCACGCTGCTCATGCCGGCGCTGATGCCCGAGCGCGCTGCGCCGCCGGCGGCGCCCGCCGTTCCTGGCGTGCCGGCCCGAATGGTGGCTTCTGCTCCTGCGCCATCAGCCCTGCCCGCAGCGCGCGGCGAGCAGTTTCCCGACGACCGCGCCGTGGCCGGCAGCGGCAAGCGCACCGTGCTGGTGATCGAAGACGACGTCACGTTTGCGCGCATCCTGTTCGACCTGGCGCGCGAACTGCAGTACCGCTGCCTGGTGGCGCACAACGCCGCCGACGGCCTGCAGGCAGCCGACGAACAGCTGCCCGACGCCATCCTGCTCGACCTTGGCCTGCCCGACGGCTCCGGCCTGGACGTGCTGCAAAAGCTCAAGGACACGCCGCGCGCGCGCCACATCCCGGTCCACATCGTCTCGGCCAGCGACCGCGCCGAAGCAGCCCTGCAGATGGGTGCGATCGGCTACGTGGTCAAGCCGGCCACGCGCGAACGCCTGAAACAAGTGTTCCAGACGCTGGAAGGGAAATTCACCCAAAAGCTCAAGCGCGTGCTGCTGGTCGAAGACGACGAGCGCCAGCGCGAAAGCGTGGTGCGCCTGATCGGCGACGACGACGTCGAGATCACCGCCGTGGCCACCGGCGCCGAAGCGCTGGCCCTGCTGCGCGCCCAGGTCTACGACTGCATGATCATCGACCTCAAGCTGCCCGACATGCACGGCCACGAACTGCTGCGCACCATGGCCGCCGAAGAAATCCGCTCCTTCCCGCCGGTGATCGTCTACACCGGGCGCACGCTCACGCGCGCCGAGGAAGCCAATCTGCTCAAGTACTCGCGCTCGATCATCATCAAGGGGGCGCGCTCGCCGGAACGCCTGCTCGACGAAGTGACGCTGTTTTTGCACCGGGTCGAGTCGCAGATGTCGGCCGAGCGCCAGAGCATGCTCAAAACGGTGCGCAGCCGCGACCGCGTGTTCGACGGGCGCCGCATCCTGCTGGTGGACGACGACGTGCGCAATATCTTTTCCCTCACCAGCGCGCTGGAACAAAAAGGCATCACCGTCGAGGTCGGCCGCAACGGCTTCGAGGCGCTCGCCCGGCTCGACGAGATGCCGGACATGGACCTGGTGCTGATGGACGTCATGATGCCCGGCATGGACGGCCTGGAAGCGACCCGCCGCCTGCGCCAGGATCCCCGCTTTGCCAAGCTGCCGGTGATCGCCATCACCGCCAAGGCCATGAAGGACGACCAGGAACAGTGCATGAAAGCCGGCGCGTCGGACTACCTGGCCAAGCCGATCGACCTTGACCGCTTGTATTCGCTGCTGCGGGTCTGGCTGCCGAGCGTGGAGCGCCTGTGATGAGCAACCAGGACAGCAGCACCATCGAACTGCGCTTGCTGATCGAGGCCATCTACCTCAAGTACAGCTACGATTTTCGCGACTACTCGGGCGCCTCGCAAAAGCGCCGCGTGCACCATGCGCTGCACCAGATGGACTGCGCCAGCATCTCGGAGCTGCAGGCGCGCGTGCTGCACGACCCGGACGCCTTCATGCAGCTGCTGCAGTACCTGACCATCCCCACCAGCGAGATGTTCCGCGACCCCGGCTACTTTCGGGCGCTGCGCGAACAGGTCGTGCCGCACCTGCACACCTACCCGTCGCTCAAGATCTGGATCGCCGGCTGCAGTACCGGCGAAGAAGTCTATTCGATGGCCATCATGCTCAAGGAAGAAGGCTTGCTGGAGCGCTCCATCATCTACGCCACCGACATCAATCCGCAATCGCTGGAGCGCTCCCGCAAAGGCGTCTATCCGCTCGATCGCATGCGCGCCTATACCGCCAGCTACCAGATGGCCGGCGGCAAAGGCGCTTTTTCGGACCACTATACGGCCGCCTACGACAGCGCCCTGTTCGATCGCAGCCTGATCGAGAACGTCAGCTTTGCCGACCATAGCCTGGCGACCGACAGCGTATTTTCGGAAACCCACCTGGTGTGCTGCCGCAACGTGCTCATTTACTTCAACCGCAAGCTGCAAGAGCGCGCGCTCGGACTGTTTCACGAGTCGCTGTGCCACCGCGGCTTTTTGGGACTGGGCAGCAAGGAGACGATCGATTTTTCCGCGTATGCGGGAGCCTTTACGCCGCTGGTCAAGGCCGAGCGCATCTACCGCAAGGCGGCCGCATGACGCCGCAAAAAAAGCGCAGGATCGAAGCGCTGGTGATCGGCGCCTCGGCCGGCGGCATCGGCGCCCTGCTGCGCATTTTGCCTGGCCTGCCCGCCGCCATGCGCTTTCCCGTGGTGGTGGTGCTGCACCTGCCGGACGAGCGAGAGAGCCGCCTGGCGGAAGTCTTCCAGCAGCATCTGCCGATGCCGGTGTTGCAAGCGCAAGACAAGGCGCTGCTGGCGCCCGGCACGCTGTACTTCGCTCCGCCCGGCTACCACCTGTCGATTGAAAACGAGCGCAGTTTTTCGCTCAGCCAGGAAGACCCCGTGCATTTTTCGCGTCCGGCGATCGATATACTAATGATGTCGGCAGCTGACGCCTATGGCCCCGCCTTGTGCGGTATGCTGCTCACTGGCGCCAGCGGCGACGGCGCCGCCGGCATGGCCGCCATCGGCGAAGCCGGCGGACTGACCATTGTGCAAGACCCCGAGGACGCTGAAATGTCGACCATGCCTGCGGCGGCGATTCGCCTGCGCGCGCCGAGCTTGATCCTGCCGCTGCGCGCCGTGCGCGCGCTGCTGGCCACCCTGGAGACCATGTGACGGCAACCCACCAGCACACCACCAAACTCTTGATCGTCGACGACCTTCCGGAAAACCTGCTCGCGCTGTCCAAGATCATCGAGCAGGATGACCGTATCATCTACCAGGCAAGTTCTGGCGAAGAAGCGCTTTCGCTGCTGCTCGAACACGACTTCGCCCTTGCCATCCTGGACGTCATGATGCCGGGGATGGACGGCTTCGAACTGGCCGAACTGATGCGCGGCACCGAGCGCACCCGCAATGTGCCGATCGTATTCGTCAGCGCGGCCGGCAAGGAGCTCAATTATGCGTTCAAGGGTTACGAGAGCGGCGCCGTCGACTTCCTCTACAAGCCGCTCGACATTGCCGCCGTCAAGAGCAAGGTCAATGTCTTTGTCGCGCTGTGCCTGCAGCGGCACGAGGTCAAGCGCCAGGTCGAGGCGCTCGAACAGAGCCGGCGCGAACTGCGCGCCACGCAGGCCGAACTGGAACGCTCGCTCAAGATGCGCGACGACTTCATGTCGATGGTGGCGCACGAGCTGCGCACGCCGCTTAACACCCTGTTCCTGGAAACGCAGTTGCGCGGCATGCAGCTGGACAAAAGGAACATGGAAGCCTTCAGCGCCGATAATTTGCAGCGCATGGTGGCGCGCGACGGACGCCAGATCCAGAGCATGATCCGGCTGATCAACGACATGGTCGACGTCTCGCGTATCCGCAGCGGCAAGCTGTCGATCCGGCCTGCGCAAACTGAATTGTCGGCGCTGCTCGAACGCATCGTCAGCGACCTGGCGCAGCGCACCGAGGCGGCCGGCGGCACCATTGCGGTGGAGGCGCCGCAGCCCGTGGAAGGGGTGTGGGATGAATTCCGGGTCGAGCAGATCATCATCAACCTGTTGACCAACGCGCTGCGCTACGGCGGCAGCAAGCCGGTGAGAATCACGCTGGCGCAGAACGACGGACGGGCCGAGATCGTGGTGCGCGACCAGGGCGTGGGCATTGCGCCGGACGACCAGGCGCGCATTTTTGATCCATTCGAGCGCGCCGGCACCAAGGATGTGCGCGAGGGGCTGGGACTGGGGCTGTATATCGCGCGCCAGCTGGCCGAGTCGCATGGCGGGACGCTGGAAGTGGACAGCGCGCCGGACCAGGGGGCCGCGTTCAGCCTGACGCTGCCGCTGCAGGTGCGCTACGACCCTGAGTAAATCAAGCCGGCGACGCGAGCGTGCGCGCCAGAACGTGCTGCCACTGTGCGCCACTGGCGCTGTCCCACACCAGGAACGCCTGCTCGGTACAGCGAAACGCGCAATCGGTCACGTGGATGCGCACCAGGTCAGCTTCAACCAGCGCAAAATCCGGCAGGTACGCCAGCGCACTGCCGGACCGGACAAACCCCAGCAGCAACTGCAGATCATCGGTCCAATAGCGGATCCGGCGCGGCAGTTGATCGTCGCGCCAGCCGTCCGACCTGGCGCCCCGCTGCACCCCGCAAAACAGGGACCGCGGCGGGCACGCAAAGTCGTGTTCCAGCACCTGCGCGCTACTCGCCTCCACCACCCCGCCTTTCTTGCGGCGTGCCAGCGGATGCGTCTTGCCGGCCACCAGCTGCAAATTGAGCTCTCCCAACGGTGTCGCCTCCCAACCGGCACGCCACTCGGCCCCGCGTGCGGCGATCGCTTCACCGGTCACAATGGCGCCATTGATGTCGCCGCGCGCCAGGGCCGCCAGCGCTTCATCCTCGAACATCGCCTGCAGCGACAGCGTGGCGTCAGGCCAGGTGCGCAGTGCTTCGGCGGCGCCCTGCCCGTGGCGCCATAGCAGCAGCGCCGGCCCGCCCAGCCTGCAGGCCAGCGCCGCGCGCTCGCCCATCACGTCGGATTTGGCCTGGTCGGCCAGCGCCAGCAAGGCGCGCGCCCGGGCCAGCAGGCGCTGGCCGCTGTCGTTGAGAACCAACTGCTTGGCCGTGCGATCGAACAGCGGCGTGTCCAGGCTAGCCTCCAGCCGGCGCAGCGCCTTGGACACTGCCGACGGCGTCAAATGCATGTCGACGGCAGCTGCGCCCAGCGAAGGACGCAGCGCGGCGCTGACAAAAATACGCAGGTCGGTCAAATTCATGGTTTCCAAACGAGACACAAACCATGATTATATGTTGCTTTACGCGACCGCACGCGGGAAGTAGCATGGCACCTTCGTTAAAGGAGACTACATGCAACCCATGCACCGCCAATGGATCTATCGCCGCCGTCCCGACGCCACCGTGGGCAGCGAACACTATGCACTGATCGAAGCGCCGCTCGAGAGCACGCTGGGCGCCGGCCAGGTCCTGATCGAGGCGCGCTACTTTAGCGTCGACCCTTACATGCGCATCGGCCAGTCGGGCAAGCCGACCTACGACGCCGATGCCCATCCGCTGAACGTGGTGCAGCAGGGCGGCGTGGTGGCGCAGGTACTGGCCTCGAACGCTGACGGCTTTGCATCCGGCGACTGGGTGCGCAGCTATACCGGCTGGCAAACGCATGCGCGCGTGGCCGCCGGCGAACTGACGCTGCTCGATCCCGCGCTGGCGCCTGTCACCACGGCGCTCGGCGTGCTCGGCATGCCGGGGCGCACCGCCTGGTTCGGGCTGACCGAGGCCGGCCGCCCGCACGCAGGCGACGTGGTGGTGGTGTCGGGCGCCGCCGGCGCGGTCGGTTCGCTGGTGGTGCAGTTCGCCAAGCGCCACGACGCGCGCGTGCTCGCCATTGCCGGCGGCGCGGCCAAGTGCGGCTGGCTGCGCGACAAACTCGGCGCCGACTGGACGCTCGACTACAAGGCTTTTGGCGACGCCGACGCCATGGGCGCAGCCATTAAGGCCATGGCCGGCGGCGTGGACGTGTATTTCGATAACGTGGGCGGCATCGTCACCGACGCCGTGATCCCGCTAATCAACCGGCGCGCGCGCATCGTCATCTGCGGGCAGATCAGCCAGTACAGCGGCGGCCTCGATGCGCCCGAGATGGGCCCGCGCCTGCTGCACCACATGCTGTACCAACGCGCCACCATGCAAGGCATCCTGGCGCGCGACTACGTGCACCGGATGGACGAGATGACGCGCATCGTCGCGCCGTGGGTCCGGGCAGGCGAGATCGTATTCGAAGAAACCGTGATCGCCGGTTTTGACCAGCTCCCGGCGGCGTTGAACTCTCTGTTTACCGGCGAGCATCGCGGCAAGCTGCTGGTGCAGGCATGATCAGAAAGCTGATCGCCTTCGCGCTGCTGCTGTGCGCCGCCGGCGCGGCACTCGCCGCCGGGCCGTCATTCGGCTCGCACGGCATGCTGCTGTTCGGGGGCCCCGGCGCGCTGTACGCGTCGCACCTGCCGATGTTCCATGCCCCGCACGACTACCAGGTCATCTTGCAGCTGCGCCTGGCCGACCAGGCGCAAGACAAGGCGCAAGACAAGGCGCAAGACAAGGCGCAAGACAAGGCGCTGCGCGCGCGCCTGGACGCAGGCATCCAATTGTGGACGCTGGACCCGGAAAAATTCGAGCTCGACCGGTTTGCGCCGGACGCCAGGGCGAACCAGCGTTTCAAGGCCGATCTGGTGCTCGGCCACTTTGAACAGGGCGGCAAGGTCGCGTACGCGGGCGCGGGCGCGGGCGCGGACGTTATCGTGGAAAAAGTGCTGTACTTTCGCCGCTTGTCGGCCGCTCCCGCCCGTTCGGCCGCGGCGCGCTATCTGCAGCTGGGCGACGGCGCACAGCGCTTCCTGGTCAAGCAGATCGACAGCCGACCCGACTTCGATCATGTCCTGGTCGTCCGGGCGCGCAAGGGTGTGCGCGGCGGCGCGGCGGCGCGGTGGTGCTGGCCAAGTCCGCCCTGCTGCAACCGTCGGCGGCGGCCATTGCGCAGGCACTGCCGGGACTCGATGTGGCGGGAACCGTCTACTTTTCGACGCAAGACCTGGAATAGGCGCCGTAACTTGTCAGCGGGCCCGATCTTCGCTACCCTGAGAAGCTTGGGCGTCCCGCCGGGATGCCCTGTTCAACTGACAGCGCAGCCATTTATGAGAAAAATCGCATTTTCGGGCACACTCGACCCGATTACCAATGGCCATATGTGGGTGATCCAGGAGGCGCGCGAACTGGCCGACGAAGTCATCGTCTTCCTGTCCGAGAACCCTGCCAAAAAAGCGCAGTTCACCGCGCCCCGGCGCAAGGAGATCGTCGAGCAGAGTGTGGCGGCGCAGGGCTGGACCAACGTGAGCGTGGTCGTCGTGTACGGCGACTACACGGCGCGTGCGGCCAAGCGCCAGGGGATTGATTTTCTGATCCGCGGCATTCGCAACACGTCCGACTTCGATTATGAAAACCTGATCCAGCAAGCCAACGTCGACGTGCTGCACGGCGCCAAGACGCTGTTCGTGATGCCGCCGCGCGACTTGGGTTCGGTCAGCTCCAGTTTCGTGCGCGGCCTGCAAGGACCCGTTGGCTGGCATTGGACCACCAAGCAGTTCATGCCGGCGCCGGCTTACTGCGCCTGGATCGTGGACTGGCTGCGCAAGGACTGGGACAAGCTGTGGCCGGCCGGCGCGCCGGAGGCCGCGCAGTGGTTCGAGCGGCTCACCGGCGAGACGGCCTATGGCGCGCCGGAACGGGCGTATCACAACCTCGATCACATGGTTCACGGACTCACCGAAATCACCGCCTGGGCGTCGAACACGTGTGCGTCGCAGGAGGACGTGGCGACGCTGAAAAAGGCATTCTGGTTCCATGACGCAGTGTACGGTGGCGCGCGCGATGGCTTGTCGAATGAAGAGCAGAGCGCGAGGCTGTGGCTGGACGCAGGCCTGGACAGCGGCGCGCAGGCCGAGGATATTGCGGCGCTGATCAGGGTGACCGAGCATGCACGGCTGCAAACGGCGTCGCACCGCCTGCAAAACGCCATGCTGGGGGCCGATCTGGCGATTCTGGGGCAGCCGGAGGATGTGTACGATAATTACGCGAGGTCGGTGCGCGCGGAGTACAGCCATGTGGATGACGAGAGCTACAAGGCGGGCAGGAAGAACGCGCTGAATCACTTTTATCGGATTGCGGAAGCCGACGCCTTGTACGCGGACCAGTACTTTTCGAACCTGTACACGGGGCAGGCGCAGGACAACATCGCGCGCGAAATCGCGACCCTCGCTTAACCCCTGCATCGTTCTCGCGCACGAGGGGACCCATGGAACTGACGAGTCGTGTTTCCCTTGAATCGAGCTGCTTGCTGTAACGCATTGATTCGAATCGACCTATTGGCATCCGTTCTATGGGTCCCCGCGTTCGCGAGGACGATGTGGTTTGGGTTTTCGAGTTGCGAAATGTCGCGATGTTTGTGCGGTCAAAGTGTCGTGAATCGTTGAGCCACACCCGCGTGCGCGAGGACGATGTACGGGCATGAAAAAAGCCGCAACCCTCACGGGTTCGCGGCTTTTTTGTCGGTGGCAAAGCTTACTTTGCGGCCGCTTTCTTGGCCGGCGCCTTCTTGGCCGCAGCTTTTTTCGCCGGGGCCTTTTTTGCAGCAGCTTTCTTTGCCGGCGCCTTCTTCGCGGCCGCCTTCTTGGCCGGCGCAGCAGCCTCGCCATCTTCTTCCGGATCGGCCACCGGCGCCGCCTTCACCTTGGCGCCCGGCTTGGCCTTGCGCTCTTCAAACTCGAAGCTGATCTTGCCGTCCTTGCCCTTGACCAGGAAGGCCTTGAACGGCCGGCGCGTGCGCTGCGATACAAACCCCGGCATCAGATCGGTCTTGCCGTCATTGAGCAGCTTGACCATTTGTTCCGGCAAAATCTCCTGCTGCAAGATGATGCGCCCGCTGCGGAAGTCGCACGTCTTCGGCTTGGCCACGCTGTGCTCGCACACGTAGGCCAGGCCCATCTCGTACACGCCCGCGGCGCACTTCGGACAAGGTCCGAGCGGCGTCTGGCCGGTGAAGTCGACGCCTTCGCCGTCTTCGCTGTCGTCGTTCTGGCCAAAGTCGAATTCAAGCTTGCTGTTCTTGATCTCTTCATCGCGCACGATGCGCAAAATGGCGGCAAATGGACGCCCCATCTTCGAGCGGAACCCCTGCATCGGGCCGATGGTGCGCTTTTCCAGCAGTTCTTCCACTTCGGCGATCTCGAACTGGCGGCTACCCGGCGTCTTGCTCATGTTGAATTCGCACTTGGTGCAGGCAAAACGGCGGTAGTTTTCCTTGACCACGCCGCCGCAATTCGGACACGGTGTCGCAAGCGTCGCATAATCGCCCGGGATCGTGTCGTTGTTGTATTCCTTGGCGCGCTTGACGATGATCTGGGTCATCTGGGCGATCTCGCGCATGAATTCTTCGCGCGAGATTTTACCCTTCTCCATTTGCGAGAGCTTGTATTCCCACTCGCCCGTCAATTCCGGCGCCGTCAGTTCGTTCACGCCAAGGCCGCGCAAGAGCGTCATCAGCTGCGACGCTTTCGCGGTCGGCATCAGTTCGCGCCCTTCGCGCAGCAGGTAGCGCTCGCCCAGCAAGCCCTCGATGATGGCCGCGCGCGTGGCCGGCGTGCCCAGGCCCTTGCCGGCCATCGCGTCGCGCAGCTCGTCGTCGTCAATCAGCTTGCCGGCGCCTTCCATGGCCGACAGCAGCGTCGCCTCGGTGTAGCGCGCAGGCGGCTTGGTCACCAGGCCATTGGCGGTGACGGTTTCGGTTTGTACTTTTTCGCCCTTGGCCACGGGGACCAGGTTGCCGCCCGTGTTGTCGTCCTTGTCGCTGTCGGTCGATGCTTCCTTGCCGTAGATCGCCAGCCAGCCCGGATTGGTCATGACCTTGCCTTCGGTCTTGAACTGGTGGCCCGACACCTCCGTAAAGCGGGTCGTGACCTGGAACTCGGCCGGCGGGAAAAACACCGCCATGAAGCGGCGCGTCACCAGGTCATACAGCTTTTGCTCGGGCTCGGACAGGTTCTTGGGCGCGAGCGTGGTCGGGATGATCGCGAAGTGATCCGAAATCTTGGTGTTGTCGAAGATCCGCTTGTTCGGCTTGACCCAGCCCTTGTCGGTGATCTGCTTGGCGAACTGGTGGTAGTTATTATTTTCCGCCAGGCTGGCCATCGTTTCCTTGACGGTGTCGATGTAGTCTTCCGGCAGGTGGCGCGAATCGGTACGCGGGTAGGTCAATACCTTGTGCTTTTCGTACAGCGCCTGCGCCAGGCCGAGCGTGTTCTTGGCCGAAAAGCCGAACCGGCCGTTCGCTTCGCGCTGCAGGCTGGTCAAGTCGAACAGCGCCGGCGCCATCGACGTGGTCGGCTTCGATTCCTCGGTGACCACGCCCTGGCGGCCCTTGCAGGCCATGGCGATGGTGTCGGCTGCGGCGCGGCTCCACAGGCGCTCGGGACGGCGCTCAGGGTCGTTCTCGTCCTTCTTGAAGGCCTGGTCGAGCCAGCGCCCTTCGTAGATGCCGGCCGCGCACACGAATTCGGCGCGCACTTCCCAGTAGTCGCGCGACACGAAGCGCTTGATCTTGTCTTCTCGTTCGACCACGATCGACAGCGTGGGCGTTTGCACCCGGCCCACGGTGGTCAGATAAAAGCCGCCCTCTTTCGAGTTGAATGCCGTCATGGCGCGCGTGCCGTTAATCCCGATCAGCCAGTCGGCTTCGGAGCGGCAGCGCGCGGCATCGGCCAGCGGCAGCATCTCGGCGTCCGAGCGCAGCTTGGTGAAGCCTTCGCGGATCGAGGTTGGCGTCATCGACTGCAGCCACAGGCGTTGAACCGGTTGCTTGGCTTTCGCGTTTTGCTGGATCAGGCGGAAAATCAGTTCACCCTCGCGCCCGGCGTCGCATGCGTTGATCAGCTGCGTGACGTCCTTGCGCTTGATCAGCCGGTTGAGCACCTTCAGGCGCGCTTCGGTCTTGGCGATCGGGTTGAGCGCGAAGTACGGCGGAATCATCGGCAGATGCGCAAAGCTCCATTTGCCGCGCTTGACGTCATGTTCCTCGGGCACCGCGATCTCGAGCAAGTGGCCGACCGCCGACGAGAGCACGTATTGGTCGGACTCGAAGTACTCATCGTGCTTGGTGAAGCCGCCCAGCGTCTTGGCGATATCGTTCGCGACGGAGGGCTTCTCGGCGATGATGAGGGTTTTTGTCATATGGTTTCTCAGCGTACTTTATAGGGGTTCGGCTCGCGCATCATACATGCATGTCCGCAGCCACCGGCATTTTCTGGTTGTTGATACACGAATTGTAACAATCCGGCCGCGGCCAATGATAAGCGGGTTGCCGGGCAATCTGCAAGAGGACTGTGCACGCGGGCGGCCAGAAACCGGCGCAAAGTGACGCGCGGTGTTGTATAGACAGGTGCGAGCGGAAAATTTTAGTGCAGCAGGCGCGGCGTTTGCTCGTCGTCGGAGCCGAACAAGTCATCGAACATCAGTGCGTCCGGCTCTTTTCCCTGGCTCCAGAGCAGCATCAAGACAATGATCTTGAGCTTGCCCAGGCCCACGGGCGACTCTTCCAGCGCCAGCGCGCGCTCGATGACAATTTCGCGCTGCACGGGCGAGAGCACGCTGGCGCTTTCGAGGAACTGGATGAAGCCGATAGCTGGCGTACCGAGCGCGTCGTACTCGGACTCGACGTAAAACCGGGTGCCGGAGGACGAAAACGCGGCGCTCGGTTCGGCGCCGGCCATTTCGGTCAGGTCGTTGAGCCAGACGATGGCTTCGGAGATTTCAACGTCGTCAAAACCCACCGCCGACAATTTACGAGCAAGCGCTTCCGGCTCGGGACAGGCGTCCGGACGGTAGTAGGTCTCGTAAAGATACACAAGGATATCGAACATGGCGCTACTCTATCAGCTAAGCTCGGTCCTGCACAAGTGGCGCACGGTTCCGCCCGGGGATTGACGGTGCGAACCATCCAGGCGGACGCGCGCGCGCGTGGCGAAAGCTGAGGGTGCGGAAAACCATGCGCGCCAGCAGAAACCTCCGTTGCCAAAAATCAATATGCTACGATAAACCCATTTTAATTGTAGGGACATTCATGGCAATCGAACTTTTCAACAATGGAGAACATATCTGCCTGATGTTTTCCGATCTTGTGGAGGCTTCCGAGGGCGAATCGGTCCAGTCCAACCAGTTCCTGATTGTCCGCGAAGGTAACGGCATCTTGCTCGACCCGGGAGGCATCCTTACTTATAACGAGCTGTTTTTGGCGATGAGCAAATTCTTTCCGCCAAAGCAGCTCAAGTATGTATTCGCCTCGCATGCCGACCCCGATATCATCGCTTCCTTGCCTCGCTGGTTGAATGGTTCCGAGACCAAGTTGCTGATTTCCGAAATTTGGTCGCGTTTCGTGCCCCATTTTTGCGCCCAGGGAAAAACCGAAGGCCGCATCATCGCCATGCCCGATGAAGGCACCCTGCTTCCATTCGGGGGTGCAACCTTTCAGATTCTCCCCGCGCACTTCCTTCACGCGGAAGGCAATTTCCAGTTTTACGACGACGTCAGCAAAATTCTGTTTTCCGGCGACATGGGCGCCTCCATGCTGCCGGCCTCGCTCTCGACCCAGCCGGTGCAAGACTTCGATCAGCACTTGCCGTACATGCGCGGCTTCCATTCGCGCTATATGGTGTCCAACAAGGTATGCCGCTATTGGGTCAACATGGTGCGCAAGCTCGACCCCGAATGGATCGTGCCACAGCACGGCGCACCCTTCAAGGGACGGGCCATGATCGCGCGCTTTCTCGACTGGATCGAAAGCTTGCCCTGCGGTGTAGACTTGATGACGCAGGAAATGTACCAATCCCCGACCATGCTCACCGTGGCGCTCTGACACTGGCGTTTTAGCTCTGCGGGAGAAACCGGCGGGCAAGCATTGATGGCTTCAGCGATTGATGCGCTGGAATAATCCACCCGGCAAGCGTTCAATGTGACCGGCAAGCTCCAGCGTCAATAACTGGCCGGCCAGAAAAGCGGGCGCCGTCTGCGTCAGCGCGGCGAGCGCGTCGGTGTTCACCGGTCCGTGCCCCATCGCTTCGAGCAAGGCGTGCGCGGCCCCGCAATAGCCGGGCGCCGTCTCCGCGCTCGGTTCAGCCATTGGTGAGAGGCACAGTTCCGTGAGCAAGTCCCCCACCGATTCGACCAGTTTCGCGCCTTCCTTGATCAGCTTGTGGCAGCCTTTGGCCAGCGCCGAGTGGATCGAGCCGGGAATGGCGAACACGTCGCGCCCCTGCTCGAGCGCCATGCGCGCCGTGATGAGCGAACCCGACCCGGCGGCAGCCTCCACCACCAGCACCGCGCACGACAAGCCGCTGATGATGCGGTTGCGGCGCGGGAAGTTGGCGGACGCGGGCGGCGTGCCAAGTGAGTACTCACTAATGATGCAACCCTCTTCCGCAATGCGGCGCGCCAAGCGCTCGTTGCGGCGCGGGTAGATGCGGTCGGCCCCGGTCCCGATCACCGCCACCGTCGAGCCGACGCCGCGCAAGCCGCCCTCGTGCGCGGCCGCGTCGATGCCCAGCGCCATGCCCGAGACGATGGTCAGGCCCGCTTCGCTGAGCGCATGGCCGAAGTTGCCCGCATTGGACAAGCCTTGCACGCTCGCATTGCGGCTGCCGACCATGGCCACGGCGGGACCGGCCAGCAGTTCGGTGCGGCCAATGGCGTACAGCAAAAAGGGAGGATCGGGAATATGCCGCAACAAGCCGGGATAGGCCGCATCGTCGGGCGTGAGCAAGTGGCGCCCGGGTGCGTCAAGCCAGGTCAGCGCGGCATCGATGCGCTGTGCGACTAGTTGGGAGGGTGGTTCGGACAAGACGCGCGCCCGGGCGGAAGAAACCAGCCCGGCCAGCACGTGGTAGCCGGCCGAAAAAATCGCCTGCGGCGTGCGCAAGCGCTCGAGCAGGCAATGTACCGTGACCCGCCCTACGCCCGGGGTTAGCTCCAGGCGTATCCAGGCGGCCAGGCTTGCGGCCTGGTCAAGTGGAGGGGCGGGATCCGTGTCTTGCACGGCGATATTACTCCGGTGATTTAGCCACGTCGCCGACTTCAACCGGCGTCGTCACTTGCATGATCAGACCATACGAGATGTTCTTGAACACGCGGAAAATAAACAAAGTGCCCGATTCTTCGTCCGGCAGCTTGACCATGGCCGACTGGCCCATCATGCCGGCCTTGATGGTCGGATCCTTCACGGTTCTGCCAAGATTGTAGAGCTGCAGGACGGCGCCCACATCGAGTCCGTCAACCGAACCGCGATTAACGCTGACCACCTGGTTTTGTCCCGCATACGTCACACCGGAATAAATGCCCAGTACGCGCGCATTGATGGCGCGGTCAGGCTGATGCGGCACATAGTTGCGAATTGCCGTAGGGGGCGCGAGCACGAGTTGGTCCCCGACCCCCATTTCCATCTTGGAACTGGCGATCGTGAAAGTGTGCACGTCGGCTGGCGGCTTCGCTTCGCTTTGCAGCTTGGCCGTGCCCAGGTAGACCGCCTCGTAGGCGAGCAACTTGCCGGTTTCCGGATCTTTCAAAGGCGTTCCGGGACGGAACACCTGGAACGAGCTGCCGCCTTTCAGGTTGCCGCGAACATAGACTTTATCGTCCTTGCCCAGGTAAAAGTGTCCTTCGACGCCAGCAACGATGCGCGGCTGCGTGGCCAGTTCATTGACGCCGACGATCAGCGGCTGCGACAGGAAGGGGTCGATGATGTCCGACGGGATCGATGCGATGGCGTCGATGCCCAGCCCTTCGGTGCGCACCTGGGGCGACAGGCGCAGGGTGCCGGTAGCGCCGCCGGAGCCGTCCGAACCCGGACGGTTGAGCGACAGGCGCCCGGTGGCGCGGTCGAAGTAGACAATCTGGCCCGGATAGATCCAGTGCGGATTCTTGATCTGCTCCTTGTTCAGGCCCCATACCTGGGGCCAGCACCAGGCGTGCTCGAGAAATTTTCCCGAAATATCCCACAAGGTATCGCCCTTGACGACCAGGTGCTGGTCGGGAGCGTTGGGACGAAAGTTGCAAGACTTTGGTGCCGCCTGCGCGGGCGCGGCGAGGACGCCTGCGAAAAGCGCTGCAACTGCTATGCGGGCGCTGACTGTGCTAAAATTTTTCATTGAGATGTCCGTTAAGTGCGGCATTAACACGGAATTGCTAGCTGGACTCATAACCTTTGCCAGCCATAGCGCAAGAAAGAGCAGGATTTATCGCTACCCTATCGACGTTTCTGGGGACAAAGCTTGCCGAACTGGATCAAATTCTGCACATAAATCCTTGAAGTAGCAAGAAAAACCGCGATCTGGCCCCCTCCGGACGTGTTGCGTTTTTGTTGTATTGCGGCATCTTAAGCGCAGTTGCTGACGAATCAATCACCGAACAGTTATCGAACTTATTACACCTATGGCAATTCTGAATATTCTCCGCTACCCGGATGCACGCTTGCACAAGGTTGCCAAACCGGTTACCGAATTTGGCGAGCGGATCAACAAGCTGGTCGCCGACATGGCCGAAACCATGTATGACGCCCCCGGCGTCGGGCTCGCCGCCAGCCAGGTTGATGTGCATGAGCAACTGATCATCGTTGACACCACCGACACCAAGGATGCGCTGCAAGTGTTCATCAATCCCAAGATCATCTGGGCCAGTGCTGAAAAGCAGGTCTACGATGAAGGCTGCCTGTCGGTGCCCGGCATCTATGATGGCGTGGAGCGCCCGGCGCAGGTCAAGGTCAGCGCCTTGGACGTGAACGGCCAGCCGTTCGAGCTGTCCGCCGATGGCTTGCTGGCGGTCTGCATCCAGCACGAGATGGACCACTTGATGGGCAAGGTCTTCGTCGAATACCTGTCACCGCTCAAGCGCAACCGGATCAAGGCCAAGATGCTCAAGGAAGAGCGCGGCATCGAACGCGAAGCAGCATTGCGCGCCGCCGGCCGGCGCCATTAACCGATGAAAGTCGTTTTCGCCGGCACGCCCGAGTTTGCCGCGGTTGCGCTCGCGGCGCTGCACCAGGCCGGCTTCGAGATCCCGCTCGTGCTGACCCAGCCCGACCGTCCCGCCGGGCGCGGCCTGCAGCTGCATGCGTCGGCCGTCAAGCAGTTCGCGCTGGCCAATGGCATCGAGGTGCTGCAGCCGCTGTCGCTGCGCACCGACAGCAAGGATCCGGTGCGCGCCGCGCAGGCGCAGGCCGCCCACGAACGCTTGCTGGCGCTCGACTACGATGTGATGGTAGTGGCCGCCTACGGCCTGATTCTGCCGCGCAGCACGCTGGACATCAAGCCTTGCATCAATATCCACGGTTCATTGCTGCCGCGCTGGCGCGGCGCCGCACCCATCCACCGTGCCATTGAGGCGGGCGATGTTGATACGGGCGTGACGATCATGGAAATGGAAGAAGGCCTGGATACCGGGCCAATGCTGCTGATGGAGCGGTTGGCCATTGGTGCGTCCGAGACCACCGGGGCGCTGCACGACCGCCTGGCCAGGCTGGGCGCGGACATGATTGTGCAGGCATTGAAACTGATCGGCCAGGGCAAGCTGCTTGCCGTGCCGCAGCCGGAAGCCGGCGTGACCTACGCGGCCAAGATTAGCAAGGATGAAGCCAAGCTCGATTTTGATCGTCCGGCTCTGGAGCTGTGCCGCAAGATACGCGCGTTCAACCCGTTTCCCGGCGCACATGCCGAGGTCAACGGCGTGACGATCAAGATCTGGGGGGCGCAGGCGTTGGAAGCGGGCAGCGATGCGCTGCCGGGGCAAGTGTTGGCCGCCGATGCACAGCACGGCATTGTGATTGCATGCAAGACCGGCACGCTGCGCCTGACGGAACTGCAAAAACCCGGCGGCAAGCGCTTGCCGGCTGCCGAGTTTCTTAAAGGTTTCCCGCTGGCTGAACTGATGTTCGATTGAAGCGGCAGGTCCCAACAGGCGACTGTCGCAGAAGGGTTGACCGGCGCGCTCGGAAAAGGCCGAAGTCGCCTCGGCGCCCCCCTTTTCCGACAAATGCCGTCGACACGCTTGGCGCAATGCGGGCCTTGCCCTTTTCCGCCCTACAGTTGGCGCTACCAGTCCAGCAGTATTGCTACGCCCTCGCGGACGCGCTGACCCATGGAACCGTTGATATTAAGCAGCAGCACCTTTGTCAGCCTTTTGCGCATCCATATGGTCGCGCAAGATCTGGTTGATCCGGGTCTGATACCCCGGCCCTGCCGCCTTGAACCAGTTCAGCATGTCCACATCCAGGCGGATCGTCACAATCTGCTTGAGTGGAAGGCTGCTCGGCGCGCGCGCCGTGGTGTCGGTGTTGGTGTCAGTGTGCATGGGTGTGTGTTCCGGCCAAGTTGCTTGAAAATCATCATTCATGTTTTATCTCCTATCGACAGTTGTTGCCGCATCACTAGCATTGTCGTACGGATATGTATCTTGGAGATTGCGCACACGTATTGATTTGTATCGTAAAGTATCAAACCGGTTCGGCAATACATAAAGATACAAAACGGCGCCCTCCAAAATCCATTCGGCATTGTTGACGTATAATTTTGGACCCGGTCCCGTCCCGGCCGTTTCGCCAACAGAAAGCACACAGATGAACACCCCCACCTCCGCCGTCTCCCCGACTGAAACCCTGCTGCGTGACATTCTTTCGCGCCGGATCATGATCCTCGACGGCGCGATGGGCACCATCATCCAGCAGTACAAACTAGACGAGCAAGCCTATCGCGGCGGCGCCGACGGCCGCTTCGCCACCTTTGCCGCCCCGTCCGGCAGCGGCGCGCGCGAACTGTTCGTCAAGGGTAACAACGAACTGCTGACGCTGACGCAGCCGCACATCATCCAGGAAATTCACGAGCGCTACCTGGCAGCCGGCGCCGACATGATCGAAACCAATACCTTCGGCGCGACCGGGATCGCGCAGGACGACTACCACATGGCCCACCTGGCCTTTGAAATGAACGTGCAAGCGGCCAGGCTAGCGCGCGCCGCCTGCGACAAATACTCCACGCCCGACAAGCCGCGCTTCGTCTGCGGCGCCCTCGGGCCCACGCCCAAGACGGCATCGATCTCGCCCGACGTCAACGACCCGGCCGCGCGCAACGTCACCTTCGACCAGCTCGTCGCGTCCTACCATGAGCAGGTGCGCGGCCTGGTTGCCGGCGGCTCCGACATCCTGCTGGTCGAAACGATTTTCGACACGCTCAACTGCAAGGCGGCACTGTTCGCCATCGACCTGTACTTCGACGAAAACCCGAAGCAACAGCGCCTGCCGCTGATGATTTCCGGGACCGTCACCGACGCTTCGGGGCGCATCCTGTCCGGCCAGACTGTGCCCGCCTTCTGGAACTCGGTGCGCCACGCCCGACCGCTGACCATTGGTCTGAATTGCGCGCTGGGCGCGGCGCTGATGCGCCCCTATGCCGAAGAGCTCTCGAAAATCGCCGACACCTTCGTCTGCATCTACCCGAACGCCGGCCTGCCCAACCCGATGAGCGACACCGGCTTTGACGAACTGCCGGCCGACACCTCGTCGCTGCTGCGCGAATTTGCCGACAGCGGCTTTGTCAACATCGCCGGCGGCTGCTGCGGCACCACGCCGGAACACATCAAGGCGATCGCCGACATGCTGGCCGCCACCGCGCCGCGCGTGGTCCCGGACATCTTGGTCGCACAGCGCCTGTCGGGCCTGGAACCGTTTACGATCGATGAAAATTCGCTGTTCGTCAACGTGGGCGAGCGCACCAACGTCACCGGCTCCAAGGCGTTCGCGCGCATGATTCTCAATGAGCAGTACGACGAAGCGCTGTCGGTAGCGCGCCAGCAGGTGGAAAACGGCGCCCAGGTCATCGACATCAACATGGACGAGGCGATGCTCGACTCGCAGGCGGCGATGGTTCGCTTCTTGAACCTGATCGCCTCCGAGCCGGACATTTCGCGCGTACCCATCATGATCGACTCGTCCAAATGGTCGGTGATCGAGGCGGGCCTCAAGTGCGTTCAGGGCAAAGCGATCGTCAACTCGATCTCGATGAAGGAAGGCGAGGAAGAATTCATCCGCCAGGCCAAATTGTGCCGCCGCTATGGCGCCGCCGTCATCGTCATGGCGTTCGATGAAAAGGGCCAGGCCGACACCTTCGAGCGCAAGACGGAAATCTGCGCGCGCGCCTACAAGGTGCTGACCGAGCAGGTCGGCTTTCCGCCCGAAGACATCATTTTTGATCCAAACATCTTTGCCATTGCCACCGGCATCGAAGAGCACAACAATTACGCGGTCGACTTCATCAACGCCACGCGCTGGATCAAGGACAACCTGCCGCACGCGAAGATCTCGGGCGGCGTGTCGAACGTGTCGTTCAGCTTTCGCGGCAACGACCCGGCGCGCGAGGCGATCCACACCGTATTCCTGTACCACGCGGTCAAGGCGGGAATGACGATGGGGATCGTCAACGCCGGCATGATGGGCGTGTATGACGACCTCGCGCCCGAGCTGCGCGAGCGGGTCGAAGACGTGGTGCTGAACCGCCGCCCCGATTCGACCGAGCGCATGATCGACATTGCCGGCACCTTGAAAGCCGGCGGCAAGCAGCAGGAGCAGAACCTCGAATGGCGCGCAGGCACGGTGCAGCAGCGCCTGTCGCACGCGCTGGTGCACGGCATCACGCAGTGGATCGTGGAGGACACCGAAGAAGCGCGCCAGGAATTGCTGGGCAACGGCGGGCGCCCGATCCACGTGATCGAAGGCCCCTTGATGGATGGCATGAACGTGGTCGGCGACCTGTTCGGCCAGGGCAAAATGTTCCTGCCGCAGGTGGTCAAGTCGGCGCGCGTGATGAAGCAGGCCGTGGCGCACCTGATTCCATTCATCGAGGAAGAAAAGCAGCTCGAGGAAAAGCGCACCGGCATCGTCGCCAAGCCGAAGGGCAAAATCGTGATTGCCACGGTCAAGGGCGACGTCCACGACATCGGCAAGAACATCGTCTCCGTGGTCCTGCAGTGTAACAACTTCGAGGTCGTAAACATGGGCGTGATGGTGCCCTGCTCCGAGATCCTGGCGCGCGCCAAGGTTGAAAACGCGGACATGATCGGCCTGTCGGGCCTGATCACGCCGTCGCTGGAAGAGATGGCGCACGTGGCCAAGGAAATGCAGCGCGACCCGCACTTCCGGATGCTGAAGATCCCGCTGCTGATCGGCGGGGCCACCACCAGCCGCGCCCACACCGCCGTCAAGATCGCGCACAACTATGAAGGCCCGGTGGTGTACGTGCCGGACGCATCGCGCTCGGTGTCGGTGGCCCAGTCGCTGCTCACGCCCGAGAGCCGCGACAAGTACATCGAAGACATCGAGCTCGATTACGTGCGCATCCGCGAGCAGCACGCGAATAAAAAAGCGCTGCCGATCCTGTCGCTGGCCGCCGCGCGCGCCAACAAGATGAAGCTCGGCTTTGCGCCGGTACGTCCGAAATTCATCGGCCGGCGCGAATTCAAGAATGTCGACCTGGCCACGCTGGCCCGCTACATCGACTGGGGTCCGTTCTTCCAGACCTGGGACCTGGCCGGCCCGTTCCCGGCGATCCTGACCGATCCGGTGGTGGGCGTTGAAGCGAGCAAGGTCTTTGCCGAAGGCCAGGCGTTGCTGAAAAAAGTCATTGAAGGGCGCTGGCTGAGCGCCAACGGCGTCATTGCGCTGCTGCCGGCAAACAGCGTCAACGACGACGACATTGAAGTCTACACCGACGAATCGCGCACCAGCGTGGCGTTCACCTATTACGGCCTGCGCCAGCAGGGCGTCAAACCGCTGGTGGACGGCGTGCAGCGCCCCAACCAGTGCCTGGCCGACTTCATCGCGCCCAAAGCGTCGGGCGTGAACGACTACATCGGCCTGTTTGCGGTGACGGCCGGCCTGGGCATCGAAAAATACGAGAAGCGCTTCGAAGACGCGCACGACGACTACTCGTCGATCATGTTGAAGTCCCTGGCCGACCGCCTGGCCGAAGCGTTCGCCGAATACATGCACGAGCGCGTGCGCACCGACCTGTGGGGCTACGCCCACGGTGAAGACTTAAACAATGAAGACATGATCGCCGAGCGCTATGCCGGCATCCGCCCGGCGCCGGGCTACCCGGCCTGCCCCGAGCACACCGTCAAGGCCGACATGTTCAAGACGCTGCAGGCGCAGGAGATCGGCATGGAACTGACGGAGTCGTTCGCCATGTTCCCTGGCGCGGCCGTGTCCGGCTTTTATTTCGCGCATCCGGAAGCCAAGTATTTCGTCGTCGGCAAGATCGGCGAAGACCAGTTGAACGATATGGCGGCGCGGCGCGGCGTCGACAAGGCGGTGCTTGAGCGCTGGCTGGCGCCTAACCTGTCCTGATCCCAGCCAGGCAGTCCGCCCCTACATCGTCCTCGCGCACGCGGGGACCCATAGAACGGTTTAACTGAGCAACTGTTCCATAGGTCCCCGCGTGCGCGAGGACGATGTGGCAGGGAGATGCTGTTCCAACCGGCATCGCCCCCCGTCAGCCGCGCTGCTCGCGCTTGAACTTCCACAGCGCGAGCAGCCCGAACACCGCGCCAAAGGCCAGCTGCACGCCGATCGCCATGAGCGCCGCATCCATCCCCTGCCCGCGCCACGTCATCGCATCAAAACCGTCAATGGCCCACTTGGTCGGCACCACCGTCGCCGCCGACTGCACCCACGCCGGGAACATGAACGACGGCACCCACGCCCCGCCCAGCATCACCATGATCAGCGTGGCAAACACGGCAATCCCGCGCGCCGCTTCCGGCGTCTTGCCGAACGCGGCGATGAACAGCCCGAAGCTGGCCGTCAGCACGGAAAACGCGATCGCCACGCCGGCAAACCCGACCGGATTGCTAATGCGCACCCCCAGCACCGCGACCGCAAACGCGAAGATCGTACACAGCAAGAACAAGGCAATCACCGCCGCCGACGCCGCGCGCGCCAGCAGCACCGTCTGCAGGCTGACGGGGGCGGCCAGCAAGCGGTTGAAAATGCCGCTGCGCCGCGCCAGCAGGACCCCGATGCCGATATCGATCCCCAGAAACAGGATGAACTGCACGCCCATGCCGGCAAATGAATGCGCATAGCCGTTGTAGCCTTCCAGCTTGCTGCCGGAACTGACCTGCTCTTCGCTGGTCGAAAACGGCGTTGACAGCGCACCCTTGGCGCCGCCGCTGGCCGCTTGCGGACGCTGCCGGTATTTGTTCACGCTGCCCAGCATTTCCCTCAGCGCCACGCTGTCCGGGTCGTCCCGCTGGTCCAGCGCGGCCATGCTCTTGCCGGTGAAATCCTGCCCCGCCTGGCCATTGAACATCTCCGCGCTGACCACCTGCATCACCTGCTGCGTGAGCATGCCCTTGACCATCGCCAGCACTGCCTGCTGCGACGGGTCGTACAGCAGCGCGATCGCCGGCTTTTCCCCGGCGCCGAACAGCGCCGCGCCGGCCGCCTGGCCAAAACCGCGGGGGATCACAATGGCCGCCTTTTGCCTGCCCTTGCCCACTTCCTTGCGCGCCTGCTCGAGCGTCATCTCGCTCACGGCCAGGCTGGCGTCGCCCTTCAAGCCGGCGGCGATCTTTGCCGACACCGGATCGGCGTCAAGCTGCACCAGCGCGACCTCGATCCGGCTGGTCTCCGATTTTCCGGAGCCGCCGAACAGGTAGCCAAAGAAGGTGGCGATCACGATCGGCAGCACCAGGTTGACCAGCAGCGCGCGCCGGTCCGAGAAAAACAGCAGCAGGTCCTTGCGCACCAGGGCGATAAAAGCAGTCATGTCAGTCGCGCAGCGAGCGCCCGGTCAGGTTGAGGAAAATGTCTTCGAGCTTGGTCCGCGCGGTGGCAAAGTGCAGCGGGCGGCAACCCTGCCCGTGCAGCCACGCCATGACGCTCAGCGCGTCAGCGCCGGTGGCCAGCGCGATGTCGAGTCCGCCCGGCCCGGCATGCACGCTTGTGACGCCCGGCAGCGCCGCCAGGGCGTCGACCAGCGCCTTAGGCGCGCCATCGGCCAGCTCGATTCTCAGCGCCGCCTGCGACGGCAGGCGCCGGTACAGCGCTTCCGGGCTCTCGTCGGCCAGCACCTTGCCATGATCGATGATGACGATATGGTCGGCCAGGCGCTCCACTTCTTCCATGTAGTGGCTGGTGTAGATCAGCGACCGGCCCATCGCCTTGAGCTTTTCCAGCGTGTCGAAAATCGCGTTGCGGCTTTGCGGATCCACGCCCACGGTCGGCTCGTCAAGGATCAGCAATTGCGGGTCGTGCATCAGCGCGGCGGCGATGTTCAGGCGCCGCTTCATCCCGCCCGAAAAGGTGGATGGCTTGTCGCCCGCGCGGTCACTTAAGTTGACCAGCGAGAGCACCTCGTCGCAGCGCGCCGTCATCTGCGCGCCCTTGATGCCATACAGGGCGGCGAACAGGCGCAGGTTTTCACGCGCCGACAAATCCTCGTACAGGGCCAGGTCCTGCGGCACAAAACCGATCTTGCGCTTGACGTCCGACGCGCCCGCGCCGATCGCCACGCCATCGAGTTCTACACTGCCGGCATCGGCGCGCAGCAAGCCGCACACGATGCCCACCGTAGTCGACTTGCCGGCGCCATTCGGGCCGATCAAGCCGACCGTCTGGCCCGACTGCACCTGGAACGAGACGCCGTCGACGGCGCGCCGCTCCCCGTACAACTTGGACAAACCGCACACATTGAGTAAAAGGGTCATGCAAAGGTCCGATCAAAAAAAGTCAGATGGCAAAGCGTACAACGTTGTCAGTCCATTCAAAGGCGGCCACTTCGAGTTCGACCAGCGCGTCGGTTGACAGCGCGAGCTGGCGCAAGGCCGGCGCCACCAGGCTGTCTTTTTCTTCCATGCGCTCGATGCATTCGGCCAGGTGCAGCAGTTCGCCGAAAAAGCCGCTGCGCCGCAGCAGCGCGTCGGCCACTTCGTCGATCACGGGGATCTGCGCCAGGATCTCTTGCATGTCGATCCCGAACAGCGTGTCCATCAGCGACATGATGCCGACCGTGAAAGCGACATCGGCCACGCTGCGCTGCCCCGGGCGCAGGCGCTGCGCCAGCAATTCGAGCATGCGAGCGCGCGTGCTGGCCAGCGCCAGCAGCGGCGTCATGCCGGCGCCGGCGCGCGCCGGTTCGGCGTACAGCATGATCTGCAGCCAGCGCTGCAATTGGCGCCGCCCCAGGACGTTGATGGCCTGGCTGAGCGAATCGATGCGGTAGCGCGCCCCGATCGCGGCCGAATTGACCAGTCGCAGCAAATTCAGTCCCAGCGTTACGTCGCGCTTGACGGCGCGCTCGATGGCGACGTTGTCGGCGTCGGACGTCACCAGCGCCATCAGTTCGATCACCGCCAGCTGCGACGGCGAGAGCTTGCGCCCGCGAATGATGGCGGGTGTGGCGAAATAAAAACCCTGGAAATAATCGAAGCCCAGGCCCAGGCAGGCGGTGTAATCGTCCCGCGTTTCCACTTTTTCGGCCAGCAGCTTCTTCTTGCCCTGCTTGAACAGCGCGGCCAGGCGCGCCACATCGGCGGCGGCAATGTCGCGCAGGTCGAGCTTGATGAAATCGATGAAGAGCAGCAGCTTTTGCAGGTCAGGCGAATCGCGCACCACGTCGCCGAGCGCGAAGCGAAAACCATGGTGCATCAGCTCAGTGATGCGCGCCAGCACGGGCGGTGTCACCGGCAGGCTGTCCATGATTTCAAGCACCACTTTTTCGCGCGGCATGAACACGAAAATGTCGCTCATGATCACTTCGGCGTCGACATGGATGAAGCCCAGGGCGTCGCCGATCACCCGTTCCAGCCCGAGCTGGGCGGCGTGGGCGATCACACTGGCGGTGGCGGCGATGGCAGTGTCGACATTGGCGGGGCCGGCGGCCGTGCTGCGAAACAGCAGTTCATAGCCAAACAAGGCTTGCTTGCGGTCCAGGATCGGTTGGCGCGCCAGATAAAAGTCACGCGCGGGAGCGCTCAAGGTCGGGTCGTTCATCGGCATCCCTGTTGACAAGTAACAAGAGTGCTAATGTACCCGAAACCGTGGCATTTGTGACTATTTTGCTATCAGCTTCACACAGGCAAGCCGTCGACGAATACTTTCATTTCGCCGGGAGCAAACTTGGTCCACGTCTCGTTGGTCGTCAGCGGTTCGGTCACGATGATCGCCACCCGGTCCTGAGGCGTCGTTACTTGTGAAAAATCAACCGTCACATCTTCGTCCGACAATTTAGCGGTGACGAAAGGATATTGGCGCACGACATAGTGCAGGCTGGTGGAACAGTGCACGAACAAGGCCGAGCCGTCCGATAGCATCAGGTTGAAGGTACCGTGCTCGGCAATGATGCGCACCAACTCGGCCAGCGCTGCCCGCAGCGCAGGCAGCGCAGGCGCCTGGTCGCCGAAGCGGGAGCGCAACTCTTGCAGCAGGAAGCAAAAAGCTTGCTCGCTGTCCGTACTGCCTACCGGGCGGAAGGGCCCGTTAAGCGTGGGCGCGAACTCCTTTAAGTCGCCGTTGTGGGCAAACACCCAATAGCGGCCCCACAGTTCGCGCACGAACGGATGGCAATTTTCCAGCGCAACCTTGCCTTGCGTTGCCTTGCGGATATGCGCAATGACATTCTTTGACTTGATGGGGAAGCTTTTGATCAGTTCGGCGACGGGCGATGCAACGGCAGCCTGGTGGTCGACAAAATGGCGCACGCCGGCGCCTTCAAAAAACGCGATGCCCCAGCCGTCATGGTGGGTATCGGTTCGCCCGCCCCGCATGGCGAAGCCGGTAAAGCTAAAAACAATGTCTGTAGGGACATTGCAGTTCATTCCGAGTAATTGGCACATGGCGCAAGAATACCATGGCGCGGCGCCGCCGCGCCTCTGCGTAGTCAGTCTGCCTTGCAAGGCAGACTGACTACGCAGCACTACTTTTAATGCAGCAAGACCGGCTGGCTCATCAGCGAATCATACGAGCCAAGGAACTCGTCGATTTCTTCCATCGTCGGTTCGCTGGCGATCAGGTTGTTGACGTCGCGCCTGAAGGATTGGGCCAGCTTGCCGCAAATGAAAGCTTCGCAGCGGCCGGATTTGTCGACGATTTCATAGCCCCCGAAACGCAGGGCCTCGAGGTTATGATCGACGCCGAATTCGACCACGCTGTACTGCTCGCTGTTGTAGATCATGTTCATGCTCACTCCTTCGCTCGATCAGACTTTCCACTTCGCTCTTGTAAGCAAAGGTGGGGCTAACCGGACCGTTTTCAAGTGCTTGGCAAGTCCGGGGTCAGTTCCAACAGCTGATCGTATGGCGGGTTTTGCAGCCACGATCGCAACTGATCAAGGTGGTCAACACTTGCTACTCCGACAAATAATCTTTCGGGGCGCAAACGAAGTATCCGGTTTAATGTTACACGCAAAACGAGATTGCCGGTGCAGCAAAGGCAAGCGGGCGCAATTCTGTGCACATCGAGGAGGGAGGTAGGAGAAAGAACGGCATGCCCGTCAGGCAAGCCCTCGAGGATGACGGCGCAGCGCTGCCCGGCAGGCACGCTGGCGGCGATCGCCGCTTCGCGCAGCGCCGCCGTGGCGCCGGGTACCAGCGTGGCGCGCACCCGGGCCAACGGCAGTTGAGGGTTCATCCCCCTTTTTTGGCAAGCTTGCCCGGCTCCACGCCGAGCTGCTTGAGCTTGCGGTACAGGTGGGTGCGTTCCAGGCCCGTTTTTTCAGCCACGCGCGTCATGCTGCC
Source organism: Massilia sp. TWP1-3-3 (assembly GCF_049897805.1). Classification (NCBI taxonomy): domain Bacteria; kingdom Pseudomonadati; phylum Pseudomonadota; class Betaproteobacteria; order Burkholderiales; family Oxalobacteraceae; genus Massilia; species Massilia sp. TWP1-3-3. The sequence goes on from NZ_JAFCWX010000014.1 coordinate 97,302, forward strand.
GCCTTCGCGGCCCAGGTGATGTTCAAAATACATGCGTTCGAACGCGTCGCGCGCTTCGCGCAGCGGCAAGTCGAAACTGAGCGAAAAGCCATGGCCTTCGCCGGCCGGCATGCCGCCGATGCGCACCGGCACGCTCGACTGCGGTGGCTGGGTCGAAAACATGGTCGCGCCGCTACTGATGTTTTCTTCCGGCTGGGGCGCGAGCATGGGGCGCGGCGCGATGGCCGGGGCGCGCACCGCTTCCTGGGCGCGCGTCAAGCCTTGCTGTACCGCCTTGAGCAACTTTTGCAAGGCAATCGGTTTTTCCAGGAAGTTGAGCGCGCCGATGCGAGTCGCTTCAACGGCGGTGTCGATGGTGGCGTGGCCGGACATCATGATGACCGGCATGGTCAGCAAACCGTCGCGCTGCCACTCCTTGAGCAGCGTAACGCCGTCGGTGTCGGGCATCCAGATATCGAGCAGCACCAGGTCGGGAGCCCCGGCCGCGCGCGCATCGCGCGCCTGCTGGGCGTTTTCGGCCAGCGTGATCGCATGGCCTTCATCGCCCAGGATCTCCGAGAGTAACTCGCGGATGCCCATTTCATCATCAACTACGAGAATGTTCGCCATCTATATATGCCTTCCTGGTTGGCCGGGTTGCCCGGCATGCAGCGCATGCCGGTGAGCCGTATTCTATGCGTGAATTCAGCCTTAAGCCAATACACTATCCGTGCATAACTTTAACAGCAAAATCAAGACCGATGCGCCAGTTCCGTCCGCGCGATTGGCGATCTCGATCCGCCCGCCATGTTCGTCAATGATTTTCTTCACCATCGGCAAGCCCAGCCCGGTGCCGCGCGCCTTGGAGGTGACGTACGGCTCGAACGCGCGCGACAGGATCTTGGGCGCGAAACCAGGGCCGTTGTCGACGATCGCCAGCCGCACCGCAGTGCCGGCGGTGCCGTCGGCGCTGCGAAAGTGGATCGCCTCGGTAGTGACGTCGATGTGCGCCGGCGGCGCATCCGGGCCGCGGTCGTTCATCGCATCCTGCGCATTTTGCAGCAGGTTGTGGATCACCTGGCGCAGCTGGGTCGGGTCGCCCATCACCGCCGGCAGGCCGGACGCGAGCGCCGGGTGGATGATGTCGCTGCCGTCGCCGGCCAGGTACATGTGCAAAATATCTTCGATCAGTGCGTTCAGGTCGAGCTTTTGCAGCACTGCCGGCGGCGCCTTGGCGTAGTCGCGGAAGTCGTCAACCATGCGCTTCATGGCGTCGACCTGGTTGACGATGGTCGTGGTGCCGCGGTTGAGCAAGTCGCGGTCCTTTCCCTCCAGGCGCGATTCGAGCTTCATCTGCATCCGTTCGGCCGACAGCTGGATCGGCGTGAGGGGATTCTTGATTTCGTGGGCCAGGCGGCGCGCCACCTCGCCCCAGGCAATCGAACGCTGGGCCGAGATCACGTCCGAAATATCGTCGAACACGACGATAAAGCCGCTGCCGGCGCGCACCGGCAGACGCGAGCCGCGCGCCAGCAGCGTGATGTCGTGGTCTTCTCCGCTGCCCAGCCGGCGCGGAATTTCCAGTTCCTGCTGCCAGTGCCCCACCTTGCGCGCACCGCCCGCGGCCGACGCGCTTTGGGCCGAAAAGGCGCGCGTGACGGCCGCGGCAAAGGCGTCCATGCCCTCGATGCTGGAAAGACTCTGGCCGATGTGACGGGCCACGTTGTGCTGCAAGATGCGTTCGACCGCCTCGTTCGAGGTGACGACGTTAAATTCGGCGTCCAGCACAATCACGCCGGCCGACATATTTTCAAGCACCGATTCAAGGTGGGCCTTGGCGCTTTGCAGCGCGGCGCGGTTGCGCTCGACCGAACTGCGGGCCTCGAACAGCTGGCCGGTCATGGTGTTGAACGATTGCGTGAGGGTGCCCAGTTCGTCGGACGTGGCCACGATCGGGCGCGGCGACAAGTCGCCTTCGGCCACCGCGCGCGTGCCCTCGGCCAGCACCAGCAGCGGCTGGGCCAGGTTCCCGGCAATCACAAAGGCACTCGCCACGGCGCCAAAAATGGCAAGCAGCAGCGTGAGCGTCAGCGTTTCGATGTACATACGGCGTAAACCCACGCGCGCGACAAAGCGTTCCTGGTATTCGGTGTAGGCGGTCGAGAGCACCTGGGCGTTGGTGGCCAGGTTGGCCGGCACCGACTGGATCACCTGCAAAAAGCGCGGCTGGGCGCCGGGCGGCTCGGGAATGGCCAGCACCACGCGCTGGCGCAGACCGGGAGAAGCGTCCGCGCCTTGATTGGCGAGCGCCGGGCTGTCGTCCTTGAAATCGCGGTCGGCCCCTTCGGTGCGCGCATACCCGCCCGGCATCACGGCCTGCAGCAGCATGGGCGCGGTCGGCGTGTCGGGCGCCAGCGACAGGCGCCGGTTGGCCGCCGCGCTTTGCACCACCTTGCCGTCCACGCCGATGATCATGGCGCTGATCATGCCGTCGCGCTCGCCGATCAGGCGGGTCAGGATATCCTGGGTGCTGGGGCGGTCCTGGCCGGCCAGCGTGGTGGCGGTGATTTCGGCGCTGGCGCCCAGTTCGCCGAGCGACTGGTCGAGCGCGGCCAAGCCCAGGTTCACGCCCGATTCGAGCGCCGCCTCGATCTTGACGTTGAACCAGGAATCGATCGAATGGGAGACGAACTGCACCGACACCAGAAAGATCACCAGCCCCGGCAAGATGCCGATGCCGGCGAACAGCAGCACCAGGCGCGTCATCAGGCGCGAGCCGAACTTGCCGCTCTTGTAGCGAGCGTAAAGACGCGCCAGCGCCACCACCACGAACAGCAGCAGCGCGCCGGCAATGGCGGCGTTGAGGCCCAGCAGCCAGGAATAATAGCGGTCGAAAAATCCGGAATTGGAGGACGCGGTGGCCAGCAGGAACAGCAAAATGCTGACAATGGCGCCGCCGACGATGAATGCGTAGCGCAGGGCTTGGCTCACGGCTTATTCGGCCTTGTACTGGAACTTTTTATCGCGCGACTCCAGGCGCCACTGCGAATTGCTCGAGGCATTGACCTGGATCGGCTTGGGCAGGCGTTCGCGGTCCATGAACATGCGCAGCGTGACGTCGTACGTCTCGCCGGGTTTAAGCGCCCCGCGCGGGGCCACCATCCAGCGCGGCGGCCGGCGCACCAGCACCATCGCGTCTTCGAGCGTGGCGAAGCTTTGCTGCATGCTGCCCAGTACCGAGACCTGGTATTGACGCGTGAGGATGTCGTAGTGGATGCGCGTGGTCTGACGCTTGTCGACCGCCTGCTCGTCATACCAGTACCAGCGCGGGCGCGTCAGTTCCACTTCGGTGGTGAAGTACAGCGACACGCCATGCTGGATCGCGTCTTCCAGGCCGTGATTGAGCTCGAACGCATACACCGACGAGAGCCGGTAACCTTCCTCGGACAGCTCGATGTTGGCGCGCGTGATATCGATGCCGTCCGCCGCCTGCGCCTGCGCGCACGCAAACACCAGCAGCAGCTGGCAGGCAAGGAGTCGGAGAAAGCGTGAGATCACAGGTGAGCCAGAGCCTTAAAAGTCGATCGCATTGTCGGAAGACCGGTTACGCCGCGTTTTTCTGAAACAGGGCGTAGAACAAACCGTCGTGATCGGCACTGGCACTGCCCTCTGGAAGCAGTTGGCCTGGCGCGTCCAGGCGCGTTGCATTGTGGCGCACCGCGAAAGCGGCCGCCTGTGCCTCCGATTCCTGGGGCCAGATCGAGCAAGTCACGAACAGCAATTTACCATTCGGGCGCAGCATCTGCCAAAGATTGTCGAGAATTTTGGCCGAAAGTGTTGCAAGTTGGAGCGTGTCGCCCTTGCGCCGCAGCCAGCGGATGTCGGGGTGGCGCCGCACGATGCCCGAGGCCGTGCACGGCACGTCGGCCAGGATGCGGTCGTACTGCTGGCCGTCCCACCATACTGTGGTTTGCGCTTCAAAGGCCTTCAGGGTGGCGCTCAAACCCAGGCGTTCAAGGTTTTCCTCGACCCGCACCAATCGCTTGGGGTCCGAATCGATGGCGGTGACGTCGACCTCGGCCAGCTCCAGGATGTGGCACGTCTTGCCGCCGGGCGCGGCGCAGGCGTCGAGCACGCGCATGCCCTTGTGCAGGTCGAGCAGCGTTGCGGCCAGCTGGGCGCCGGCGTCCTGCACCGAGCTCAAACCCTGGTCGAAACCGGGAATGGCGGCCACGCCGATCGCCTTGTCAAGTCGCACGGCGGACGGGCCGATCTGGGTGGCGCCAATGCCGGCGTCCTGCAGCAGTTGCAGGTACGCGGGCACGCTCGTCTTGCGGACATTCACGCGCAAGGTGAGCGGCGGCTGCGCGTTGCCGGCCGCGAGGATGGCTTGCCAGGCGCTCGGATAGGCGGCCTTGGCGGCGTCGATCCACCACTGCGGGTAGTTATACTGCGCCACCGGCTGCGTCAATACCTGCGTGACCAGCTCGGCGCGTTCGCGCAGGAAGCGGCGCAGCACGGCGTTGACCATGCCCTTGGCGTGCGCCATGTCGGGATGCGAGGTGGCGACGGTGACGGCCTGGTCGACGACGGTAAATTCTTCATACGGGGCGGCGGCGCCCTCGGGCGAGTCGATCAGCGAGATGGCGCAGCACAGCAGCGCGGCGAGCATGGCCGGCTCCGGCGCCTTGGACGTCATCAGGCCGAGCAGCGCTTCGCTGCGCCCGAGCTGGCGCATGGTGCGGTACGCGATGTCCTGGATCGCGCCGCGGGTCTGCGGCGTGGCATTGGTGACGCCAAAGGCGGTCAGCAGCGCCTGCGGCAAGGCCGCGCCGCCGCGCACCTGGGCCACCGCGTTGGCCGCGCCCAGCAGGGCCAGCGCCAGCGAATCGGGCTTCAGGTTGGGCCGGTAGCCCGGCTGCAGCACCGGCTTGACTTCGTAGCTGGCGCGAACGCGGGGCGCAGCCGGCTTGGCCGCGGCGGGCTTGATGGAGAGCGTCGGGCGCTTGTTGGTCATGGCAGTGGCGATCTTGATGCTTTATAAAGACGCAATTGTACCGGGTTAGACTTGCGCGAGGCTTAAGCACGCTCGGGTGGCTGATAAAACAACACCGCATCGCGGTCGGCTGGACACAGGCATGTCTGACCCGGGTGCGGCGGGGACTTAGGGCAGGCTGCCGGCGCCGCCGTCGAACCGGGCTCAGACCCCCTAAAAGAAACACCGGGGTCCGACCCCGCGCCAACACTGCTCAGCCCCTGCCCAAACCAGTATAATTGGACCCAACTATGCCTGTGGCCCGGCCACCGCTCTTTCACTCTATAGAACACCGCACATGCTCGCCTCGCAAAAACAAGAAATCGTCGCCCTGTTCCAGGACGCCCTCGCCCCCATTCTGGAAGGGGCCGGGGGAACGCACATTACCGCCAACGTCGTGCTGGAACGCCCGCGCGACGCCTCGCACGGCGACGTCGCCTGCAATATCGCCATGCAGCTGGCCAAGCAGCTCAAGATGAACCCGCGCGAGCTGGCCCAGAAAATCGTCGCCGCCCTGCTCGAGAACCCGGCCGGCAAGGCCCTGGTCGAAAGCGCCGACATCGCCGGCCCCGGCTTCATCAACCTGCGCGTGGCGGCGTCGAGCAAGCAGGCGGTGGTCAAGGCCATTTTGGACCAGAAAGCCGCTTTCGGTCGCAGCACAGCCGGCGCCGGCAAAAAAGTCATCCTCGAATTCGTCTCGGCCAACCCGACCGGCCCCCTGCACGTGGGCCATGGCCGCCAGGCCGCCCTCGGCGACGCCTTGTCCAGCCTGTTCGACTCGCAAGGCTTTGACGTCACGCGCGAGTTTTACTATAACGACGCCGGCGTGCAGATTGCCACCCTGGCAGCTTCGGTGCAGGCGCGCGCCAAGGGCTTCAAGCCGGGCGACGCGCAGTGGCCTGAAGCTGCCTACAACGGCGACTACATCGCCGATATCGCAGCCGACTTCATGGCCGGCAAGACCGTGTCGGCCAGCGACAGCGCGCCCGTCACCGGCAGCGGCAATGCAGACGACCTCGATTCGATCCGCCCGTTCGCCGTCACCTACCTGCGCAACGAGCAGGACATCGACTTGCTCGCATTCGGCGTCAAGTTCGACAACTACTATCTCGAGTCGTCGTTGTACGCAGACGGCAAGGTCGAGCAGGCGGTCGAGGCGCTGATCAAGTCCGGCAAGACGTACGAGCAGGATGGCGCGCTGTGGCTGCGCACCACCGACTTTGGCGACGACAAGGACCGCGTGATGCGCAAGTCCGAAGGCGGCTACACCTATTTTGTGCCGGACGTGGCGTATCACCTCGTCAAGTGGCAGCGCGGCTTCGGCCAGGCCATCAACATCCAGGGCAGCGACCATCACGGGACGATCGCGCGCGTGCGCGCCGGCCTGCAGGCGCTTGACCAGGGCATCCCGCAGGGCTTCCCGGACTACGTGTTGCATAAAATGGTCACCGTCATGAAGGACGGCGCCGAAGTGAAAATCTCCAAGCGCGCCGGCTCGTACGTGACGGTGCGCGACCTGATCGAATGGTCCGGCGACGGCAACATCGCCAAGGGGCGCGACGCGGTGCGCTTTTTCCTTATTTCGCGCAAGGCCGACACCGAATTCGTGTTCGACGTCGACGTCGCCCTCAAGACGTCCGATGAAAACCCCGTGTATTACGTGCAGTACGCCCATGCGCGCATTTGCCGCATGCTCGAGCAGTTCACCGGCGACGAAGCCGCGCTGGCTACGGCCGACCTGTCGCCCTTGACCGCGCCCACCGAACTGACGCTGCTGGCCACGCTGGCGAGCTACCCGGAAGTGCTCGCGCGCGCGCAGAGCGAACTTGGCCCGCACCAGATCGCGTTCTACCTGCGCGACTTGGCCGCCAACCTGCACAGCTTTTATTTTGCCGAGCGCGTGCTGGTCGACGACGCCACGCTCAAGATGGCGCGCCTGGCCTTGATGCATGCCACGCGCCAGGTGCTGCGCAATGGCCTGGCCTTGATCGGCGTCTCGGCGCCGGTCCAGATGTAAAGCCGTCCCGTCACTGCCAACCCAGATGTAATCGTCGCTTATTAAAAGACTTCCATGACATTCGCTTCCACCACCCTTTTCCGCCAGCGCGGCAATACGCTCACCGGCGTCATCATCGGCCTGATCGTGGGCCTGGTCATCGCCGTGGCCGTCGCGCTCCTGATCACCAAGGGCGGCACGCCGTTCACCGACAAATCCGGCAAGGCGGGCAAGATGGCCGACCCGAGTCCGGACCAGATCGCGGACCCGAACAAGCCAATGTACGGCAACAAGGAAGCGGCGCGCCAGGCCAACAAGGAAGTGGCGGACAAGCAGAAGCAGGATGATCCGCTGGGCGAGGCGGTCAAGAAAATGGATCCTCCGGCGGCGGCAGCGCCGGCCAAGACGGCCGACGCCAAGCTGGCCGAGGCCAAACCTGCGCCTGAAGCTAAACCTGCGACCGAAGCCAAGATGGCGCCGGAGTCCAAGCCGTCCGAGGCGGCCAACATCCAGCCCAAGCCGGTGGCGCCCGACACGGGCGACGAAAAGGTGACGTACTACCTGCAGGCCGGCGCCTTCCGCGAAATCGACGACGCCGAAAACACGCGCGCCAAGCTCGCGCTGCTCGGCTTTGAAGCGTCGATCAGCGAAAAGCCCAACGAGAGCGGCGTGCTGCACCGGGTCCGGGTCGGCCCCTTCCCGCAGGTGGAAGCGATGAACAAGGCGCGCGCCAAACTGATCGACAGCGGCATCGATGTCGCCATTGTCAAAAACCAGAAGTAACCACGGAGACCCACCATGCGTTTGATCCAGAAGCTGTTGTTTGCCCTGACCCTGGGCGTTGCCGCAAGCGCGTCCGCCGCCGACGCTCCCGTCGAGGGCAAGCAATACCGCGTCCTGCCCAACGTCCAGAACACCGACGCCGGTAAAAAGGTCGAAGTCACCGAATTCTTTTCGTACGCCTGTCCGCACTGCCACGCGTTCGAGCCGGCGCTGGCCGACTGGGTCCGAAAAAACCAGAACAAGGTCGTCTTCCGGCGCGTGCACGTGGCCTTCAGCGCCGCCGAGCAGCCGCTGCAGCGCCTGTATGTGACGCTGGAAGGCATGGGCGTGCTCGAGCAAAACCACGCTAAGGTATTTGACGCCATCCACGTCAGCAACCTGCGCCTGACGAGCGACGAAGCCATTCTTGGATGGGCGGGCGGCGCCGGCCTGGACCGCGCAAAGCTGGGCGACGCCTACCGTTCCTTCGGCACCGCCTCGCGCGTCAACCGCGCCAAGGGCCTGGCCGAGGCTTACCAGATTCGCCAGTGGCCGACGGTTGCCATCGATGGCCGCTTCATCACCTCGCCGCAGCAGGTCAGCTCGGCCGTCACCCCGCCGCTGGGCGAAGCGGACAGCCAGCAGGCCGCCCTCAAGGTCATGGACTATCTGGTGGCCAAAGCGCTGGCAGAAAAGAAGTGACGCTGCACGCGGTCGGCGCATGATGCGCGTTTTCATCACCGGCGCCTCGAGCGGCATTGGCGCGGCGCTCGCGCGCGAATACGCCGCGCAAGGCGCGATGCTGGGCCTGGTGGCGCGGCGCGCCGAGGTGCTTGCCGCCCTGGTGGCCGAATTGCCGCATCCCGAACGGCACGCCGTCTATGCGCTGGACGTGACGGACCATGCCGCCTTGACCAGCGCGGCGCACGACTTCATCGCGCGCGCCGGGGGCGCCGACATCGTCATCGCCTGCGCCGGCGTCTCGCACGGCACCCTGACCGAACACCCCGAAGACCAGCAAGTTTTCGACGCCATCCTCAGCACCAACGTGAGCGCCACCTTCGCCACCTTCTCGCCCTTCATCGAGAGCATGAAAGCCCAGACCGGTCCGCGCCGCCTGGTCGGCATCGCCAGCGTGGCCGGCGTGCGCGGCCTGCCCGGCGCCGGCGCCTACAGCGCCTCGAAAGCGGCGGTGGTGTGCTACTGCGAGTCGCTGCGGCTGGAGTTAAAACCCTACGGCATTGACGTGGTGACCATCGCGCCCGGCTATATCGCCACTCCGATGACCCAAAAAAACACCTATCCGATGCCGTTCCTGATGCCGGCCGAGCGCTTTGCCGCCAAGGCCGCGCGCGCGGTCGCCAGCGGCGTCAGCTACCGCGTCATCCCGTGGCAAATGGGCGTGGTGGCCAAGCTGCTGCGCATGCTGCCCAACTGGTTGTACGACTTCGCGTTTTCCAAGGCGCCGCATAAAGCACGTAAAGACCCGGCCCGCATCGACCCCGCACGTAAAGACCCGGCAGGCGAAGCATGAACGGCGCGGCGATTGCCCGCATTTGCGGCCCCGCATTCAACGCGGTAGCCGACATTGAAGTGGTCGCTGAAACCGGCTCCACCAATGCCGACCTGCTGGCACGCAGCGCGCACCAGGCGCGCAACACGGTCTTGATCGCCGAGCGCCAGAACGCCGGGCGCGGCCGGGCGGGCCGCAGCTGGCTGTCGGCCGAAGGCGGCTCGCTGACGTTTTCAGTGGCGTGGCAGTTCCACTGCCCGCTGCACGCGCTGGCAGGCTTGCCGCTGGCCGTGGGCGTGGCGCTGGCTGAAACGCTGGCCAGCCTGAGCGTCAACGTGCAGCTCAAGTGGCCCAACGATTTGCTCAAGGATGGCGCCAAGCTGGCCGGCGTGCTGATTGAAACCCGGAGCGCCCCGGACGGCGCCGTGTGGGCAGTAATCGGGATCGGCCTGAACCTGCATTTGCCCGACGAACTCGAACAGCGCATCGGCCGCCCTGCAGCCAGCGCGCCATGGCTGGCGGCAATGGACCGCGACGCCCTGATGGCAGCCCTGCTGTCGAACCTCGCGGCTAGTCTCGACCAGTTCGGCCAGCTTGGCTTTGCGGCCTTCAGCGCGCGCTGGAACCGCCTGCACGCCCACCAGGGCAGCATGGTGCAGATTGTCGACGGCGGCGTGACCGTGGCCGAAGGCATTGCCGCCGGCGTTGACGACAGCGGCGCGCTGCTGCTCGACAGCGCCGCCGGCCGCATCGCCATCGTGGCCGGCGACGTGTCGCTGCGCGCGCAGGCATAAGCCGATGCTGCTGCTGATCGACGCCGGCAATACGCGCATCAAGTGGGCCTTGGCAGAATCCGGCGCGCCTTTGGGCCAGTGGGTTGACGCGGGCGCCGTGTCGCACGCCGAACTCAATTATCTGCCGGCCTGCTGGCAGGGCCGCAGGGTCGTGCGCGCGGTGGTGGCCAACGTGGCGGGAGCCAAGCTGCGCGACCAGCTGCAGCTGATGCTGCCCACCACCACCATCGACTGGTTCGCGTCGCTGCCCCAGCTGGACGGCATGCGCAACGGCTACCGCAATCCCGGCCAGCTCGGGTGCGATCGCTTTGCCGCCGCGCTGGGCGCGCGCGCGCTGGCCCCTGGTCAGGCACTCGTGGTGGCCACCTGCGGCACCGCCACCACGATTGATGCCGTCAGCGCCGACGGACGTTTTTTGGGTGGCATGATCTTGCCGGGCCTGGGCCTGATGGCCGCTTCGCTGGCCAGGAACACCGCGCAGTTGCCTTCAGTTGAACTGGGAAAAACGCTCACGGCCGGCTTTGCCGACAATACCGACGACGCCATTCTGGCAGGCTGCCTGTCGGCGCAGGCCGGCGCCATCGAACGGGCCTGCGCGCTGCACCGCGCGCAAGCGTGCATCGTCTCGGGCGGCGCCGCGCCGTTTATTGCGCCGGTGCTGACAGTGGCGCACCGGATGGTCGATAATATCGTCCTGATCGGCCTGCAACGGGCCGCCGCCGCTTCACACCCCACAACGGGATAGCCTGTGCTGAAATTAATCTTCTGGACTTTGCTGGGCCTGAACGCCGTGCTGTTCGCCTATGACCATGGGGCGCTCGGCAGCTTCAAGGCCGGCGAGCGCGAACCGGGGCGCATCAAGAACCAGATCAATACCGACAAGCTGCGCCTGCAGCCGGCGGGCCTGCCGCCGGTTCTCCCAACCTCGCCGGAGGCCGCGGCACCAGCGGTGACAGAGACGAGCGCCACCGGCGCGCTGATCGCGTGCACCGAGATCGGCAACTTCGCCGCCGCCGAGGCGCGCCGCTTCGAGCGCCAGGTGGCGCCCTTGCAGCTGGCCGACAAGCAGTCGCAGGAAGAAGTGGCTGGGCAGGAAATCACTAGCCACATGGTGATGATCCCGCCTTTGGGCAGCAAGGAAGCGGCCGACAAAAAGGCGGCGGAACTGAAAGCGCAAGGGGTGAGCAACTTCTTCATCATGAACGACAGCTCGCCGACCAAGTGGGCCATTTCGCTGGGCGTATTCAAGTCGGAGGCGGCGGCGCAGACGCTGATGGCGGCACTCAAAAAGCAGGGCGTGGTCGGCGCCAAGGTGGCCGGCCGCTCGAGCGCCGCAACCAGGCTGGTCTACCGCTTCCGCAATATCGATGCCGACACGCGCGCCAAGCTTGACGCTATCGCCGCAAAATTCACGGCCGATACGCGCACCTGCAAGTAAGTCTATCGCTTTATCACGATCGGGCGCAGCCCGAGCGAACCGGCCACGTCGCGCGCCGCGTCCTGCGCTTCGGCGCGGGTGCCAAACGGGCCGCTCAGCACACGGTGCAGCGCACCGAAAGACACAACGTCCAGTCCCGCACCGGCCCAGCCATTGCCCATGATCCTGGCGCGGATCTCGGCCGCCTTGTCGGCCCGGCTGAAAGCGCCCATCTGCACATAAAATCCGCCCGCCGGCGCGGCCACCGCTACCGCCATCGGCGCTTCATCGGAGCCGTTCGCCGGATGCACCTTCAGGGCCTTGATCTCGGCCTTGTTCTCGACAATCAGCTGATTAAGCTTGGCCGCCGCCTGCAGCGGACCCTGGCGCGCTTCATCGGGCTCGGTGGCGTTGCGGCGCACCGTCGCCAGACGCGTGCCGGCGTCCGGCAGCAAGCGTTCGAGCCGCACTTCGTGGCTGCCGTTTTGCAGCAGCCCCAGTTTGACGGCCGCCGTGTACGAGACATCGACGATGCGCGACGCATGAAAGGGACCGCGGTCGTTGATGCGCACCACCACCTGCTTGCCGCTGGCCACGCTGGTGATGCGCGCATACGAAGGAATCGGCAGCGTCGGATGGGCGGCCGTCATCTTGTACATATCGTAGAGCTCACCCGACGAGGTTTTCTGGCCGTGGAATTTTTTGCCGTACCAGCTGCCGACGCCGCGCTGAATGAAAGGCTGCTCGTTCAACAGCGGCGTGTAGCTTTTGCCAAAGACGACATACGGCCGGTTCGCATAGCGCGAATACGGCTCGAAGCGCACCTGCGCATCGGGCACCTGTTCCAGGTTGGGCGGGGGCGAGTCTTCCGGACCGTCGTCCATGTAGTAGCCGCCCGGTCTGGTCGCCGGCGGGGGCAGCGCGGGCAACTCGGCGCGCAGGGGAGGATGGCTGGCGGCGCGCAGCGGCGGCGCCGGCATGTGGCCGCGCCCGCCGACCAGCGGCGTTTCGGCGCAGCCCGACAGCAGCGCCAGCAAGCTGGCGGCGATGATCAGTGGGGGGTGTCTCGACACGTTCATCGCGCCTTTCGTATCAGGTTTGTATTAGTTTTCGATGCCTCTGAATACTCATCAGGATACCTGCACCGAGCCCGAGTGTACCAAACGCGGTGCCGCCATAGCTCATGAACGGCAGCGGCACGCCGACCACCGGCAAAATCCCGCTCACCATGCCCATGTTGACAAAGGCGTAGGTGAAGAAAATCATGGCAATCGCCCCGGCCAGCAGGCGCGTGAACAGGCTCGGTGCATTGGCGGCGATGATCAGCCCGCGCCCGATCAGCAGCAGGTAGATCAGCACCAGTCCCAGGATGCCGACCAGGCCGAACTCCTCCGAGTACAGCGAAAAAATGAAGTCGGTGGTGTGCTCGGGGACGAATTCGAGGTGCGACTGGGTCCCCTTGAGCAAGCCCTTGCCCGAAAAGCCGCCCGAGCCGATCGCGATGATCGACTGGATGATGTGAAAGCCCTTGCCCAGCGGGTCCTTGGTGGGATCGATCAGCGTCATGATGCGGTCGCGCTGGTAGTCGTGCATCAGCGACCAGGCCACCGGCAGGCTGGCCGCGCCAGCGAAGAACAGCCCGCCCAGCGCCTTCCACGACAGCCCCGCCAAAAAGATGACGTAAAAGCCCGACGAGAGCACCAGCAACGAGGTGCCCAGGTCCGGCTGCAGCTGGATCAGCCCCACCGGCACGGCCAGCAGCACCGAGGCGATGGCAAAATTCTGCCAGCGCGCCATGCCCGCGCGCTGGTGGAAATACCAGGCCAGCATCATCGGCATCGCGATCTTCATGATCTCGGACGGCTGGATATCGGTGCCGATATAAAGCCAGCGGCGCGCGCCCTTCTTGACCACGCCGAACAGGAACACCGCCACCAGCAGCGCCACCCCGACCGTGTAGATCGGCACGGCCAGGCGCATCAGCGTTTGCGGGGGTACCAGCGCGGCGGCCCACATGATCAAAAAGGCGATCAGGGTGTTGCGCATCTGCGCTTCAAAGCGGCCCGGGAACTCGATCCCGGCCGAGTACATCGTCAGTAGGCTGGTGGCCAGCAGCAGGAACAGGATCATCGCCAGCGGCGCGTCGAAGACCAGGATGTACGGTTTCATGCGCCGCCAGAGCGAGCGCCGTTCATTGATACGCATGCGGTTATTCCTTGGGCGCGGGCGCCGGGGCGCCCGGTTGAAATAGCGTCTCGGGCACCGGGTCGGGCGGGACGGCGTCGAGCTCTTCGACCGCAACCGCGGTTGGCACGGCGGCGCCCTTGCCGCCCGGGCGCTTGCCCAGCAAGTGGTAGTCGAGCGCCTTGCGCGCGATCGGAGCGGCAATCGCGGCGCCAAAGCCGGCGTTCTCCACGATCAGGGCGAGCGCGATGCGCGGCTTGTCGGCCGGGGCAAAGGCGACGTACAGCGAATTGTCGCGGAAGCGTTCATTCATCGCCTTGGCATTGTATTTTTCGCCGCGTTTCAAGCCCACGGTTTGCGAAGTGCCGGTCTTGCCGCCGGCCGAGTAGCCCGCGTTGGCAAAGGCCAGCTTGCCGGTGCCCTCGAGCGTGACGCCGACCATCGCGTGCTTGATGATGTCGATGTTGGCCTGCTTGAGCGCGATCTTGAAGCTCGGCGCAGCCACCGTCGGCTTGCGCACGCGCGTGGTGCCGTCTTCGATCATCTTGACCAGGTGCGGCTTCATGACCACGCCGTCGTTGGCCAGCGTGGCCACCGCATGCGCCAGCTGCAAGATGGTATAGCTGTTGAAGCCCTGGCCGATGCCGATGTTGACCGTGTCGCCCTTTTGCCACTGCTGCATCGCCTTGTTCTTGGCGAAGTGCGTGCGCTTCCATTCCTTGGACGGCAGCACGCCCTTGCGTTCGCTGTCGAGGTCAATCCCGGTCAGGCGGCCAAAGCCGAACGGCTCCATGAAGTCGTGGATGGCGTCGATGCCCAGGTCGTTGCCAAGCATGTAGTAATAGGTATTGCAGGAGATAACGATCGAGCGGTACATGTCGACCGCGCCGTGGCCGCCCGCCTTGTCGTCCATCCAGCGGTAGCCGCCCAGGCTGAACGAACCCGGGTCGGAGAGCGTGTAGCCGGCCGTGCGCTTGCCCAGCTCGAGCGCGGCCAGCGCCATGAAAGGCTTGAAGGTGGAACCGGGCGGATAGGTGCCCTGCAGCGGGCGGTTCAGCAGCGGCCGGTCGAGCGAGGTATTGAGTTCGTTCCAGCTTTGGCTGTCGATCCCGTCGACGAACAGGTTGGGATCGAAACCGGGACGCGAGACATACGCCAGCACGTCGCCGGTGGACGGCTCGATCGCCACCAGCGCGCCGCGAAAGTCGGCAAAGGCGTCCTCGAGGATCTTCTGCAGCTCGATGTCGATCGACAGCACCAGGTTGTTGCCGGCGGTAGCCTCCGTGCGCGACATGGTGCTCACCGCGCGTCCGCCGGCGGTCTTGATGACTTTTTGGTAGCCGGTCTGGCCGTGCAGCTGCGCTTCGTAGCTTTTCTCGATGCCTTCCTTGCCAATGTGGTCGGTGCCGCGATAGTTGTTGCCGTCGCTGCCCTCTTCCAGCGCCTTGGCTTCGCGCTCGTTGATGCGGCCAATAAAACCGATCACGTGCGCCGCGCTCTCGCCCATTGGATACTGGCGAAACAGGCGTGCCTGCACGTCCACGCCGGGAAAGCGAAAGCGCTGTGCCGTAAAGCGCGCCACTTCGTCGTCGGCCAGGCGCGTGCGCAGCGGTACGCTTTCAAAGTTCTTGGACTCGGCCAGCAGGGTGCGAAAGCGCTTGCGGTCCTTCGGTTCGATCACCACCAGCGTGGCCAGTTCATCGATGACCGAGTCGAGCGTGGCGCGCAGCTTGGAGGGCGTGATTTCGAGCGTGTAGGCCGAAAAATTACGCGCCAGGACCACGCCGTTGCGGTCCACGATCAAGCCGCGGTTGGGGACGATCGGCACGATGGCGATCCGGTTGCCCTCGGCCAGCGCGGCGTAGTCGCTGTGCTTGACCACCTGCAGCCACACCACGCGCGCCACCAGCAGCGAAAAGCAGATAAAGACCAGGCCGAACAGCGCCGTGACGCGCAGGCGGAAAAGATGGATCTCGCGATCGTTGTTTTTAATTTCTGTCATTGCGCGAGCGGCATCAGATCGGGCGCGTGTCGTCGCGGTCGACGGCGCGGCGCTGGGGCGCCAGCAGCATCCAGGTGATCAGGGGCCACAGCACGATGCCGACCGCGCTCTCGGCAAAGTACAGCAGGCCGGAGCTTTTGCCGGTGATGATGTAGCGTACCAGCACCTGGGTCGCCTGCGTCATGAGCAGCAGCGGGAACACGTGCAGGGCCTGCGTCAGGACCGGAAACCACAGCACGCGGCGGTGGATCATGATCGCGAAATAGGACAGCAAGGTGTAAGCCAGCGCGTTCTCGCCGAGTAGCGTGGCCTCGTGCACGTCCATCAAAAGGCCCATGAAAAACGCCATGCCGATGCCGACCTTGCGCGGCTGGTGGATACCCCAGAACACCAGCACCAGCGCCACGAAGTCGGGCGCGCCGGCAAAATGCCCCCAGGGCAGCATGTTGACCAGGAAGGCCACCGTCAGGCTAAAGCCGATGAACAGGGGGCTGACGGGCAGCAGGATGTAGTGCGGGCGATTCATCGGGTAACTCCCGGGGTGGGCGCCGGCGCACGTACCGCTGGCGTGGCGCGATTGGTGGCAGCCGGAGCGGCGGTCGGGGCCGCGGGCAGCAGCGCAGGAGCCGCCGGCACCAGCGCTGCTGCCGTCTGTGAATCGGGCGGCGCCAGTACCGGCGCGCCGCTTGGCGTCATTTTGGGCAGGGCCGACTTCTTGACCGGCTTGACCGTTTCCTCGGGTGGGCGCGGCGCCAGCTTGGTGAGCGCCATCAGGATCAGGAGCTGGCGATGGCGGTCGATGCCGGCCAGCGGCTGGCAGACCACGCCGCCAAAGGCGCCGGCGGCGCTGTTTTCAACGCGGATGACCTTGGCCACGGCCAGCCCGGCCGGGTACACCCCGTCCAGGCCCGACGTGATGAGAATGTCGCCGACCAGAATGTCGGCGTTGGGCGTGACGAAGCGCAGGTCCAGCAAGCCCGATTGGCCGCGCCCATACGCCACGCTGCGCAGGCCGTTGCGCAGCACCTGCACGGGAATGGCCTGCTCGCGGTCGGTCAGCAGCGTCACTTCGGACGTGAACGGGAACACGCGCGTGACCTGGCCGACCACGCCGGCATTGTCGATCACGGGCAGGCCCAGGACGACCGCGTCGTTGCCGCCGCGGTCCAGCACGATCTTGCGGCTTGACGGGTCGCGCGCGTCGTACAGGATTTCGCTCATCAGGGTGGGCACCGGCAGCGCTTCGCGCGCGCCCATCAGCTTGCGCAATTGGACGTTCTCGGCCAATTGCTGCTGCGCCTGCTGCATGGTCTGGGCGGCGGCAACTTCGGCCATCTTTAGTTCGCGCACCTGCTTTTCCAGCGCCGACAGGGATGAAAAATAGGTCCCCATGGCGCCCAGCGCGTCGCGCGGCACCATCGCTACTTTTTGCAAAGGATAGAGCACCGTGGCGGCAATCTGGCGCACATAGGCGAGCGCGTGGAAATGCGAATCGACCACCAGCAGGATGATCGAAATGAACGCGAAAACTGTCACCTTGACACGGGCGGATGCACCTTGTTTGAAGAGTGGCGGCGGACTGTATTCCATGACTTCCAATAATGACGGCGCGCGGCACCAGAGGCCAAGGCGGCCAAGGCGGCCAAGGCGGCCGGTGCGGCCGGTGCAGCCGGTGCAGCTGGAACAGCCACCGCCCGGCCAAGTGCTTTATTCGTACGAGAAGATCGAACCGAGTTTGTCCATGCGCTCGAGCGCCATGCCCGAACCGCGCACCACGCAGGTGAGCGGATCTTCGGCCACCAGCACCGGCAGGCCGGTTTCTTCCATCAGCAGGCGGTCCAGGTCGCGCAGCAAGGCGCCACCGCCGGTGAGCATCATGCCTTTTTCGGCGATGTCGGCGCCCAGTTCCGGCGGGGTTTGCTCGAGCGCGTTCTTGACGGCCGAGACGATGTTGTTGAGCGGGTCGGTCAGCGCTTCGAGGATCTCATTGGACGAAATGGTAAACGAGCGCGGAATGCCTTCGGACAGGTTGCGGCCCTTGACTTCCATTTCCTTCACTTCCGACCCGGGGAAGGCCGAACCGATGGCCTTCTTGATCGCTTCGGCGGTCTGCTCGCCAATCAGCATGCCGTAGTTGCGGCGGATGTAGTTGACGATGGCTTCGTCGAATTTGTCGCCGCCCACGCGCACCGAACCCTTGTAGACCATGCCGCCGAGCGAAATGATGCCCACTTCGGTGGTGCCCCCGCCAATGTCGACCACCATCGAGCCGGTGGCGTCCGACACCGGCAAGCCGGCGCCGATGGCCGCTGCCATGGGTTCTTCGATCAGGTAGACCTGCGAAGCGCCGGCGCCCAGCGCCGACTCGCGAATCGCGCGCCGCTCGACCTGGGTCGAGCCGCAAGGCACGCAGATGATGATGCGCGGGGAAGGACGGAAGAATTTCGAGTCGTGCACCATCCGGATGAACTGCTTGAGCATCTGTTCGGTGACGGTGAAGTCGGCGATCACGCCGTCTTTCATGGGGCGGATCGCCTCGATATTGCCCGGTACCTTGCCCAGCATTTGCTTGGCTTCCTTGCCCACTGCCTGGATCGTTTTTTTGCCATTCGGGCCGCCTTCCTGGCGGATTGCGACGACCGACGGCTCATCGAGCACGATGCCCAGGCCGCGTACATAAATCAGTGTATTTGCCGTACCCAGGTCAATTGCAAGATCGTTCGAAAAATAGCTGCGTAAAAAACCAAACATGTGTGTCCTGATGCGCAAGCGCTGCGCGTGATCATTAATATGGAAACTGCATAAAACACAGGCTGCGCGCTTGCACGTACCCGCACCGGCGCGGCCTTGCTGATGCTGCGGCGAACCCTATTCGGTGCCGTCAACGCATTAGCCCGCCATTCTACCTTATAATTTAGGCGTTAATTGCTGAAAAACCGGTGTATTGCGCGCCTGACTCCACAGTGAAATCGGCGGCATTGACAAGCTTTTATCCGATTTAGCGCACTGTTATTCAAATTTCACTATCCATTTCCATAACATTTTGAACACGGTCCGCCCCGTGCATCCCGCCATGTCTCTCACGCTTTCAGACGTAAAACGCATTGCCAACCTGGCCCAGCTCCACATGGACGACGCCCATGCCGAGGTGGCATTGACAGAATTGAACGGCATTTTCGCACTGGCCGAGCAAATGCAGGCAATCGATACCACCGGGGTGGCGCCGCTATCGCAGCCGCTGGCCGCCTTATTGGGCAATTTGCCGCTGCGCCTGCGCGAAGACCAGGTCACCGAAGAAAACCGGCGCGACGATTATCAATTGAGCGCACCGAAAGTCCAGGACGGCCTGTACCTGGTTCCGCAGGTTATTGAATAAATACGAACCGACTATCAGACATGCATACCAAAACATTAAAACAGCTGTCCGCGCTGCTGCATTCAAAACAAGTATCGAGCACCGAGCTGACCGCGCATTACCTGCAGCGCGCGCAAGCGAGCGACCTGAACGCCTTTTTGCACGTGGACCCTGCCCTCTCGCTGGCCCAGGCGGCGGCCGCCGACGCGCGCCTGGCCGGTGGCGGCGCGGGCGTGCTGACCGGGATCCCGATCGCGCACAAGGATATTTTCGTCACGCGCGACTGGCGTTCGACGGCCGGCTCGAACATGCTGGCCAATTACACCAGCCCTTTCAACGCCACCGTGGTCGACAAGTTCGCCATGGCCGGCATGGTCACGCTGGGCAAACTCAATTGCGACGAATTTGCGATGGGCTCGTCGAACGAGAACTCGGCCTTTGGCGCCGTCAAGAACCCGTGGGACAAGCTGGCGGTGCCGGGCGGCTCCTCGGGCGGCTCGGCTGCGGCAATTGCCGCGCGCCTGGCGCCGGCGGCTACCGCCACCGACACCGGCGGCTCGATCCGCCAGCCGGCCGCGTTTTGCGGCGTGACCGGCATCAAGCCAACTTACGGGCGCGTCTCGCGCTACGGCATGATCGCGTTTGCGTCCTCGCTCGACCAGGGCGGGCCGATGGCGCAAACGGCCGAAGACTGCGCCTTGCTGCTCAATGAAATGATCGGCTTCGACGAGCGCGACGCGACCAGCCTGACGGCCGAACAGGGCAATGTGCGCGAAGACTTTACGCGCGACCTGAACCAACCCTTGACGGGCTTGCGCATCGGCCTGCCGAAGGAATACTTCGGCGAAGGCTTGGCCAGCGATGTGGAACAGGCCGTGCGCGCAGCGCTTGAGGAATTCGTCAAGCTGGGCGCCACGCTGGTTGACATCTCGCTGCCCAAGACGGCGCTGTCGATTCCCGTGTACTACATCATCGCGCCGGCCGAAGCCTCGTCGAACTTGTCGCGCTTTGACGGCGTACGCTACGGGCACCGCGCCGCCGAATACACCAACCTGAACGATATGTACAAGAAGAGCCGCGCCGAGGGTTTCGGCGCTGAAGTGCAGCGCCGCATCATGGTCGGCACCTACGTGCTGTGCCACGGCTACTACGACGCCTATTACGTGCAGGCCCAGAAGATCCGGCGCCTGATCGCCGACGACTTCAAGGCGGCGCTGGGCGAGCAGTGCGACGTGATCATGGGGCCGGTGGCGCCGACCGTGGCGTGGGACCTGGGCGCGAAATCGAACGACCCGGTGGCCAACTACCTGGCCGACATCTTCACGCTCTCGACCAGTCTGGCAGGCTTACCCGGCATGTCGGTGCCGTGCGGCTTTGGCCAAGGCGAGAAAAACAGCAGCCGCCCGGTGGGCCTGCAAATCATTGGCAACTATTTCGCCGAAGCGAAGCTGCTGGGTATCGCGCACCAGTACCAGCAAGTGACCGACTGGCATACCCGCGCGCCTGCCGGCGCTTAAACGCTCGAGCTAAAACGCACAAGCTAAAACGCTCAAGCTAAAACGCTTACGCTAAAAGACAACAGAGAGAATACTATGCAATGGGAAGTCGTCATCGGTATCGAGAACCACGTGCAACTCACGACCAACTCCAAGATCTTCAGCGGCAGTGCGATCGCCTTTGGCGCCGCGCCGAACACGCAGGCCAGCCCGGTCGACCTGGCGCTGCCGGGCGTGCTGCCGGTGATGAACAAGGGCGCCGTCGAGCGCGCGATCCGCTTTGGGCTGGCGGTGGGCGCCACCATCGCACCCGAGTCCATTTTCGCGCGCAAGAACTACTTCTATCCGGACCTGCCAAAGGGTTACCAGATCAGCCAGTTCGCCGACCCGGTGGTCATCGGCGGCAAGGTCACGTTCGGTTTTGAAAAGGATGGCAAGTTCGAAACGCGCACCGTCAACCTGACCCGCGCCCACCTCGAAGAAGACGCCGGCAAGTCGCTGCACGAAGACTATGCGGGCATGACCGGGATCGACTTGAACCGGGCCGGCACGCCGCTGCTGGAAATCGTCTCCGAGCCGGAAATGCGCAGCGCCGCCGAAGCGGTCGCGTACTGCAAGGCGCTCCATTCGCTGGTGGTGTGGCTGGGGATCTGCGACGGGAACATGCAGGAAGGCTCGTTCAGGTGCGACATCAACGTATCGGTGCGGCCGGTGGGGCAGACCGAATTTGGCACGCGCTGCGAGATCAAGAATTTGAACTCGTTCCGGTTCATTGAAGAGGCGGTGCACGTGGAAGTGCGGCGCCAGATCGAACTGATCGAAGACGGCGGCAGGGTAGTGCAGGCCACGCGCCTGTATGACCCGGACCGCAAGGAAACGCGTTCGATGCGCAGCAAGGAAGACGCGCAGGACTACCGCTACTTCCCCGACCCCGATTTGCCGCCGCTGCTGATATCGGAAGACTGGATCAGCCGCATCAAGGCCGACATGCCCGAGCTGCCGGGCGCGATGCGCGCGCGTTTCGTGGGCGACTACGCCTTGCCCGAATACGACAGCCTGATCATGACGTCGTCGCAGCAGATGGCCGGCTTTTTTGAAGCCGTGGTGGCCAAGGCCGGCAAGGAAAATGCCAAGCTTGCCGCCAACTGGCTGATGGGCGACGTCGCCTCGACGCTGAACCGCGAAGGCGTCGATATTGCCGATTCGCCGGTGGAAGCGTCGCAGCTGGCGCTGCTGTTAAAACGCATTGCCGACGGCACCATCTCGAACAAGATCGCCAAGGAAGTGTTTGCGGCGATGTGGGAAGCGAAGTCGAGCGACGAAAACATCGCCGACGCCATCATCGACCAGAAGGGCTTGCGCCAGATATCGGATAGCGGCGCGCTGGAAAAGATCGTGGACGACGTACTGGCCGCCAACGAGAAATCCGTCGAACAATACCGCGCCGGCAAGGAAGCGGCCATCAACGCGCTCATCGGCCAGGCGATGAAAGCCTCCAAAGGCAAGGCCAACCCGGCCCAGCTGACGGAACTGCTGAAGAAAAAGCTGGCCGGTTAAGCAGCAAAAAAGTTGCTACACAACCGGGGTCAGATGCCGTAGCGGGTGCGGTAGGCGGAGACGGCGTCCTTGTATTGCAGCAGCTCGGGGTCGGCGCCGGCGCCGTTCAGGTAGCTGAACAGGTCGTCGAGGTTGCCGATCGATACGACCGGGATGCCGAATTCCTGGCTGACTTCTTGTACCGCGGAACTGGCCGACAGCTCGCCGTCCTTGCCGGAGCGCTCCATCCGGTCCAGTGCGATCAGCACGGCGCATGGCTCGGCGCCGGCGGCGCGGATCATGTCCACCGATTCGCGCACCGAGGTGCCGGCCGAAATCACGTCGTCGATGATGACCACTTTGCCGGCAAGCTTGGCGCCGACGATGGTGCCGCCTTCGCCATGGTCCTTGGCTTCCTTGCGGTTGAAGGCGAACGAGGTGTTGTGCCCTTTGCCGGCCAGTGCGACAGCGGTGGCGGACGCGAGCGTTATGCCCTTGTAGGCCGGCCCGAACAGCATGTCGAACTGCACACCCGAGTCGAGCAGCGTCTGTGCGTAAAACTGGGCTAGCCGGGCCAGGGTGGCGCCGTCATGGAACAGGCCGGCATTAAAGAAATACGGCGACTGGCGCCCCGCTTTGGTGGTGAAGTTGCCAAAACGCAGCACACCCGTGGACACCGAAAACGCGATAAACTGTTGGCGCAAATTGTTCACGTTATTGCCTCATTGTTGAATTCATTGTTAGAAACTGGCCGTATTTTACGCCACCCCTCCCCCTGGAACCATGCCAAAAATTATTTCCGCCAACCTGAACGGGATCCGCTCCGCTCACAAAAAAGGCTTTTTCAACTGGATGGCCTCCCAAACCGCCGATTTTGTCTGCGTCCAAGAACTCAAGGCTCAGCTGCCCGACATGACCGAGGATTTCCTCGCGCCGGGCGGCTACCACGGCCACTTCCATTACGCCGAGAAAAAAGGGTATTCGGGCACCGGCATCTATAGCCGCACCAAGCCCGATGCGGTACGGGTCGGCTTCGGCAGCCCGGAATTCGATGCGGAAGGGCGCTACGTGCGCGCCGATTTCGGCAACCTGACCATCATTTCGGTCTATTGCCCGTCCGGCTCGTCCTCGCCCGAACGCCAGGAAGCGAAATTCCGCTTCATGGCGCTTTTCCTGCCGCATCTGCTCGAGCTGCGCAAGGAAGGGCGCGAAGTGGTCATTTGCGGCGACTGGAATATCGCGCACCATGAAATCGACCTGAAAAACTTCAAAGGCAACAAGAAGAATTCAGGCTTCCTGCCGGAAGAACGCGCCTGGCTCACGCGCGTGTTCGACGAATTGGGATTCGTGGACGTCCATCGCGGCATCGACAAGCGCCCGGAGCAGTACACCTGGTGGAGCAATCGCGGCCAGGCGTATGCCAAGAACGTGGGGTGGCGTATCGATTATCACGTCGCCACGCCCGGCATCGCGGCGCAGGCCAAGGCGGTGTCGGTGTACAAGGATGAACGGTTCTCCGACCATGCGCCCTTGATTATCGACTACTCGCTGTAATCGTTCAGAGCGTGCGGACGCTTTCAAAGCGCCGCCGCTCACCGCTCACCGGATCGTCAAACGCTATCGCGCGCGCCAGCAGTTTGAGCGGATTGATAAAATCATCTTCCTTGATCGGCAGGGCGACCGGATAGAACGCATCGTTCAAAATCGGTGCGCCGAGGGCCGCCATGTGCACGCGCAGCTGGTGCTTGCGCCCCGTGCGCGGCTGCAGCCGGTACAGCATGCCCTCCGCGCGCGGTTCAATCACATCGATCAGCGTTTCGGAATTCGGTTCGCCCGGCGCTTCTTCCATGCGAAAAAACGGCGTGCCGTCGACCATCCGGCTGCGATGGATGAAGGGGAATGCCCGATCCGGCATCGCCGGCGCCAGCGCTTCATACACTTTTCCCACGCTGCGCTGCTGGAACAGCGACTGGTACGCCCCGCGGCTCTCGGCGCGCAGCGAAAACAGCACCACGCCGGCGGTCTCGCGATCGAGCCGGTGGATGGGAATGAGCTGCTCTTCGCCCAGCTTGTGCTTCAGGCGCACCAGCAGCGACTCGTGCAGGAAGCGCCCGCCCGGCGTGGTCGGCAGAAAGTGCGGCTTGTCGACCACCAGCAGGTGCGCGTCGCGGTACAGGATCTGCTCTTCGAATGGAATCGGGGTTTCGTCGTCGAGCTCGCGGTAGTACCAGATGCGCAAGCCGCGCCGCAGCAGGCTGTCGGGGCCGAGTACCACGCCGCTGCCGTCGATCACTTCGCGGCGCGCCATGCGGTCGCGCCAGGTCGACTCGGTCACGTCGGCAAAGCGCGCCAGCAGATAGGCCAGCGCCGGGCCGGGAGCGAGCTCCTGGACCCACATGTAGCTGGGCGCCACGCCGTCGCGCATGGGCAACAAGGGCAACAACATCGCACTGGCGTCGGCAGGCCCGCCCATTTAATTCATGGCGGTCGTGCGGTACGGCGGCAGGCCATTGACCGAGGTGCCTTTGGCGCGCGCATACAGCGGCAGCAGCACGTTCATGTGGTTGTTCATCTGCTCGAT
This sequence comes from Massilia sp. TWP1-3-3, assembly GCF_049897805.1. Classification (NCBI taxonomy): domain Bacteria; kingdom Pseudomonadati; phylum Pseudomonadota; class Betaproteobacteria; order Burkholderiales; family Oxalobacteraceae; genus Massilia; species Massilia sp. TWP1-3-3. The sequence continues at coordinate 121,952 of NZ_JAFCWX010000014.1, forward strand.
GCGTTCGCGACCGCCCGGGTGGGTCGACATCCAGGCCGGCGGCGAGCCTTTGCTGGAGGCGGCCATTTTCTGCCATAGCACCACGCCGGCGCGCGGGTCGTAGCCGGCGCGCGCCGCCAGGTCCAGGCCGATCAGGTCAGCCTCGCGCTCGTCGTCGCGCGAAAACTTGAGCGAGGCCAGTTGCGAGCCATACTGGGCAACGGTACCGGTGATGTTGGGGTCAATGCCCAGCCAGGATGACAGCAAGGCGCCGCCCAGGCGCGCGCCAACATTGGTGGCGGTGGACTTGACCATCTGTTCGCGCCCGTGCTCGCGCAGCGCGTGGGCGATTTCGTGGCCCATGATGGCGGCCGCTTCATCGTCGGTCAGCTTGAGGGTGGTGAGGATGCCGCTGAAAAACGCAATGCGCCCGCCAGGCATGCAAAAAGCGTTGACCTGCTGCGAACCGAGCAGGTTGACTTGCCAGTTCCAGTTGGCCGCCTCCGGATTCCAGCGCGTGGTGTACGGGATGATGCGCTTGGCGATACTGCGCAGGCGGATCACTTGCGCATTGTTGGCCGGCGCCAGCGCCCCCTTGCTCTGGGCTTGCTGCATCAGCTGCAGATACTGCTCTTTCGATTGCGCTTCCATGGTCTCGGCAGAGGCAATCTTGCGCCATTTGGGCATGGGGCGCAGCTGGATGCCATCTTGCACCGTAGCCTGCCCGCTATTGCGCCCCTGCGTCTGTTGGCTGGCCCGCTCGGGCGCCTGTTCGGTATTGCGTTCGGGCGCCTGTTCGGTATTGCGTTCGGGCGTCTGTTCGGAACTGACCGACGATATCTGGCGCGGCAAGCTCTGCTGCGCGTTAGTAGCGCCGACGCAGCCGATCAAAGCAATGGCGAGGGTGACTTTTTTTAATTGATTCATAATGGTATTCCATGCTGTGAACTTGATAACACTATCATCGCAGGAAATGCTGCTTTGAGGCACACGATACCGCCTACGGCACGACAGGTGTTTTTTTGCGCAGCCGAAATACTGCCAAGCTGCCGCGCAGGTTGGGCAAGAACGAGACCGGCTTGCCATTGACCAGCGCCACCCGCTCCAGTACTTCAAGTCCGCATTCGGCGGCGAGTTCCTCAAAATCATAAATGGTTGCGCAGCGCACGTTGGGCGTGTCGTACCACTGATAAGGGAGCGACTTGGACACCGGCATGCGCCCTTTGATCAGCGCCACCCGGTGCGGCCAGTACGCGAAATTGGGGAACGAGACAATGGCCTCATTGCCAACCCGGACGATATCGCGCAGCAGCGGCTCGACGTGCTGCATCATTTGCAGCGACGACAGGCACAGCACGGTGTCGAAGGAATTGTCGCCAAAAATCGACAAACCTTTTTCCATGTCCTGCTGGATCACGTTGATGCCGCGCTTGGCGCTGGCCAGCAGCGAAGCGTCGGCAATTTCAATGCCGTAGCCGGTGCATTGTTTCCCGCTTTGCAGGTAGTGCAGCATGGCGCCGTCGCCGCAGCCCACGTCAAGCACGTGCGAACCCTCGCGCACCCAGTGCGCGATAAAGGCCAGGTCGGGCCGCAGGGTGGACAGGTCGTTAAAGTTCATGGCTTGCCTTTCGCGGCAAGGCCGTCCCAGATGCGTTCGTAATAGGCGCGCACCATGTTGATGTAGCGCGCGTCTTCCAGCAGGAAGGCGTCGTGGCCGTGCGGGGCGTCGATTTCGGCGTAGGTTACGCGGCGCCGGTTGCACACCAGCGCCTGCACGATCTCGCGCGAGCGCTGCGGCGAAAAGCGCCAGTCGGTGGAGAAGGAGGCTACAAAAAATTCGGCGCGGGTGGCGGCCAGCGCGCGCGTCAGGTCGCCGTCAAAGGCGCGCGCCGGATCGAAGTAATCGAGCGCCTTGGTGATCAAGAGGTAGGTATTGGCGTCGAAGTATTCGGAGAATTTGTCGCCCTGGTAGCGCAGGTAGGATTCGATTTCGAAGTCGACGCCAAAGTCGAATTTGTACTTGTTGCCTTCGCCCGCGTTGCGCAGCTTGCGGCCGAATTTTTCGGCCATGTCGTCGTCCGACAGGTAGGTGATGTGGCCCACCATGCGCGCCACGCGCAGCCCGTTTTTTGGCACCACGCCGTGCGCGTAAAAGTCGCCGCCGCGATAGTCGGGGTCCGACAAAATGGCCTGGCGCGCGACGTCGTTAAAGGCGATGTTTTGCGCCGACAGCTTGGGCGTGGAGGCGATCACCACGCAGTGGCCCAGGCGCTCCGGGTACATCATGCTCCAGGCCAGCGCCTGCATGCCGCCCAGCGAGCCGCCCATCACTGCGGCAAAGCGCGCGATGCCCAGTTGGTCGGCCAGGCGCGCCTGCGCGGCCACCCAGTCTTCCACCGTCACGACGGGAAACGATGCGCCATAGGGCTTACCGGTGGCCGGATTGTCGTGCATCGGGCCGGTCGAGCCGAAGCACGAACCGAGGTTGTTGACGCCGATGACAAAAAACCGGTTGGTGTCGACTGGTTTACCGGGGCCGACCATGTTGTTCCACCAGCCGGGGTTCTGGTCGCCTTCGTACATGCCGGCCACGTGGTGCGAGGCGTTGAGCGCGTGGCATACCAGCACGCCGTTGGAGCGCTCGGCGTTGAGCGTGCCGTAGGTCTCGTACATGAGCGTGTAGTCGGCCAGCGCCGCGCCGCCCTGCAGTTGCAAAGGCTCGGCAAAGCGCATCGTTTGGGGTGTGACGATTCCAATGGATTGCATGTGGCTCGCTAAGTGATTCAATATATGGATAAACTTGCAGAAAACCGTATCAAATAATCTGTAGCTGTTCGACCGCTTCCGCAATTAAGTGCGGCTCCATGGTGCGCAAGATCTTGCGCGTGTGCGGGGTGATCGTGGTCAGGTCGCAGTTGAGGATTTCCTGCTTGACCGACAGCAGCTGCGCCGGATGCATGGAAAATTCGCGCAGCCCCATGCCCAGCAGCAACCGCGTGAGCTTGGTGTCGCCCGCCATTTCACCGCACACGGCCACGTCGATGCCGGCCTTTTTGCCGGCCATGATGGTCATCGCAATCAGTTGCAAGATGGCCGGATGGAGCGGGTTGTACAGGTGCGCCACTTCGTAGTCGACGCGGTCAATCGCCAGCGTGTACTGGATCAGGTCATTGGTGCCGATCGACAGAAAGTCCATGCGTTTGACGAACATCGGCAGCGCCAGCGCGGCCGCCGGGATCTCGATCATGGCGCCCACTTCAATGGCCGCGTCGTACTTGTGGCCGGCCTCGCGCAGCTGGGCCTTGGCCTGCTCGATCATGGCCAGCGACTGGTCGATCTCGAACGCGTGCGCCAGCATCGGGATCAAGAGGCGCACCTTGCCAAAGCTCGATGCGCGCAAAATGGCGCGCAACTGCGTCAGGAACAGCTGCGGCTCGGCCAGGCAGTAACGGATCGCGCGCAGGCCCAGCGCCGGGTTGAGCGCCGTGTGCTCGCTCTGGTCGAGCGGCTTGTCGGCGCCGATGTCGAGCGTGCGGATCGTGACCGGGCGCCCTTTCATGGCCGTCACGGCCTTTTTGTACTGCTCGAACTGTTCGTCTTCGCTGGGAATGCGGTGCGCGTGGCCGGCGCGCGCCATGAACAGAAATTCGGAGCGGAACAGGCCCACGCCTTCGGCGCCGGACTCCAGCGCGCCGGGGCAGTCGTCGGGCAGCTCGATGTTCGCGTGCAGCGTGATGGTGGTGCCGTCGCGCGTGACGGCGGGGGTTTTCTTGAGCTTGAGGAGCTTTTTGCGCGCCTTTAGCATGGCGCCCTGGCGCGCGCGGTATTGGTCGAGCACCAGCGCACTGGGGTTGGCGATGACGACGCCGGCGTCGCCGTCGATGATGACCCAGTCATCCTGTTCGATCAGCGAGGAGGCCTGCGACATGCCGACCGCCGCCGGAATATCCAGGCTGCGCGCGACAATGGCGGTGTGCGAATTCTGCCCGCCCACGTCGGTCACAAAACCGATGAAGGAGCGGTCGCGAAACTGCAGCATGTCGGCCGGCGAAATGTCATGCGCGACGACGATCATCTGCGGCTGGAACTGGTCGCCCGTGGCCGGTGCGCTCGCCAGCTGCGCGGTCCCCATCAGCACCTTGAGCACGCGCTCCGCCACTTGCTGGATGTCGGCCTTGCGTTCGCGCAGGTACTCGTCTTCAATCTCGTCGAACTGCGCCGACAGTTCGTCGATCTGCGTGACCAGCGCCCATTCGGCGTTGTAGTGGCGGGTGCGGATGATGTCGAGCGGCGCTTCGGAAATCATGGGATCCGACAGGATCAGCGCATGCACGTCGATGAACGCGCCCAGTTCGGTGGGGGCGTCTTTCGGCAGGTCGGTCCACAGGGCCTGCAGGCCGCGGTGCACGTCGGCCAGCGCATCTTGCAGTCGCCGCACTTCGTTCTCAAGCTGCTCTTCGGCCACCAGGTAGTGCTTGACGTCCAGCGCGGCAGGCGTGAGCAAGTGCGCGCGCCCGATCGAAATGCCGCGGGAGACGGGGATGCCGTGGAGCGTGAACGATGCCATTGGTAGTCCTGGGTGTCCGAAGTGTCCTGGGTTTCCTGCTATTAAGCGGCCTGCCGTACGGTCCAGCGGCATTACTCGCCTTCGCCGAACTTGTCGTTGATCAGCGCGGCCAGCGCCTCGACACACTCCTTTTCATCGGCACCGTCGGCCTCCAGCGAGACTTTGGCGCCCTTGCCGGCGGCCAGCATCATCACGCCCATGATCGACTTGGCGTTGATGCGGCGCGCGTTGCGGGTCAGCCAGACGTCGCTCTTGAATCTGGCGGCCAGCTGGGTGAACTTGGCCGAAGCGCGCGCGTGCAGGCCCAGTTTATTGATAATCTCAAGATCTTGTTGAATCATTTTTGTTGTCGTCTTTATTGAAGGTCTCGATGCCCATGCAACAGCCTATGGCCGATGCGCCCTTAACTTTACGCCGGACCTACCCGGACCCGGTTGTCGACCCGTACCGCGCCGCTTTGCGCGCCGGCCAGCGCCATTTCGACCACCACGTCGAGCGTGTCGCGCCGGTACGTGATCGCCCGCAGCAGCATCGGCAGGCTGATGCCGGCGATGACTTCCACCCGGCCGGCGTCGGCCAGGCTGTTGCAGCAATTGGCCGGCGTGCCACCCTTGATGTCGGTGATCACCAGCACGCCGCTGCCGTCGTCCAGACGGGTAATCGCGTCGCGCGCCATGGCGTTCACTTCGAGCAGATCCTGGTCGGCGTTGACGTCGATCGCCTCGAAGCGCTCGGTGGGGCCGCGAAACACGTGCGCCACGGCGGCGATGAATGCCTGCCCCAGCGGCGCGTGGGTCAGCAACAGGATGCCGACCATATTATGCCCGCCCTGCCTGCAGCTCCAGCGCATCGATGAACATCGCGGCCACGTCAAAGCCGCTCTGGTCGGTGATCTCCTGGAAGCAGGTCGGGCTGGTCACGTTCACTTCGGTGAGGCACTCGCCGATCACATCCAATCCTACCAGCAGCAAGCCGCGCGCGGCCAGAATCGGCCCGATGGCCTCGGCGATGTGGCGGTCGCGCGCGGTGAGCGGCTGCGCCACGCCCACGCCGCCGGCGGCCAGATTGCCGCGGATTTCATCGCCCTGCGGGATGCGCGCCAGCGCGAACGGCACCGGTTTGCCATTGATGACGAGGATGCGCTTGTCGCCCTTGACGATCTCAGGGATGTAGCGCTGGGCCATGATGGTGCGCGCGCCGTTGAGGGTCAAGGTTTCAATGACTGAACCGAGATTCATGCCGTCGCTCTTGATGCGGAAAATGCCGGCGCCGCCCATGCCGTCGAGCGGCTTGAAAATCACATCCTGGTGGCGCACGTGAAAAGCGCGCAGGCGCGCCGGATCGGACGAGACCAGCGTGGGCGAGGTGTATTCGCTGAACTGGGCGATCGCCAACTTTTCGTTATGGTCGCGAATTGCCGATGGCTTGTTGAACACGCGCGCGCCCTGGTTTTGCGCCAGTTCGAGCAGGTAGGTCGCGTAGACGTACTCCATGTCGAAGGGCGGATCCTTGCGCTGCAGGACGGCGTCGAATTCGGACAGGCGGCAGGCGGCCTTGGGAGCGGGCACGAACCAGTTGTCAAGCTGGCCGGTGAGGGTAATGTGGGCCACGTTGGCCGTGACGACGCCTTCGTCGAGCGCCATGTCGCTTTGCTCGAACGCGTGGATCGTGTGGCCGCGGCGGGCCGCCTCGCGCATCATGGCGAAGGTCGAATCCTTGTACGTTTTGAAGCCTGCCAGCGGATCGGCGAGGAAAGCGATTTTCATGGACGTTTCCAGTGGGGGTAATGAGCTGATTTTAGCCGGAAACGGCAATGTTGGCTTGACAAGGGCAGATCAGGTCGCGGGAACGCGGCGCAATGCGCGGCAAATCCCGTCTATCCGTAGGGCGCAACAGCGCAGCGCATTGCGCCAAGCGCCGCCAGGAACGCGTCAATACACCTCGGGATTGGGATCCGTGCGCTCCATCTCCAGCGACGCGGCCAGCAAGCCCAGACGCGCCACCACCCCATATACATAAAACCGGTTGGGCGCGGCCGTCCCCGGCTTGGCTTTCAAGTCCGGCACGGCATGCTGCTGGGCAAACGCCAGCGGCACATATTGCGAACCGGGGGCGTTCAAGTTCTGGTCGACCCCGCGCTCGGCATGGATCCGGTAAAAACCGCCCACCACATAGCGGTCGATCATGTACACCACCGGTTCGGCCACCGCATCCTGAACACTTTCAAAGGTCGGCACGCCTTCCTGAATGATGACGTCGGTAATTTCGACCCCATCCTTGATCACGGACATCTTGTTGCGCTGCTTGCGGTTCAGGTCCTTCACTTCGCTCGCGTCGCGCACCGTCATGATGCCCATGCCGTAGGTCCCAGCATCGGGCTTGACGATGACGAAGGGCTTTTCCTTGATCCCGTATTCCTTGTACTTCTTGCGGATCTTGGCCAGCAGCATGGTGACATTGTCGGCCAGGCATTCGGAGCCGTTGTCTTCCTGGAAATTGATCTCGCCGCACTTGGCGTGGAAGGGATTGACCATCCACGGGTCGACATCGATCAGCTTGCCGAATTTTTTCGCTACTTCATCGTAGGCGGCCAGGTGGTTGCTCTTGCGGCGCAGCGCCCAGCCGGCATGCAGCGGCGGCAGCAGCGACTGCTCATGGATGTTTTCCAGGATCGCCGGGATGCCGGCCGACAAATCATTATTCAGCAAAATGGTGCACGGATCGAAGTCCACCAGCCCCAGCCGGCGCCCATTGCTTGACCTGACCATTGGCTCGATCACCAGCATGTTGCCATCAGGCAGCGCCAGCGGCGTGGGCTGGGTGATGTCCGGCGACAGCGAGCCGAGCCGCACGTGCAAGCCCGTCTGGCGGAAAATCTGCATCAGGCGCGCGACGTTTTGCAGGTAGTGAGGATTGCGGGTGTGACTTTCGGGCACCAGCAGCAGGTTGCGCGCGTCCGGGCAATACTTGTCGATCGCCGCCATGGCCGCCTGCACGGTCAGCGGCAGCATCTCGGTGGCAAGATTGTTGAATCCACCGGGGAATAAATTGGTATCGACCGGGGCCAGCTTGTAGCCGGCGTTGCGCAGGTCGACCGAGCAATAGAACGGCGGCGTGTGTTCCTGCCACTCCATCCGGAACCAGCGCTCGATGGCGGGCGTGGCCCCCAGAATTTTTTTCTCGAGGTCGAGGAGCGGGCCGGTGAGGGCTGTGGCGAGGTGGGGAACCATGGAGTGACGTCCTTAAGGCTTCATCGATAATGTGTTCCGCATAAGTCGGGGCGGATTCCTTATTTTAAAGTGTTTCGGGGCCCATCAACGCAAAAAGGCGCCCCGTGGGGCGCCCGGACGACCCGCTTGCGCGGGCCGAAGGTCAGAAGCAATCAGGAATGGTAGGCCGACTCGCCGTGGCTGGTAATGTCCAGACCTTCCCGCTCTTCTTCTTCCGGTACCCGCAGACCGATGACCAGGTCCACTAGCTTGTAGGCAATGAAGGCCACCACGGCCGACCAGAGAATGGTCGTGCCGACGGCGGTTGCCTGCGTGATCACCTGGCCGCTGATCGAATAGTCGGCCGACGGCTTGTTCGCCACATAATCCCAGATGCCGGTGCCGCCCAGCGACGGCGAGGCAAATACGCCGGTCAGCAAGGCGCCCAGAATGCCGCCCACGCCGTGCACGCCGAACACGTCTAGTGCATCGTCGGCACCGATCAGGCGTTTCAGGCCATTCACACCCCACAGGCAAATAATACCAGCCAGCAACCCGATCACCAAACCGCCCATCGGCCCGACGAAACCGGCCGCAGGGGTGATGGCCACCAGGCCGGCCACGGCGCCGGAAGCGGCGCCCAGCATCGATGGCTTGCCCTTGGTGATCCATTCGCCGAACATCCACGACATGGTGGCGCAGGCGGTGGCCAGCAGCGTATTGATGAAGGCCAGCGCGGCAACGTCGCCCGCTTCGAGGGCCGAACCGGCGTTAAAGCCGAACCAGCCGGCCCACAGCAGCGAAGCGCCGATCATGGTCATGGTCAGCGAGTGCGGCGCCATGGCTTCGCGGCCATAGCCGACGCGCTTGCCGATCATGATCGCGCCCACCAGGCCGGCGATGGCCGCGTTGATGTGGACCACGGTGCCGCCTGCAAAGTCGAGCGCGCCCTTCTGGAACAGCCAGCCCGCTTTGGCGCCTTCGATGCCTGCCGAGGCGGCGTCGGTGATCATGTCAGGGCCGGTCCAGAACCAGACCATGTGCGCTACCGGCAGGTAGCTGAAGGTGAACCACAGCACCATGAAAGCGAGCACGGCCGAGAACTTGATGCGCTCGGCAAAGGCGCCGACGATCAGCCCGCAGGTGATGGCGGCAAATGTGCCCTGGAACGCGACGAAGGCGAACTCGGGAATGACGACGCCCTTGCTGAACGTGGCAGCGTAGGCGAAGGTGCCCTTGATCGGATCGAAGATACCGCCCAGCATCAGACGATCGGCGCCGCCAAAGAAGGCATTGCCGCCGGTGAACGCAATCGAGTAGCCGTAAATGCACCACAACACGATGATCAGCGCGAACACGGTAAATACTTGCATCAAGACCGACAGCATGTTCTTGGTGCGCACCAGGCCGCCGTAGAACAGCGCCAAGCCGGGGATCGTCATGAGGATGACCAGGATGGTGGCGATGAACATCCAGGCGGTGTCGCCCTTGTTGGGCACCGGCGCGGCAGCCGGGGCTGCTGGCGCAGCTGCAACAACTGCTGCTGCGGGAGCCGGCGCAGCAACCGCGGCTGCGGGCGCCGCAGCTGCGGCCGGGTCCGTTACGGTTGCCGTTGCTGCCGGCGCATCGGCCGGGGCCGCGTTTTGCGCCGCCACCGGCAGCGCACTGAAGGCGAACAGCAGGGCCGCCGCACCCAGCCATTTTGTGATCGTGTTGTTCATCGAACTTTCTCCTTAAAGAGCTTCGTTGCCGGTTTCGCCAGTACGGATACGCACGACTTGTTCCAGGTTATAAACAAAAATCTTGCCGTCGCCAATCTTGCCGGTGCGCGCAGCCGATTCGATCGCTTCGATCACCTGCTCGACGATGGCGTCGTCGACGGCCGCTTCGATCTTGGTCTTGGGCAGGAAGTCGACCACGTATTCGGCGCCGCGGTACAGCTCGGTGTGGCCCTTCTGGCGGCCGAAACCTTTTACTTCGGTCACGGTGATGCCTTGCACGTTGATGGCCGACAGCGCTTCGCGCACTTCGTCGAGCTTGAACGGCTTGATAATGGCGGTAATGAGTTTCATGCGCTGCCTCGATCAGAAAGTTTTGGAAAGGGTCAGAACGGCGCCGGTGCGGCCCAGGTTCTTGCCATTGCGGGCACTGACGTAAATATCGGTGCTGGTGTCCACCACCGCCAGCGACAGCGACGCAAAGCCCAGATCCTTGGTGACGCCGATCTTGTAGTCGTTGTAGCTCAGCACGCCAAAGTGACGGACGATCTGGCGCCCCGCATGCAGGTTCAGCATCAAACCCGGCGAGAGTTCGATGTTGGCGCCCACGTCGAGGTAGCCGCTGCCCTTGGTGTCGGCGGTGCCGAACAGGTTGGTCGTCGAGCGCGAGTACTTGATATAGGCCGGGCCGTAGCCGAGCTGGCCGTACAGTTCAAAGGTGTTCGCATCGGGATCGAGGTTGTAGGACGGATAAGCATAGTACAGGCCGCCCACGTCATAGCTCAGGCCGGGGGCAATTTCGCCTTTCTTGCCGCCGTACAGGTCGATTTCGACGTTGCCGTCGGCGCCCAGGTCATGGGTCCACTTGATGGTCGATGCCCAAACGCCGGCGTACAGGCCGCTCGGGCTGTGGGTATAGTCGGCGCCGCCTTGCAGGGCCGGCTGCAGGCGGCTCTGTGACAGGCCGCGGTAGCGATAATCGGTGGTCACGGCCGCATTGTAGGTCAACGCATGCTCAGGAACGGCATCGGCAGCCTGGGCGGCTGAAGCACCGAGTGTGGACAGGACGAGCGTGAGCGCGGCGGCGAGCGAGAACTTGGTGGTCAGGTTTTTCATTGCGATTTCCCTAATGGTTTGAACGTGTGGCGCGGTTGCGGTTTAAAATCCTGGGTGGAGCATCGGTGAAGCATCACTCGGCTACTGCTTCTTTAGCAGAAGTCGTGCCAGCTCCAAAACGGCGTCGCAGGACTTGTTTTTGCGCCTGGCCTCCTTTACTTGCTCATAATAAATTGTAAAACCCGGTGGGCAGGGGTCGGAAAACACCAGGATCGCACCAACTTGATGCGGTGCGGGCACCACAACGGTGCGAATAGTCACTCACAAGGATTTGACATGGATATGAATAGTTTTTTCAACGACTTGCAAGGAAAGATCAACCAGGCCATCGAGTCTTCGCCGGCCAAGGACATCGAGAAAAACGTCAAGGCGATGATGACCCAGGGCTTTTCCAAGCTCGACCTGGTCACCCGCGAAGAGTTCGACATCCAGAACCAGGTACTGGCCAAGACGCGCGCCAAGCTCGAAGCGCTCGAGATGCGCGTGCAACAGCTCGAAGAAAGCCTGGCCAGCCAGAAAGTGTGACGCCCGCTTCCCTGTTCAGGAAAGCGGGGCTGGGGGTGCTGGGTGGCGCGGCGCTGCTGCTGCTGGCGGGCCTTGGCATCAGCGCGGCCGGCATGGCGGACGACTTGCGCCCCACCGACGTGGGCATTGTGCTCGGTTCCAAGGTCGAGCTGGACGGCCAGCCGTCAGCCCGGCTCGCCGCCCGGCTGGACCGCGGGGCAAATCTGTATGCGCAGCGCGTGTTCGCGCACCTGATCGTTAGCGGCGGCACCGGCGTCGAAGGCTTCGACGAGGCAGCCGTGATGCGCGCTTACCTGCTGAAAAAAGGCGTGCCGGCCAGTGCCATCCTTGTTGACAGCGCGGGCAACACCACTGACGCGAGCGCGCGCAATTGCGCCAGGCTGATGGCCAGCCATGGCTTTACGAGCGTCACCGTCGTCAGCCAATACTTCCATGTACCACGCACCCGCCTGGCGCTGCGGCGCTACAACATTGCCCGTATCGGCTCGGCGCACGCATATTTTTTTGAACTGCGCGATTTGTATTCGATCGCCCGCGAAGTAGCCGCCCTGCCCGCCTACTGGCTGAATAGCCGCCATCCCTGAACGCAGACTGCGCTGCGTTCGTTCAGCGCGTAATTGCGTTGCTGCCCAACCGGTTATAAACGGGCTCGTAAGCGTAGCCCGGCGCGCTGATGCCCGTCACCGTGTAGGTGAACGTGCCGCCGCTTTTGACCAGCGGCGAACTGGCAAAGGCCACGCCTGCGGCATTCGTCGTTGCCACCGCCGCGCCGGCCACGATGCCGCTCCAGTTACCCGACACCGTGGCGCCCGCAATCACGCGCCCATTGCTGTCCTTGACGGCAACGCCGGCCTGCGCATACGACTCGCCTGCCCGACTGCCCGTGCCAAGCGCCATGGTGATGGTCTCGACATGCATGGCCAGCAGCGGCGTGCTGGCCGTCGGCGCGCTCACCGTCATGGTGTAGCGGCCGATGCTGCCGTAGCTGCTGTAACCGGTACCTTGCGGGTTGCCATTGGCGGCACCCTGGATCGACAGGTAATACTGGCCTGCCGGTACCGCAATGCTGATCGCACTGCTGAGCAGCGCGGCCGGGTTGGCTTGGGCAAGCACGGCGCCGGCAGCGTCGCGCAGCGTGATCAGGATGTCGAGGTTGGGCGAACGCTGGAACGGCGTGGCGTTGATCGTGACGGTGCCGGCCGCCGCGCGCAGGCTGAACACGTCGGTGTCAAGCGGGGTTTCCACCACGCCATTGATGGTGTAAGAGCTCATGCCGTTCAGGTCGGTCGGCGACAGCGCGCGCGCCGTGCCCATGGTGTTGCCAAAATCATCGGCGGCGAACAGCACGCCGTTGCTTTGCATGACCAGGAAATCATCTTCCTTGTTGTTGGCGCCCGTGTACTCGCCTTTGCTGAACTGCACCAGTTCCTTCGAATAGCCCACGCCCATGATCGGCGCCCAGCCGGTCGCGCCGGAACCGTGGCCGCTGTAGTAACCCAGCGTGGCCGTGCCGTCGTGGCTGAGGCCCAGGTTGTGGCCGACTTCGTGCGAGACCGCCTCGGCAATGTTTTTCTCGCTGTTGCCCAGCATGTCCTGGAAAATGAAGGCGGTCTTGTAGGTTTCGACGGTATGGTCGAACACGCCCACATACGCAAAGCCGCCGCAGTTGCAATTGCCCTTGTTGCTGCCAACGGTGAAATTTTTGGTGATCAGCGCGCGCGCGCCGTAGGTGTCGTCGGTGCTGGAAACACGGGTCATCTGGTCGACGCTGGGCTGCTCGGTCGTCACGTCAACATCGAACGGCGCATAGTCTTCGGCGACGCGGCGCCACACGTTCTGGATGAGCGCCAGTTCATTGGTATTGAAGGTGCCGGGCACGCCGTCGAGGTCGAACGCGGGGCTGACGATCGGGTCGCGTGCGTAACTGGTGTTCCAGGCCGACCCGGTGGTGGTATGGCCGTTGAAGTCAAGGTAGATCTTGCGCTTGGAACCCGGCCGCGAGTGCAGCACGAAGGTTTGTTCGGGCGGATAGATCACATTCGAGACGGCCAGGTCCGAGCCGGATGAGGTCAAGCCCTGCTCGATGAAGACCAGGCGGCCGCTCTTGTCGACCCAGGCGGAACGGTCGGTGCGCAGTTGCCTGGAAAATTCGCTGGCGCTCTTGCCGTAATGGGCTGCCACTGCCGGCAGGTGCGCGCCGAGCCTGGCGACCGCTTGCTCGCCATTGCTTTTTTCCTCCAGGCGCAGCGCGGGAAAAGCTGGCTTGACCGGCGCGCGCACGCTGCGCCCGGCGGCCGTTTGCGCAAGTGCCGCGCCAGGTGCGATGGCAGTGGCAAGCAGGACCGCGGCGGCGGCAGCGGCAAGCCGTTGTGTGGATGATGGATGCATGCAAGACTCCGATCGAGGACCAGGAAAATACCTTGGAGCAACTATATCAAGGGTCGAGCTTGTTTCACTAGAGAAATATCGCGATCGTCCGGAAGTGTATCCACACGGCAACTAAAAAGTGGCACTTCAGTAAGGGACTTGTTCTCGATGCCACGACTGGTGATGGATCGACAGCGGCGCCGGCCACCGGTGCAAACGGCACGGCGACAAGGCGGTATAGTCAAGCCGCAGCGAGGAGACCTGCATCAAGGAGACCACATGGACGTGTTTGCCGACTACCTGGCGCACATCGCCGACCAGCAACAGCGTGCCCGCATGCACGACGTGCTGGCCTGGGTCACGGCGTCTTTCCCGCAGCTCACGCCAACCATCGCGTGGAAGCAGCCCATGTTCACCGATCACGGCACCTTCATCATCGGCTTCAGCGTGGCCAAACAGCATATGGCCGTTGCGCGGGAATTGGTTGGCATCACCCATTTTTCGCAGAACATCCTGCGCGCCGGCTTTCAGCGCAGCAAGATGCTGGTGCGCTTTCCGTGGGACCGTCCGGTCGACTTTTCACTGCTTGGAAAAATGATTGAATTTAATCTCGCGGACAAGGCGCACTGTGTTACTTTCTGGCGCAAATTTCGCAACATTGTGCCAGCGCCTGCTAGCTGATGAGACCGGTGCACTGCCTTGTGCATTCCCAAGGGCGCCCGCAGCGGCGGGCCTTAGATTGGTTGAGGGCCGGCGACCGCCAGGCCCGGCGGCAGTTGCCGCGACCAATTATTGGAGAATGCCATGCAAGCGCACCATCGTCTTTCCCGCATCATGCTGTGCCTCACCGTTGGCCTGGCCAATGCCGCCTGGGCCTACCCCGAATACCGCGTCACGGTGGTCGGCCCTGCCAACAGCTACGCCACCGACATTAACAAAGATGGCGTCGTCACCGGCGACTATTACATCAACGGCAGCTCGCCGCGCGGCTTCTTCAATCGCGGCAAGGGCGTGGTGTATCTGGGCACGTTTGGCGGCACGTCGAGCAATGCCGCTGCCATCAACGACAAGGGGCAAATACTGGGACAATGGACCACGACCGCCGGGCAAGTGCGCGGCTTGATTTACTACGCGGGAACGCGGCGCGACATCGGCATCATTCCCGGCCACAGCACGCGCTATACGGACATCAATAATGGCGGCTTCATCATCGCCCAGGGCACCCGGGAAGGTATGGTCGGACCGCGTAGTTTCCTGCGCGCGCCGGACGGCAAGTTGACCGATATCGGCACGCTGCCTTTCGATGACCCGATCGCGTACGCCAGCGCCATCAACAACCACAACACGATCGCCGGCGCCTCGGGACCGCTCACCTTCCCTGACCAGCCCTTGCGCGCCTTTACCTGGTCGCAAGGCGTGATGCGGGACCTGGGCGACTTTGGCTTCGCGCCCAACTATGGCGAGGCGATCAACGATTGTGGGCAGATTACCGGGTCGATGTCGGTACCGTACGGGCCGCACAATCGCATCGCGTATCTGTACAGGAACGGACGGATGATCGACCTGGACGGGCGCCCCGTTAGCGCCGAGCGTGACAGCGCCGGAGCCGGAATCAACTGCCACGGCCATGTGGTCGGTTCCAGCAACCATCTTTCGGGCTTTGTGTATCGCGGCAGACGGATGCAAAGCTTGAATGCGCTGATCGACCCGGCGCTGCACTGGGATATCTTTTCCCCGCAAGCGATCAATGACGCGGGCCAGATTGCCGCCAACGCCATGCGCCACGGCGTGCAGTACGCCGTGCGCCTGGACCTGATCCGGCCGATGACCGCGCGCGTGCCGGAACTGGAAGCCGATGCCGCGACGCTGGCACCGGCCATCAGCGAGGCCGAGGCCAAGGCAGAGGCGCAGGCACAGGCGCGCGAAGTGGTGCATCCGGTTCAGCAGTAGCGAGCGTCCCCGCGATTGCCGGGCCTGGCTTTACGCGAGCGGCTTGTTGACGATTGCCATGCGCTCTGCGAAGGCCCTGCACAGCGCATCAAATGCGCTCGGGTCGGGCATGCAGCTTTCATAAATGACGAGCTCGCTCCGCGTGTGCGCAATGCACAGGCGGCGATACTTGCGCATCACTTGCATGTTGACTTGCCTGACATGCGCTTTTCCAACACAACCCCATTGCAGGAACTTCTCGCCACTTGGTTGCGACATGTACCACAATAGTCATTTTCCGAAATTGGATTTCCATGACACTTAAAAATTCCACCCCAGAATACCTCGAACAATGCAGGTATGCGCTTCATGAGCAGCAAACGAAGTCGCTTGCTGAAACAGAAAATTGGTCGCACGTCGACAAGCAGCAAGTGCATATCGACTGGGACCTCTTGTACAAGGAGCTGGCGCCGTTAGTGGACGATTCGCTGCCAACGTCGCCGCAAGTGCAGGCCTTGATGTCACGTCACTATTCAATCGCTGTCCGGTTCTACTCGCCCACACAGGAGGCCTACATTGGGCTGGGCCTGTTTTATCAGGACAACCCGGATATGAAGGCTTATCACAATGCCTTTCACCCTCTCATGGTGGATTTCCTTGGCGAGGCCATCTTTGTCTTCGCCCAGCGCAATCTGTAGCTCATAGGTTGGCGTCGTCGGGCACCTGGTTTTTCCAGACCCAATTATGCAATCTGCCGCGCGGCTCGATGTGATCCGGCCGATGACCATGCAGGCGCAGACCGAGGATGGGCGCGTCCAGCTAGGCCGGCTGAAGCCAAGGCGCAAGACGACGGGCAGGCGCGTTAATTACTGATCCGGTTGCGCAATAATTTGAGCGCACACCCGGATCCGGCCACGCGCCGCAGGTTTCTCTATCAAGAAACGGAAGCGTTGGCGCAGGACGTCGGCTCTATTTGACGGCGTCGGGATCGGCCGCTGCCTCAGCCCTGGCTTCAGCGGAGCGCGTGTTTGCAGCTGCAACGGTCACGGTCGCTTTGCGGCCCAGCGCAGGAAAGGCCTTGCGCGCGGCCGCCAGTTGCTCCATCACGGACAACTTGACCAACTCGTTTTTGATCACCGTCGCGCGCACCATCTGTTTTGCCATCGCACATGCTTTTAAAATCTCGCCACGTTGCTTGTACAGCTCGTACTGTTCGCCGACCTCCTTCGGCAATCCAACCACGGCCGCCGCACGGCGTTTCTTGAGCGCTTCCATGGTGGCGGCGAACTCGTCCGACGGCTTTCGCGCCTTAAACCGCGCAGCCTGTGCCTTTGTCATGCCCGCTTCAATGGCTCGGTACTCGGCATGCGGGCCGTCGACATAGCTCTCCCATTCGTCGTCCAGTATTTTGTATTCGGCCGGAAAGGCAGCGACGACTTTCTGCGCGGTCTCACGGGTGTCACAGTCGTCGGCAAAAGCCGCGCCCGCCGCGGCGAACAGTGCAATTGCCAGGGTAAAGCGCAAAGGGGTGTGCATAGTTGCCGATCTGCTTGATTATCTTCACTCGCAATATACAGGAAAAAATATTGTCGAATAAAACATGGTTTGTCATCAGGACAATGAGACAACCGGGTCAGTGCCGACCTTGGACACGGCCTGAGCGAGAACGTCTGCTCCGCCTGCAACCGGTACAAATTTTTCTGCCCAGCCCGCACCTTTGGCCGCTCTCAACAAGTCATGGTCAGCGAGGACTACCATCTGCCGATCTTAGTTCGTTACCATCAGGAGCGCCATGAGCCTTGCCGTTTTACGCAGCCGCGCGCTGGCCGGCATGGAAGCGCTGTGCGTGAGCGTCGAGGTGCACTTGGCCAACGGCTTGCCGGGCCTGACCATCGTCGGCCTGCCCGACGCCGAAGTGCGCGAATCCAAAGACCGGGTGCGCGCCGCGCTGCAAAACGCGGGCTTTGAATTTCCCGCGCGCAGGATCACCGTCAACCTGGCGCCGGCCGACCTGCCCAAGGAATCAGGCCGCTTCGACCTGCCCATTGCGCTCGGCATCCTGGCTGCCTCCAAACAAATTCCCCACGCCGAGCTGGACAACTATGAATTCGCCGGCGAGCTGTCGCTGTCGGGCGAATTGCGCCCTGTGCGGGGCGCGTTGGCGATGACGTTTGCCATGCAAGGAGGAGCCAATCCGCGCGCTTTCATCTTGCCGATGGCCAACGCGGACGAGGCGGCGCTGGTCAGCCAGGCGGCGATCTATCCCGCCCACACACTGCTGCAGGTGTGCGCGCATTTCACGGCGGGCGGCAAGGAAGGCCGGCTGCTGCGGCATCGCCCGCGCCACCCTTGCAAGGCGGCCGATTACCCGGATTTTGCCGACGTCAAGGGCCAGGTCGCGACCAAGCGCGCGCTCGAAGTTGCCGCGGCCGGCTTGCACAGCCTGCTGATGATCGGCCCCCCCGGCGCCGGCAAGACCATGCTGGCGGCGCGTTTTACGGGCTTGTTGCCGCCCATGTCGGACCAGGAAGCGCTCGAGTCGGCGGCGGTGCAGTCGCTCACCGGCGGCTTTAGTGCCGAGCGCTGGAAAGCGCGTCCGTTTCGCAGTCCCCATCACACCACCTCGGGCATTGCGCTGGTAGGCGGCGGCGCGGTGCCGCGACCGGGCGAAATATCGCTCGCGCACCACGGTGTCTTGTTTCTTGATGAACTGCCTGAATTTGATCGCCGCGTGCTGGAAGTGTTGCGCCAGCCGCTGGAGTCGGGCCGCGTGACCATCTCGCGCGCGGCGCGCCAGGCCGACTTTCCGGCCCGCTTCCAGCTCATCGCGGCCATGAACCCCTGCCCCTGCGGCTACTTGGGCCATGCCTCTGGAAAATGCCATTGCACATCCGAAGGCGTGCTGCGGTACCAAGACCGCATTTCTGGCCCCTTGCTCGACCGCATTGACATGCAGATCGAAGTGGCAGCGATGGATCCGCTCACGCTCTCGGGCGCCGCCGACGGTGACTCGAGTGCTGCCATTGCAGCGCGGGTCAGCCTGGCATACGAGCGCCAACTTGCCAGGCAGCACAAACCCAACCAGCGGCTGACAACGCGCGAAATTGACCGCTATTGCCGCCTTAACAATGCCGGAGAACAGTTGCTGCGCCGGACCATGCTGCAGCTGCACTGGTCGGCGCGCGCCTACCACCGGGTGCTGAAAGTGGCCCGTACCATCGCGGACCTGGCAGGCACCGACAGCATCTCGGACGAAAATATCCAGGAAGCGATCCAGTCCCGGCGCGGCTTGCGCGAGCGCTGAGACGGCCAGACGACCGTCGCCCTTGCCGTCACCTCAGCCGGGAGCCGTCAGCCTTCAGCCAGTAACACTGAGCCTGCCCTCGATCGAATCGTCAAGCGTCACGCCAAGCGTCGCGCCGATCAGCATCTTGACCCCGGCTACCGCATTGCCGTGCTTGGTATCCCAATAGTAGCCATGCGACGGCGTCACTTTGATCACCGTGATGCGCGGATCGTCCTCGCCCCCGGTAAACCAGGTCTTGAGCACAAATTTCCACAGCTCCTTGATCTTGGCCTTGTCGCGCGAGACGGTCGCCTTGCCTTCGAGGTGCAAAAATTCGGAATGGGGCGAACCCTGGAAAAACAGCCGCACCGCCGGGTTGTTCTTGAGCTCCTCGTTCTTGTGGCTGTCGTCGGCGCTGAGAAACCACAGGTTGCCCTGCTCGTCGACTTGCTGCACGCTCATCGGCCTCGCATCGATATTGCCGTCGGGCGCAGCGGTGCAAAAGAAGCACGTCTGGGCTTGCTTGATCAGCCCGGCCATTTTTTCAATGGCTGCGGCGCCCGTCAAGTCTTCATGATTGTGTTCCGGCTGGTTTTTGTTGATTGAGTCCATGTTATTTCTCCGTCGAATTTGTCCCGGACAAATAATACGACGTCGCGAAGGCGCCGTTGGTTCGCCGTTTAACGCTGCGGGGCAATGGGGCCGATAGCCAGATCCTGCCGCCGCACGGCAAGTCCTGATAACATTCGTGTATGCGATCTTCTTTCCCACACATTTTTACGGCCACCCTCGCCATGCTCGCGCTGGCAGGCTGCAGCCCGGAATTCAACTGGCGCGACTACAGCAGCGAAGCGGCGCCCTACCGCGTGATGTTTCCCGACAAGCCATCCACGCATACGCGCACCATCGATCTGGACGGCATGAAGGTCGACATGACCATGACGGCGGCGCAGGTCAACGGCACCATGTTCGCCGTGGGCACCGCCGAAGCGCCCGATGCGCAGCGCGCCGAAGCGGCGCTGGGCGCCATGAAGACCGCGTTGATCAAGAACATCGGCGCCACCATCAAGAACGAAAAAACAGGCAAGGCATCGTCGGCCAGCGGCAGCGCACGCGAGCGCAGCGCGGCCATCGATATCGAAGCCACCGGCTTGCAGAAAGGCGAGCCGATGCGCCTGGTCGGCCATTTCGAGTCGCGCAACAAGCGTTTTTACCAGGTCGTCGTCATGGGCAAGGAAAAAGACTTAACGCGCGAAAACGTGGACATGTTCATGTCATCCTTCACGCTGCAGTAAGCAGCGCATGCACGCAACCTTGCGCGGCCCGCGCGCCGCCCGCGTTTTCCTGTGTTTTGCGCTCGGCTACCTGCTCTCCTACGCGCTGCGCTCGGTCAACGCCGTGATCGCACCGTCGCTGGTTGCCGAGCTCGGCATGTCGAATGCCGACCTGGGCTTGCTCTCCTCCGCCTACTTTGTTGCCTTTGGCTGCATGCAACTGCCGCTTGGCATCTGGCTGGACAAGTACGGCGCGCGCCGTACCGAGTCAGCCTTGCTGCTGTGCGCGGCGGCCGGCGCGATTGTGTTTGCCACCAGCACCTCGCTGACCGGCCTGTGGCTTGGCCGCGCGCTGATCGGGGTCGGCGTGGCGGCCTGCTTGACGGCGTCGCTCAAGGCTTACCGCCAGTGGTTTTCCCTGGAACAGCAGCCGCAGCTGGCGAGCTGGATGCTGGTGGCGGGTACCGCCGGGGCGTTGGCGGCCACCTTGCCCGTGACGCTCGCGCTGCCGTCAATCGGGTGGCGCGGCGTGTTTTGGCTGGTTGCCGCGCTGCTGGTGATGGCGTCGGCCGCCATTTTTTTCGTGCTGCGCGATGTCGAACACAGCTTTCCACCGCTTGCGCAGCCAGGCGCGGCGAGCGTGGGCGATGGCGGCTATCGCCGCATTTTCGCCAATGCCTATTTTTGGCGCATGGGCCTGCTGGGCTTGATTAATCACGGCATCTTTTTTGCGCTGCAATCCTTGTGGGCCGGCCCGTGGATGACGACCGTGCTTGGCAAAACCCAGCAGCAAACCAGCCAGATTCTGTTCGTCTTCAACCTGGTGCTGATGCTGTCCTACCTGGTGCAGGGCTGGAGCGTGACGCGCCTGCTGGCGCGCGGTTGGAACATGCACACCCTGATTGCCATTGGCATCACCGGCATGGTGCTGGCGCAGGGCGCCATGCTGCTGACCAGCGCGCCGGCCGCGTGGCTGTTGTGGCTGCCTCTTGCGCTATGCGTACCGGTCACGGCACTGGTGCAGTCCCATGTCGGCATGGCTTTTCCAGCTGCGCTGGCGGGCCGTGCCGTTTCGGCGTATAACCTGCAATTGTTTTTCGGCGCCTTTGTCGCGCAGTGGGGCTTTGGGCTGCTGGTCGATGCGCTCAAGGCGCACGGCACTGGCGCCGCTGACGCGTTTCGCACCACACTGGCGGTGGCGGTTGCCCTGCAGGCAGCGGCACTGGTGTACTTTGTTCTCAGTCGCGCCGTGCCCCCGAAAAAACCTTGAATGGACCACGGTATATGGTAAAAGGTGGCTATGGGCGCGCACGGTTGCGCACGAGATGACCGCGCGCCCGCTTCGTGTTATCGTTTCGTCATGAACCGCACAATAAGAAAGTTTTTATGTTAATTACATTTACCTCCAAAGCAGCGGCTGAAGTGCTGATGTACAAAGACCACGCCAAGCGCATCCTGGACTTGCTCCACAAGGATACCGAGCGCGGTGTGATCACGGCCGCAGAAGCGGCGCAAGCGGTCACGATCATCGAAGCAGAAATCGCGGAAAGCCGCAAGCATGCGGCCTCCGAAGATGTCAAACGCGACGTCGACGCCCATCACAGCGAGTCGCGCGAAGACAGCGAGCACGAAGGCGCGCAAATCGTCAGTTTTTCCACGCGCGCCTATCCGCTGCTGGAAATGCTGCGCGCAGCCAAGGCCGGCGGCCACGACGTCCTCTGGGGCGTCTAAGCGGCGGCCTGCGGGCCTTACAAAAAATCCAGCTTTCGGGCTGGATTTTTTTTGTTCATTGCAAACTTACGGGCTGTCGTCGGTGGCAGTCAGCTTGTATCCCAGCCCGGGAAACGTGCGCAGCATCGGGAACCCGAAAGGCTTGTCGATGGCTTGGCGCAGCGCGTGCAAATGGGTGCGCAGCGCGTCGCTGTCGGGACGGTTTTCGCCCCACACTTCGTGTTCCAGCTTTTCGCGCGGCACCAGGCTCGGTGCTTCGCGCATCAGGCAGCGCAGCAAAATATAGCCGGTCTTGGTTAACGCCAGCGCAACGCCGGCGCGGCTGGCTTCGTAGGTTTCGGTGTTAAAGGCAAGTTCGCCCACGCGCAGCACGGGCGAAGCGCGGTGGCTGCCGCGTGCGCGGCGCACCAGCGCGCGCAGGCGCATGTCAAGTTCCACCAGCGAAAACGGTTTGACCAGGTAGTCGTCGGCGCCGCTGTTAAAGCCCGCTTCCTTGTCGTGCAGCGTGTCGCGCGCTGTGAGCATCAGCACCGGTACCGAACTGTTCAATTCCCCGCGCAGCTTGCCGCAGATGTCGAGGCCGGAAAGTCCCGGCAGCGTCACGTCAAGCACGATCACGTCGTAGGGATGCTGGGCGGCCAGCGCAAGGCCGGCGTAGCCGTTGGCGGCAGAATCGAGCACGTAACCCTTGGGCTCCAGAAAGCCATACAGGTTGGCGACAATGTCGGAATTGTCTTCGATGATCAGGATGCGCATGACTGCATTCTAGAGCACAACTGTACTAGAAAAATGTTTTCATCAGCAGCGGCACCAGCCAGGGGGCCAGCACCGCTGTCAGCACGCCGTTCAGGCCCATGCCCAATACCGCAAAAGCGCCCATTGCCGGACTGACCTGGATGGCGCGCGCGGTACCGATGCCATGCGCGGCAACGCCCAGCGCAAAACCACGCGCTTCCGGACTGGCAATGCGCAGCAGGTCGAACAAGCAACGCGCCGTGACGGCGCCGACGATGCCGGTGCTGATCACCATCACGGCCGTCAGTGCCGGCATGCCGCCCAGCTGTTGCGAGGCGGCCATTGCGATTGGCGTGGTGGCGGACTTCGGTCCGATCGACAAGGCCAGCAACGGCGACCCACCGAAGGCTTTTACCAGCAACACGGCAGAGACGATAGCCGTGACCGATCCTGCGCACAGCGCGCACAGTACCGGCAGTATCACCTTGCGCACGCGGGGCAACTGGCGGGCGAGCGGAATCGCCAGCGCGACGGTCGCCGGGCCCAGCAGAAAGTGGACGAACTGGGCGCCGGAAAAATAGCGCTGGTAAGACATGCCGGTCAGGCTGAGCACGGCGCCGATGAGGACGATGGCAATCGCAACCGGATTGGCAAGTGGCGAAAACCGGCAACGGGCATGGATGGCGTGCGCGCATGTGTACGCGGCAATCGTCAGCGTGAGTCCGAGCAAAGGCGATGAGGCGAGGTAGACCCAGAACGCCCCCACGTCATTCATGTTTGTCCTCCTTGAGCGCTGCGCGCATGACGAGCGCCGTGACGGCGAGCGTGAGCCAAGTGCTGGCGATCACGGCGCCGACGATGGCCGGCCACTGGCCTTGCAGCGACGCCGCCGCAACGAAGATACCCACGCCGGCCGGCACGAACAGCAGCGACAGGTGCTGCAGCAAGGCGTCGCCGGTGGACTGGATTTTGTCGAGCAGGGACGGCCGCATCACCAGAAGGCAAAACAGAATCAGCATGCCGATGACGGGGCCGGGAACCGGCAGACGGAAGGCAAAGGCGATGCCTTCGCCGATACACTGGCACATCAGGAGGATGGTGAACGTGAAGAGCATGGTCAGGCGTCGGTGGCAAAGGTGAACGCCGAGATTACCGCATATACGCGTCGCAGGTGCAGCGACCGTGCGGGCCGTTTGCGCGCGCCAAATAAAAATGCCGCTGAGTCTGCACTCAGCGGCATGCCAGCATCTTGCAGTTGCTTGCCTTGAGAATCAGTACTGGAGCACCGTCAAGGAGTAAGCGCCAGTGCGCCCGCTGTAATAGGTCGTCGCCTCGATCACGTAGGTACCGGTAACGGGCAAGGTAATCGACCCTGCCGAGGCCGGGATGCGCGAATTGGTGCCGCCGCCGCCGTCATCATCGCTGGCAACGAGTAAATTGGTCGGGCTCTTCAAGTACAGGTAACTGTCGAACGCACTCGAAGACAGCTGGATGGCGACCCGCTGGCCCGCCGTGCCGCTGAAGGAAAAGCGGTCGGTATAGTAGCCAGCCCCGCGCGCGCCGTTGCTGCAGTCGGTGCCGGCAAGCGTGCCCGCCGTGCCGACTCCGATGGTGACGGCGGTCACCGGGCAGGTGGCGGGCACTGTGGGCGGCGTACTGGTGGCGGCCGACTGCGCCACGTTGTACGCGTACCCGGCGATGTTCAGGTTGACTGCCCGCGCCGCGCCCGTATTGGGCGCCACCGTGTAAGTGACGGTGCCATTCCCGCTGCCCGCCGCGCCTGCGGTGAGCGTGATCCAGCTTGGGACCAGGGTGGTGGTCCAGGTGCAGCTGGCGCCGCGCGTGACATTGACGCTGCCGTTGCCGCCGATTTCACCGAACGTTTGGCTGCTCGGGAAGATGAATGTACCTGCTGCCGGATCGCAGCCGACCGCATACGCGCTCTGGCTGAGTACAAAGCTGCGGCCGGCGATCGTCATGGTGGCGCTGCGCGCCGCGCCGCTGTTGGCCGCGACGGTGTAGTCGATCCAGTCCAAGCCGATCGCGCCGGAGGGATTGCGCGTGACGATGACCCACGACGGCGTCCCGGCAACACTCCATGGGCATCCGGCAGGAACGCTGACAGTGACGGAGCCGCCGCCGCCGACGGCCAGATGGCTATTGCTGTAGATGCTAAGGGTGGGCTGCACCGACGTGTCGCAGGTCGGCTGGCGGAGCGTCTGCTGCGCATTGAAGTCGAGATTGGCAACCCGCATGGTGGCGCCGCGCGTGTAGGTTGTGCCCAGGCCGGCGGTCATGCTGATCACGGCACTGCCAGTTCCCGTGGTGCCGGAATTGATGGTCAGCCACGATGGAATACGCGTAATCGACCACCGGCAGCCGCTGGGAATGGTCAGACCCAAGGTCGCGCTACTGCCGCCTTCGCCCGTGAACGTGATGCCTGGCACGGACAGCGCAGTATTGAACATGGCGCAGTTTTCGTTGAAAAGCTGCGCTGCGGCCGTTGGGCCTGTGTAGCCGCCGGTCAGCAGTACTTTGCCGTTGCCCAGCAAGCTCACCGTATGGTTTTTCAGTTGCTCAGTCAGATGGTCGGCATAGCGCCATTGGCCAGTAGCCACGTTGTAATCCTCGACGACATCGTGCGAAATATTGTCGGCGGCCGTGCCCCCGAAGAGCGCGACATTGCCATTCACAAGCAGTTGCGCAGTATGGCCGTAGCGTGCCATGCCAAGCGAGCCGGTGGCCGTAAAGGTGCCGGTGGCAGGGTCGAACAGTTCCGCGACGACAGGTTGCGGCGAATTGCCATAGCCGCCAGCAACGAGAACCCGGCCATCCAGCAGCTTGGTGGCGCTTGCCATGTAGCGCCCGAAGGCAAGCGGTGCGGCAACGGTCCACACACCGGTCACGGGGTCGCGCAATTCCGCGTTCAAGGCCATGCCGCCGGCGAGCAGGTAGCCACCGACGACCAAAATCCGGTTATCGGCCAGCGCGACAGCTTCGAAATTATTGCGGGGGATGGCAAGCGAGCCGCCAGGCATGAACGCGCCGGTCAGCGGATCGTAGACTTCGGAGGACGTAGTGTTGCCCGTACTCGAGATGACGACGATTTTTCCGTCGGACAGGGTGACGGCTTTGGCGGCGCTGCGCGCGACGCCGAGCGTAGGTCCCATGGTCCAGGTAGCGCTGGCGGCGTCGTAAATTTCCGTGCTGGCCAGGCTGACGTTGGCAAAATTGACTTGCCCGGTACCGCCAATGACGATGATGCGTCCGTCGGGCAAGAGCGCGCTGGCATGCGCCGTGCGCGCCACGTTCATCGGCGCTGTGGGGGTAAAGGCGCCGGTCAGCGGATCGTAGATTTCTGCGCGGTTCGTCATGCTGCCGGCATTACTGGTGCTGAGCGTTCCACCGCTGATCAAGATCCGGCCGTCGGGCAAGGGTGACGCAGTGTGGCTGAAGCGGCCAACGGACATGGGTGCGGTCAGGTCAGTGGCGCTGGCAAAGGGCAGCGCGGTGGCAAGGCTCAAACAGATGGCGCAAGCACGGAAAAACTTCGTCAATTTCATTGAATTCCCTTATCGTAATAATTATATATTTACGATAGCATAATATTGCGCCTGGGAATTTATTTTATTAGGATGGGATGCGAGCATGGCGGATTGCATCCGCCCTACGGGCAACCCGGCTTAGCGTTCTTACCACCACATCGTCCTCGCGTACGCCGGGACCCATGGAACGGTTGATCAGTTGAACCGCTCCTTAGAACGGGAGTTCGCGCACCGCAGCAATGATGGGATGGTGAACCTGCACAAATGTCGAGACGAAAAAAAACCCCACATTTCTGCGGGGTTTTTCTCTTATAACTAGCCTGACGATAACCTACTTTCACACTGGTTGCAGCACTATCATCGGCGTAATATCGTTTCACGGTCCTGTTC
>NZ_JAFCWX010000015.1:0-146922 GCF_049897805.1 Massilia sp. TWP1-3-3
GTTCGTGGGACAGTCCAGTCAGGTCGGGAGAAGAAGGTTTCGTTGCCATGCCAGCATGATGAACGCGATCACAATTGTTTACAACTAATTTCTGCCGGTCATAGGGGCTGAACAGTCACCTGGAATCAACGTTGCGTAGCTATCTGAAAATCTACAACAACAGCATCCCGCAACGGGCTTTGAAGCATTTAACTCCCATTCAAGCGCTCAAAGAATGGCAGCAGAAGAAACCAGAATTATTCGTTAAACGCGTATATAACCAAGCGGGTCTTGACAATTAGGCAGGCGGAAAGTCCTCGTAAGATTTAGGCATGTAACCCCAAATCCGAAGAACGTCGCCGCGCACTTCAAATTCGAAACCGATCTGCTCAACGACTATCGACACTTCGTCCGTATGGTCAATGATCGAAGGCGCAAGTAGTCGGCCCTCTGCGGGGACGTCCTCCCACAAGCCGATATCAAACCACTCGACGGAGGCAAACGGAAAGGGCAAATGGTAAAACCACTCGACATCCCATGCCGAAATATGCCCTGTAACTGATTTTGATCGGTACGACGGGCACCATCCACTCAGCCGGCGGAAATGATTGATTAGCTCATCCCAACGCGTGTTATTTGACACACATCCCAAGTTTCTAGCAGCGACAGCCGCATCGATTTTTTTGCGTGCTGCGTCGTCGTGGGCCGTGCGTGCGCTTGGCAATTCATTCATAGGGAACCTGATTATTGTTTGCTTGCGGCAGTCCGCTGTCGGCCGGGTTCGGAAAAATCAATTGTGCTTAGGCCAAGCCGCGTCAACAATTGTCGGCTCGCATTCCGAGAAAATGCTGACGCATGAACCGGCGGTGACAATAATCCATTCGCGCTGTTCCTGTGTATAGCCAAGTCGGCGGTCTTCTTCTTTTACCCATCCACCATCAAGCACCTCAAGCACTGGGAAGCCTGACGGGAAGTCCTCATCCGTCCAGTATTCAGCAAGTGGAACTTCGTCCAAAAGCCGGAAGCCACCAACGCGAGAGAACTGAACCTCGATTCCGTCATCCTTGTTTCGGTTCCTCAGGACGCGTACTACCAAGCGTCCATCGTAGGCGACGGAGTGAATATCCGCGCCCCAGTCAAATTGTTCTTGGCAACCAAATGGTTTGGCCGCAATTGACATCAGGTATTACCCTTTAACGAAACTGACCGCTGTTGGCCGACTACAGCCTATTTTACCTACTTGCGGTTTCCGAGGACGACCTTATCAACGCATGCAGCCATAGCGTCCGATTTGAGTTCCTTGTTTTGCGTCTGACAGGCCACGACCTGCTCAGTGATCTGGTCCGCCTTAGCAAAGTCCGGTAACCAGCCATTCAACATTCTCATCTTACAGACGGAAAATTCGAAATGGCCGAACGTGACTGGTGCAAAGTTCGGTACGGCAAATACGAAGGCAGCTCTTCGTGTTGCATCCACACGCGTCGCCTTTTCCATTTCAGCATCTGGCGACCTTGCTGTGCGGGCCACTGTCAAAAAACCTTCGACTGCCTGGACCTGCGAATCGCCCCGATCGCGAAACATCGTCAGCCACTGCGTTGTCTGAGATGCATAGCGACATCCGGCAACTTGATCCGCGTTCATTCCCGATATGGACTCCGCGCCGAAGGCTAGCATGCAGGGTGCAGCGGCAGCAATGGAAAGAATACTTGCTATAAGACGCTTGCGCTGAATGAACAACATTGAGAGTTACTTTCTTAATTATGTTTACATATACTTCGCTTGAAGAGCACTACGCTAGCTCCGTCCGGTCCTGGCCGACTGCCGCCATTGCTTGCGTGTTGCCGGCTGGTGTCTGCCTGCCGTGCTATCCCCGTCGATTGTACTCGACTGGACGGTATCACCACCTTTGGAAAGCGCCCTTACTCCGGCTACGGTAGCTGCTCGTTATGTGGAGCAAATTTGCACTCGATAGCAAGCCGGGCCGTCGCTGGGGCAGGCGGCTCACCGCCAGCTCTTTCCATAACAATATGCTTTCCATAGGAACGGTTATGGAAAGCTTTGCATAACCGTTCTACTGCGCCTCAAACCCCAGCTTCTCTGAGCTAGTTTTTGACTGGAAAGACATTCTGAGCGCGCATGATGCCGGCATGCAGTGCGTTGATTTCCGCGCGCGCCACAGTGTGCTCGAAGCTGGTAATCACGCGCACCGACATTTCTGCCAGCTGCTTGCCTAGCAGCAGGTCATCCTGGGTCCAGTTGTGTTGCGTACCGACGCCTTCGAAGCACAAGGCGCCGATTGTCTGCCCGCCCAGCCGGATGGGGAAGACCAGGATGGACTTGATCTGGTGCACGTTCAAGTATGGTTCGACCAGTTCCGCTGTGTGGGGGTGATGTAGCGCGTCGTGCGCGACCAGCGCGCGGGGGTCGTTCAGCCGTTCGAAAAACAGCGGATAGTCGCCAATGCGCATTGGCGCGTCCAAGGTGCCGGCGGCGCCATCGGCCGCGTGCAGGCAGCGCTGCGCAAGAACACCACTTGGGACGTCGAGTAGCCATAGCGATACACGCGCCACGGCCAGGATCTGGCTGCTGGCTTCAGTAATCAGCCGCAACGCGCTTTCCAGTTCAGCGCGCTCGACTACGTCATGCGTGGACAGGTCGAGCAGCAGGCGGTTGAGACATTGATGCGAGCGCAGCTGTTCTTTCAGATCGAAGCTGCGCTCCAGCGGCGCCTTGACATGCATGCGCTGCTCGCAGTCGCGCCCTTTTTTGTGCTCGGTAAACGCGGTGGCAAAGTCGTTCAAGGATGCTGCATAGTGCGCCGCCGCAAAATGCTGCTGTATCAACATGTCAAAGAAGCCGTCAGCAATTGCAATCGCTTGTGCTTCCTTCACGGCCAGCAAAGCCAGGTCGGCGGCGCCCCTGCCCGCATGGACTTCGGCCTTGACTGCCAGCAGGTGCGCTTCGCACCAGCGGAAATTGACCCGGCGGGCCGCAGCAAGGCCCGCATCCACGTACGCCATGGCTGTTTCCAGAGCTCCGTCGGCGAGGGCGATCTTGCCGAGGTACAGGTTCGATTCCGCGAGATAGTCGTACAACTGGTGTTCCGAGCAGAGCGCGAACGCTTCATGCAAGATGGCGGCGGCCTCTGCCGCGCGTTGCCGCTCGATCAGGCACACCGCCAGGTTGATTTTCACCTTTGCGTCCAGGTGCGGGTCGCCCACTTGCGCCGTTCGCAACTGCGCTTCAGCAAGCATGGTAAGGGCCGCTTCGTAATCTCCGGCGCCCTTGTAGACTTGTGCCAGGCCGACCTTGGCCAGGATCCAGGTCTCGGCGTCGCCTGCGAACTGGTTGTTCACCTCGATGCAACCATCCCAATACTGGATGGCGCGCCGGTAGTCGCCACCGGAATAATAGCCGCGCGCGAGCCGTTCGAGGATTTTCGCTTCATGGGCCGGCATGCAGGAAGCCTGGGCCGCCTGCTGGGCGGCAAACAGCGAATCGCGTGCCTCGCTCGATCTGCCGAGGTGATCCATGATCTTGCCGTAACGCTCGGCGGCGCGCACGTAGGTGGGCGGCTCCCACAGGTACGACTCAACGAACACTTGCTTGCAAAGTTTTAAGGCGTCTTCTGGCTGAACATGCATGATCGCGTCGATCTGGTCGAACACGGTTTGCCACTGTGATGCAGGATCGGGAGCTGAATTCATGTACTACTTCCACAGGAAAATTTGCAATAAGAAGCCATCGATGCGCTGCCCTTGGTCGTGCTGCCGGGCCGTCAACGAATTTTACAGTTGGCTGCCCGTTAATATAGCACCCGCGACAGCCCTCCTGTTGCTTGGCAGTCACAGATGGCGGGTTGGGAGGCAACTGCCGGGCGTGCCGGCATGTCTGGTCGCCCGGCTCCTTGCAGCTACTGGCCCAGCTTGCCCGGCAAGGTCAGCGCCCCGGAAGCCACCTTGAACACATCGGCAACGCACAGCAGCGGGCTGTGCACACTCGTATTGACCCGCAGCGCGGCCGTCACACCGTCAAAGCCAAGGTCGGCGCGCCCACCCAGGTCGGCGAAGGGGACGCGCACTTCGAGCGTACTGTCGTTAAAGACCGGACTGTAACCCGGGCTGTCGATGAGAATGGGCAGTCCCGGCCACGTTCTCGGCAGTGCCGGCTTGGCGCCCGGAGCAATATCGACCACTTTCAGCTTGCCCTTGCCGCAGGCGTCATCCGGCTTGAGGACCACCCAGTGCGAGTGCCACAGGTCGCCGTCATTGTTGAGGTTGCCATCGCCATTTTCATCGTACAGGGGGGTGTCGTCAAAGTCTGGATGCGCCGTGACGGCAAAAGCGAGGATGCCGGCATTATGATCAAAACCGACGGCCGCCGGATCGATCGTGGTCGGCCAGACATAGGAAAACGCGGTGCTGCCGGCGAGTGTGCCCACCTTCGACGGGCGCGATTGGCCAGCCTTGCCCGCCACCGCAATATGAAACACTGCGTAATTGCCTTGCTTTGCAATGCGCGTGTGCACGATGTCAAACGCGGCATCGATGGCGGGGTTGGCCGGGGTGTGGATGCCACCGGTGTGGCTGGAGTGCGCTTGCGCGGCAAGCGCCGTCAACAGCATGGCCGATACGAGGGTGCGTTTCAAAGTCTTCATTTTTTCTCCTGATTGAGGGTATAAAGTGCCATTTGCAGGCATGGATAGGCGACAAGGCAGCAGTTGCATCGTTCGCTTTATTACAGCCGGCACGCGCCGTCATCGCAACGCCCGTTCGGCGCCTCGTAGATGAGCTCGGCGAGCAGGGCGCCAACCTGCATGTCGTCGGAGACACCGAAAATATGGTGCCGCAACATGCCGGTCCGGTCGATCAGCAGCAGCGTGGGCGTGCCGCGCATCTGGTACGCGGCCATGGTTCTGGGCACGGGCTCACTGTCCGATGGGCGATCTATGCCTACCGGAAAATCGATGCGGTACTCATGGATAAAGGCGTCCAGCGCCGCCGGACCCATCACCGCATGGTGTTCAAAGACGGTGTGCAGGCCCAAGACGGCGACATCGTCGTGCGGGAACGTCGCGCGCATTTTCTTTGCTTGCGCAATGCCGTGCGACACGCAGGCCGGGCACAGCATCTGGAAGGCATACAGCGCAACCACCTTGCCGCGCAGGGAGGCAAGACTGAGCGGCACGGTGGTGTTGCGCCAGGCCGCGATGTCCAGTTCAGGCGCGGCGCGCCCCATCTGCGCGCTCATTTGGCGCGCTGTGCGCGCAGTTCGACTTGCGGGAAGTCGAGCGGCACGTCGAAGGCGACGTTCACGTAGTTGGTAAACAGGTTCAGGGCAACGTGTGCCATGATTTCCATGATCTCGCCATCGTTGAAACCGGCCGCACGCAGCGCTTCGACGTCCGAGGATGCGATGCGCGCGCGCTGCGCGACGACGGAAGTCGCAAAGCGCAGGGCGGCGGCGGTCTTGGGATCGGGCGACTGGCCCGCTTGCGCCGCGCTCATCTCTTGCGCCGTGGCGCCGGCTTTGCGGCCAAGGGCGGTGTGCGCCGCCAGGCAGTAGGCGCAATTGTTGACGTCTGCGATGGCCACGGCGATCTGTTCGCCGAGCCTGGCGTCCAGCGTGCCCTTGCCCAGTGCGCCAAAAGATGCCCACATGCTGGTCAGTGCTGCGGGCGAGTTGGCAACGGCGCGGAACATGTTCGGAACGACCCCAAACGCCGACCGTACTTGGTCCAGCAGTGGAGCGACGTCGTTGTGGGCGGCCTCAAGGTTGATCAGTTCAATACGGGACATGGTTGCTTCCTTTAAAAAGTGGCCAAAAGAGGTTGAAACGGGCCGGCCACGCGCTGTTTCAATAGGAGTCCTAATTATTTAAGTCAAAAAAAATTCATGCGAAGGCATCCCAGTTCCGCCGTTCCGTCAGCGGGTCGGTGCTTTGATGTTCTGCGCAATCGATGCGCAGAAAGGCGATCGGCAGCGGTGCCTTGACCAGCGCGCAGTGATGCGGCGCTTGGCTGCCCGGGAAACGGTTCGGCTCGAAGAATCGACACGACAAACAGGCGCGCAGGGCGGGAAACCGCTTGTTTTTTTGCAATTGCGAAATCAGTTTGAACAGGCCGACGAGCAACTGTTCCTGCACGTCACGCTCAAGCGCGGAGGCGGCATCATCGGCAAAGCCGAGCGCCTTGGACATCTTGTCGACCAGGGCTTTTCCCTGCTCTGTCAGCCACAAGGCCGTGGCGCGACCGTCGTCGTCGGCGCGCGCCTTGTTGACCAGGCCCTTGCCCACCAGCGCCGAGACCGAATCGCTGGCACTGGCCGGGGACACCGACAATTGCGCCGCCAGCCACGCGAGCCGCACACCCTGGGTGCGCTCTCTGAGCAATTGCAAGATGTCGGCCTGGGTGGGATTCAAGCCCTCGGCGGTGGCAAACTCCCACATGCCGGCACGTAGCACGCTCGACACGCGGGCAATCGCGACCACAATGCGTGCCGAGATGTCTGGTGTGCCGTCCCAAGGGGATTCAGGTGTGATGTCCATGAACGCAGCATACCATAGGCGCCCGATTAGTCAAGAGTCCTAATTAGTTTTTATCGACAAGGACAGGCGCACCCCAGGCCTCATCCAATCGCGGCAAACTGGCGGAAAGCATCGCGCACGTTATCGCGCAGCAGCTTGTTATCCCAAGGCTTGGTATAGAAACGGAACACCGCTCCGCCGTTGACCGCCTCCATGATCGACTCCAGATCGGTATGGCCGGATAACACGATGCGAAACGTCTTTGGATAGAGCTGCTTGACCTTGTCGAGGAAGTCGGTGCCGCTCATGGCTGGCATGCGTTGGTCGCACAGGATCACCTGCACCTCGTTCAATGCGAGCAGGTCGAAGCCATCGGCGCCCGACGGCGCGCACAGGATGCGGTACCCGTCGCAGCTGAACAGGATGGCAAGTGCCTCGAGGATGACCGGGTCATCGTCGATGATCAGCAAGGTCTTGCGCGACTGTCCGCTGTCTTGTGCCGGTGGAAGCGCGGTGTCTTGCAGCAGCACTTCCGTGGCCTGCTCGGCAGTGAGCGGGGCGCTGAAGTAATAGCCCTGGATCTGGTCGCAGTGGTGGCGCCGCAGGTAGTTGAGCTGGGCTGCGGTCTCGACGCCTTCGGCAATCACATCGAGCTTCAGGCTGTGGGCCAGGTTGATGATGGCCAGCACGATGGCCGCGTCATCGGGGTTGGTGGTGACGTCGCGGATGAACCCCATGTCGATCTTGAGCTTATCGATGGGAAAGCGGCGCAAATAGGCCAGGCTGGAATAGCCGGTGCCGAAATCATCGATGGACACCTGACCCCCGTGTTGCTTGACGCTCTGTAAAATTTCGATGGTGCGCTCGGTTTGCGCCATGAGCGACGTTTCCGTCAATTCCAGTTCGAGCAGGTCGGCCGGAATGGCGTGCATGGCCAGCCCGGCGATAATGTTTCCATCGAGGTCGCCTTCAACAAACTGCCGTCCGGAAACGTTGACCGACACCTGGATGGGACCGACCGCCGACTGCAGCCACACGCCGATCTGCTTGCACGCCTGCGCCACGACCCAGCTGCCGACCTGCACGATCATCCCGGTGTCTTCCAGAACCGAAATGAAGTCCTTGGGCGCGACCATGCCATGCCCGGGACGCTCTCATCGCAACAGGGCTTCCAGGCCCGCGATACGACCGCTGTTCAGGTGCACCTTGGGCTGGTAGTGCAGCACGAATTCCTCGTTCCTGATCGCCTTGCGCAATGCCGTTTCAAGCTCCAGTCGCGCCAGCACGTCGGCGTTCATCTGGGCCGTGAAGAAGCGGTACGTGTCGCGCCCGGCGTGCTTGGCTTCGTACATGGCCGTATCGACGTACGTGATCAGCGTGTCGGGACTGGACGCGTCGTCCGGATGGATCGTAGTGCCAATGCTGGCCGTGACACTCACATCGTGGCCGTGCAGCAGAAAGGGGGTGCGCAGCACGTCGCGGATTTTCTCGGCAATGACCGCCGCCCCCTGCTGGCCCTCCTGCATGATCAGGATCAGCGCGAATTCATCGCCCCCCAGGCGGCCGACCGTGTCGCGCACGCGCACGCATTGCACCAGCCGATTGCTAAACTGCAGCAGCAGCTCGTCGCCAATCGCGTGCCCTAGCGTGTCGTTGACGCCTTTAAAATTGTCCAGGTCAATGAACATCACCGCCACCAGCGAACCTGTGTCGCGCGCCAGCGCCAGGGTGCGCTTGAGCGTTTCATAAAACAGCGTGCGATTGGGCAGGCCGGTCAGGGGCGGCGTGGTGGGCCAGATGCGTCAGGCGCATCTGCGCTTCCTTGCGCTCGGTAATGTCGCGCACCACGACCACGATGGTCCAGTCCGACCCGGAACGCAGGGCCTGGCTGTTCACTTCCACCTGCACCGTCGAGCCATCCTTGCGCACCATGGCCGTTTCTTGCTGGTCGCGGTTGGCGGGGCCGGCAATGAGCGCGTCATACTGGCGCTCCAGCTTGGCGTTGCTCGCGTCGATCAGTTCGGCCGGTCCCATGTCCAGCAATTGCCTGCGCTCGTAGCCCAGCAGGCTGCACGCTGTTTCGTTCACTTCCATAAACCGCATGCTGTTGCGGCTGACCAGCATGATGGCGTCGGCGGTCGCGTCCATCGCCGTGCGAAAGCGCTGCAGGTCGACGGTACGGGCCAGCACCTGCTGCTCCAGATCGAGGCCTTCGTCGCGCACATCGCCAAACGCTTTCAGGCGCAACAGTTTGCGCACCCGCAACCAAAGCTCGGCGCGGTCGACCGGTTTGGTCAGAAAATCTTCGGCGCCCGCATCGAGCCCGGCCAGGCGCGCCGTGCGCTCCATATGCGCGGTCACCATGATGATGGGAATGTTGGCAGTGGCCTGGTTGGCCTTCAGGATGCTGGCCACCTGATAGCCGTCCATGCCAGGCATGGTAATGTCGAGCAAGATCAGATCCGGCGCCGAGGCGTCGATGGCGGCCAGCGCCTCTTCGCCGCTGATCGCGCTGGAGGTCTGGTAGCCTTCCGGGCGCAGCAGTACCGCCAGCAGGCGCCGGTTTTGCGCTTCGTCGTCGACGATCAGGATGGTGGGCGCGCGCACCGTCATGCTGACACTGGCGGCAGCAGCAGCGCGTCGATCGCCGCATATCATTGTGCGTAGCGCAGCGGCTTGGCAATGTAAGCATCGCAGCCGGCGCTTTCGCTTTTTTCGCGGTCTTCCTTCATGGCCATGGCAGTGAGCGCAATGATGGGGATGGCGCTTGTGGCGCTGTCCTGTTTGCGCAGCGCGGTTGCGGCCAGGCCATCCATGCCGGGCAATTGAATGTCCATCAGGATCAATGCCGGCCGCTCGGTGCGCGCCATCAGCAAGCCGCTTTCGGCGTCTTGCGCGCACAACACGGCATGCCCGGCATGGCGCAGCAGGAGCGTGGTCAACTTCATGGTGGCGGCGCTGTCTTCAATGATCAGGATGCGTGCCATGCCCGTTCCCCTTAGTCGCGCAGCATTGCGCGCCTTACTTCGGCGATGAAGCGGGCCTGGTCGAGGCTTTCTTTTGCGCCGCGCTGCGCCACCCCGGTCTGCGCTGCGGCGCCCACCAGAATGGGAATACGCGCCGTCGCGGCGTTGTGTTGCAGCATTTCGGCTACTGCGAAACCACTCAGGTCCGGCAGCATCAGGTCCAGCAAGATCAGGTCCGGGCGCATGTGTTGCGCCAGGAAGATGGCTTCGCTTCCGGTGTAGGCGCGCACCACCGCATAGGCGGGCATGGGCAAAAAGGCGGCGATGGTTTCAACCACCCGGCTGTCGTGATCGACAACGAGTACCGTGCGCGTGCGTTCCAGTGCCGGGTGTAGCCCCAGCAGGCTGAGCGACGCTTGCAACTGGGCGCGGCTGATCGGCTTTTGCAAGATGGCCGCAGCGCCGCCAGACAGGCCCAGATCGGCATTGGCGATGCCGGAAATGACCACGACCGGCACCCGCGCCAGCGCCGGGATGTCGCGCAGGCACTGCAGAAATTGCCAGCCATCCATGCCCGGCAGTCGGATATCAAGCGTGATCAGGTGTAGTGGCTGCTGGGGCGCCATGCGTAACGCTTCTTCCGCGCTCGCTGCCCGTAGCACGGTAAAGCCTTCCGCTTCGAGCAGCAGGCGCGCCAGGGACGCGGACTGGTCGTTGTCTTCGACCACCAGCGCCATGTGAACCGCCGCTTGCGGGCGCGCCGCGGCTGGCGCGCTGACGGGCGCGGCCGGCGCCTCGGACAGCGGCGCGCGAAGCGGCAACCACACGCCAAAGCGCGAGCCTTCGCCGGCGCGGCTGGCGACCGCCACGGCGCCGCCCTGCAGTTCGACCAGCTGCTTCACCATCGACAGACCTAGCCCCGTCCCTTCGAATTTGCGTGCCAGGCTGCTATCGATCTGGCTGAAAGCCTGGAACAGCTTGGCCAAGTCGTTTTCCTCAATCCCGATGCCGGCGTCGCTCACGCACAGTGCGAGAAACTCCTGGTACTCGTTTGGCGCCAGGGGAAAACTGTGCACCGGCCAGTGGCCGGCGAGCTGGCCGACCGCGCTGCGCGGCACGCGTTGGGCGTGCAAGGTGACGGCGCCGCGACTGGCGCTAAATTTCACGGCGTTCGACAGCAGGTTATAGATGATTTGCTTGGTCTTGCGCACGTCCAGTTGTTGCAAGCCCAGCTCGGCGCCACCTTCCAGGGCCAGCGTGATGTTTTGGGCGGCAGCTTTTTCGCGCACGATGGTCATGCTGTTCAGTAACAGGGCGTGCAGATCGACCGTTTCCAGCTCGAGCGCCATCATGCCCGCTTCGACTTTGGACAGGTCGAGGATATCGTTGATCAGCGACAGCAAGTGCTGGCCACTGCTGAAAATGTCCCTGATGCATTCGTTTTGCAGCGCGCTGGTTTCGCCCAGCAAGCCATCCTTGAGCGCTTCGGAAAAGCCGATGATGGCATTCAGGGGCGTGCGCAATTCGTGCGACATGGTGGCCAAAAATTCCGATTTTATGCGGCTGGCACGTTCCAGTTCACCATTTTTTACTTCCAGCGTATGTTCGAAGCGCTTGCGCTCCGTGACGTCGCGGGCGGCGGCGAACACGCCTTGCAGCTTGCGATCGCGGTCGTGGAAGGTGGCAGCGTTGTACGAGACCACTGTTTCCACCCCGTTCAGTGCGCGCACCGTCAGTTCGTAGTCGGTGACCTTGTTTTCCTGGAGCACGCGCTTGATGGCGGCGTCGGCCTGTACCTGGTCGGTGAAAAACTTCTTGCTCGGTGCACCGATCAGTTCGTCGCGGGTGCGTCCGGTGAGCGCGACCATCTGCTGGTTCACGTCCGAAATGATGCCTTGCGGGTCCGTCATCATCAGGGCGTCGAGGCTGGACTCGATCAGTGAACGGGTATAGAACTGCTGATCGCGCAAGCGTTGGTCGAGCAGCGCCCGGGCGGCCTCGACCTGCTTGCGCGCGGTATTGTCGGTGCCGATGAGCAGGTAGCCGATAATGTCGTCGTGGGCGTCGCGCAGCGCCGTGACGGAGACGATGGCCGGAAAGCGGCTGCCGTCCTTGCGCACATAGGTCAGTTCGTAGATGTCTTCAATGCCGCGTGACGCCTTGAAAACCAGCGCTTCGAAGCCGGGCGTGATGGGCGTTTCCAGCTCCAGGCTGAGCGCGAGCGCGCGCGCGATAACTTCCTGGGGGTCGGAGATGTCGGCCGGCGTGATCCTGTTCATCACCTCGAGCGCCGTGTAGCCGAGCATGCGTTCGGCCCCGACGTTGAAAATCTGGATCACGCCCCTGGCGTCGGTGGCGATGCTGGAGAAATTGGCGCTGTTGAAGATGGCGCTTTGCAGTGCGCCCGCCTTCAGCAGCGCTTCTTCAGCTTGCTTGCGCGCGGTATTGTCTGTGCCGATGAGCAGGTAGCCAATGATGGCGTTTTGATCGTCGCGCAAGGCCGTGACCGAGACCAGCGCAGGAAAGCGGCTGCCATCCTTGCGAAAGTAAGTCAGCTCGTAAATATCTTCAATGCCGCGCGAGGCCTTGAAGACCAGCGCTTCAAATCCAGGCGTGATGGGGGTGTCGACTTCCACGCTGAGCGCTTTGGCCCGCGCAATCACTTCGAGGGGATCGGAAATGTCGGCTGGCGTGATCCGGTTGACGACGTCGAGCGCACTGTAGCCCAGCATGCGCTCGGCGCCCACGTTGAAGAGCTGGATCACCCCTTTTTCGTCGGTCGCGATGCAAGAGAAATAAGCGCTGTAGAAAATGGCGTCCTGGAGCGCGCCAGTTTTCAGTAAGCTTTCCTGGCGCCTGACCTCAATATTTCCATCTGCAACTAATTTGTGCTCGGTGGCGCCGATAACCATCCCAAAACCAGTCGTACGCATAGGCGCTTTCGAATCAACAAAATGCTCAGTTCGTCGCGCGCACGGGGCGCACTCGCCACTGCCGAACAGGCTTGCCGATGGCGCGGCACTTGCAACCATGGGCGAGAAACATACATACGGCCACACTATAGCAGTAACCAAAAGTTAATTTCGGCAAGGGCATTGAGTTGCCAAAAATAATTTGGCAATACTTTTTTCAAGTAATATTTCTTTTGTCGAATGTCAGGCTCACGTCATGTTCAGGTGACGCCCCGCCCCGCCCCGCCCCGCCCCGCTGCGCTGGCCTTGGGCGCCGCTCGGCGCCTCAGCCATGCAGGGTGGCGCCGGCCGGATTCGCGCCATGGCTTGTGGTTCGCCGCGCCAGGTAACTGTCAAAGCCATCCTTGACTGCATGAATCAGTGCCAGATTGTTCGCCGACTTGTCGACAAACTTGTACACGGCGCCGCGGTTGATCGCTTCGCGCGTGACGAGCGCATCGTCAAAGGCGCTGTGGATGATGCGGATGGTCGCGGGATGCATGCTTTTCACACGGCTCAAAAATGCAATGCCATCCATGGCCGGCATGCGCTGGTCGCGTAGCACGACCGCAAACTCATGGCACGCGAGTAACTCAAAAGCGCGCAGGGGGTCGGACATGGCGCGCACGTCATCGCCTTCATTGCCGAGCACCAACGACAGATACTCGAGCACGAGTGTCTCGTCGTCCTGCAACAACAGCAGGGGTGCGTTGCTGGCGCGACCGGTGAGGTTTGCAGGCATGCTGTGGCCGGTGCGCAGAAATTGTTCCAGCTCGGCCGCCGGCAAGGGCTTGCTGAAAAAGTAGCCTTGCAGGATGTCGCAATGACGGCTTGCCAGCAAGGACAGCTGCCCCTCGGTTTCCCCCCCCCCTTCGGCCACCACTTCCAGGTGCAGGCTGTGGGCCATGGTGATGATGGCGTCGGCAATGGCCAGGCAGCCCGGGTCGGTCGTGATGTCGGGCACGAACGAGATGCTGAGCTTGAGGCGGTCAATCGGAAAACGGCGCAGGTAGCTCATGTCCGCGTAACCGGTGCCGAAGTCGTCGATGGATAGCGACAAGCCGATCGTCTTCATGCGCTCCATCATCGGCACGCTGCGTTCGGGATCGGCCATGGAAACGCTTTCGGTCAGTTCGAGTTCCAGCCATTGCGGCGCGAGCGCGCTGTCGTCGAGCGCGCGTTGCACAATCGACTCGAGCTCAGCGTGCGCAACTGCCTGGACGAGACATTGACGGCCACTGGCACCGGCGGCGAGCCGCATCCTGCCAGCGCTTGTTTTGGGTGCAGGCGCGCATGCGGTTGGGCAGTCCGGTGAGCAAATCGGTTTGCGCCTGTTTCGACAAATTTTTTTTCGACGCCAGCAAGGCCACGCTCATCTTGTTGAAGACGCGCGTTAGTGCGCCGACTTCATCGGTGGAGCTGGTGCTGACCGTCACATGGCGCTGCCCCTGCGCGAGCTGGCGCGCCGCATGCGTCAATTGCTTGAGCGGGGCTGAAATGCTGCGCGAAATCCAGGCCGCGCACAGCAAGGCCAACGCCAATCCCAGCAATGCGGCGCAGCCGACGACCAGCATGGCGTCGCGGGCGCGGCTCAGCAGACTGTCGTACAGCGGGGTATATTCATAAATGAGCGCCGCGATGACGCGACGTTGCCGGTTATACACCGGCACCACCACCTGGTGGATCAGCGCCTTATTCTGGCCCGCGCCTTCCGTGATGAGGCGCGGCTGGCCGTCGCGCAAGGTGGCGGCGATACTGTCGCGGCGCAAGCCTTGGGGAGCGGGCGTGCCAACGTCCTCGCTCGCCACGTCGGCCACGATGACCAGATTGCGGTCAAAGACTTCCCGGTCGCGCTGCTGGCTCGCGGCGACGGCGGCGATGATGCGCTGGTACTGGAGATTGCGCTCTTGATCGCTGGCGTGGGCGCTGTCGTAAGCGAGCATGGTGGCCATGCTTGTGGCCAAGTCGCGTGCTTCGGCCGCGACTGTCAGTTTGGCAACTTCCCGGAAACGCATTGCGGCAAACGCTGCGACGGCGCAGCTTATAATAAAAACCGTCAGCACGACGGCGCCGAGTCTTGTCGCAATACGCATTTGATGGCCCCGGTGGAGCCTCGGCGCTTCGCCTCCACACGGGAATGTGGATCACATTTTTCTCCACATCAATCTTTTTGTTGAATACCATCAATACTGCTTCTTGGTGGAACGGCACGGCGGCACGGCGGCGCGGCGCGCGGCGCCGGCCGGTGCTGCGCGCCCGCCCGACAATGTCAAGCAAAAGAGCGCTCGTGCTGCGCCAGGCGCTTGACGACTGCCGCCAACTGGTCGATTTCGTCGAAGGTGTTGTAGAAGGCGAGCGACGGGCGCACCGTGCTCTCGACCCCGAAACGGCGCAAGATCGGCTGCGCGCAATGATGGCCGGTGCGCACGGCAATGCCCTCGTCGTTGAGCGCCTGGCCGACCTGCGCGGTGCTGTGCCCGGCCAACAC
This sequence comes from Massilia sp. TWP1-3-3, assembly GCF_049897805.1. Classification (NCBI taxonomy): domain Bacteria; kingdom Pseudomonadati; phylum Pseudomonadota; class Betaproteobacteria; order Burkholderiales; family Oxalobacteraceae; genus Massilia; species Massilia sp. TWP1-3-3. The sequence goes on from NZ_JAFCWX010000015.1 coordinate 14,910, forward strand.
GAACGAGATCACACTGGCTTTCCCGGTCGCCGTGCCGATCAGCCGCACTTGCCTGATGGCGCCCAGTTGCCGCATGCCGTACTCCAGCAGGTCGTGCTCGTAGCGCGCGATGTTGTCGATGCCGATCCGGCCGATGTAATCAATGGCGGCGCCCAGTCCCACCGCGTCGGCAATGTTGCCCGTGCCGGCCTCGAACTTGTTCGGTATCGGCTGGTAGCGTGTCTTTTCGAAGGTGACGTCGGCGATCATGTTGCCGCCGCCTTGCCACGGCGGCATGTTTTCCAGCACTTCGCGTTTGCCCCACAGCACGCCGATGCCGGTCGGCCCGAACAATTTGTGGCCCGAAAAGACAAAAAAGTCGGCCCCCAGCGCTTGCACGTCGATGCGCATGTGCGATACCGATTGGGCGCCGTCCACCAGTACCCGGGCGCCGGCGCGATGCGCAAGCTCGACGATTTCGCGGATCGGCGTCACTGTCCCGAGCGCGTTCGACACGTGCGTGACGGCGACGATTCTGGTGCGCCTGTTGAGCAGCTTGCGGTACTCGTCGAGCAAGACCTGGCCCGTGTCGTCGACCGGAATCACGCGCAGCGTGGCGCCCTTGGCCGCTGCCAGTTGCTGCCACGGCACGATGTTGGCGTGGTGCTCGAGGTGGGAGACGATGATTTCGTCGCCCTGGCCCACATATTGTGCGCCCCAGCTTTTGGCCACCAGGTTGATCGCTTCGGTGGTTCCCCGCACAAAAATGACTTCCTCGACTGCGGGCGCATTCAGGAAGCGGCGCACCCGCTGGCGCGCTCCCTCATAAGCATCGGTGGCGCGCGCGGCCAGTGCATGCGCGGCGCGGTGGATGTTCGAGTTCTCGTGCGCGTAAAAGTGGGCGATGCGGTCGACGACCGCTTGCGGCTTGTGCGTCGTGGCCGCGTTGTCGAACCAGACCAGCTGGCGTCCGTTGACACGCTCTTGCAGGATCGGGAAGTCGCGCCGCACGGCATGCACGTCGAACGGCGGCGAGCGCTCGGTGAGCTCGGGCGCCGCCGACGCCGGCGGAGCGGCGACAAAATAATAGTGTGGCGTGGACAAAGGCGCCGGCGAGCGTGCCGGCGCGTCAGCTATGCCAGGCTCGCCGTGGACGGCATCGAGGAAGTAGAACGGGCCGGGCCGGGGCGCCAGCGCGGCCTTGATCGCTTGCGGTACGCCGAGAAAGGCGCCGCCGGCACGCGGTTCGTAGGCGGGAATGGCACCGTGCGCTTTGTCCGGCGCGCCATTGCCCGCTTGCGCGGCGGGCAGCAGCGCCGGCGCGCGATTGCCCAGCGAAAGGACGTTGGTGGGCGCGGCCGGGATCAGGTTGGTGCCGGGTAGTTGCACTTGTGGTATCGGCGTGCCGGGTAGGCCGGGACCAAAGCCGGCCGGGCTGACCAACGGCGAACCGGGCGGTGCGATATTGCCCGGGGCTTGGACGCCGTGCGGAGCGAACGGGGGCGCCGCAAAGAACGCCGTGGCCAGGCGCGCCAGCACAGCCGGGTCGAACGGCGGCTGCGGGGAATCGGGCACGGCGAAAGGCGCTGCGGCAGGCAGGTTGGCGGCAGGGGCAGCGCCAAGGGCAGGGGCAGGGAACAGGTTCATGGCGCGGCTTACTTGTAAGTGTCCGGGTAGTCGTGGTATTTACCGATCTCAACGTCGTCGAGCACGGCCAGCGCGTCGCTGGTGAGCACGGCCAGCGAGCAATACAGGCAGATCAGATACGAGGAAATGGCGTGGTTGTTGATGCCCATGAAACGCACCGCCAGGCCGGGACTTTGCTCACCCGGCAAGCCCGACTGGAACAGCCCGATGACGCCCTGGCGCTTCTCGCCCACGCGCAGCAGCAAGTTCTTGCTCTTGCCGTCGGCCACAGGCACCTTGTCGGACGGGATCAGCGGAATCCCGCGCCAGGTGATGCATTGTGAACCGAACAGGCTGATGGTCGGCGGCGGCACCCCGCGCCGGGTCGCTTCGCGGCCGAAGGCGGCGATCGCCAGCGGATGGGCGAGGAAGAAGGCGGGCTCCTTCCAGACCTTGGTGAGCAGCTCATCGAGGTCGTCCGGCGTGGGCGCACCGGTCAGCGGGAAGATGCGCTGGCGGTCCGTCACTTGCGCCAGCAAGCCGTAGTCGGGATTGTTGATCAGCTCGCTTTCTTGGTTTTCCTTGATGGTTTCGATCGTCAGGCGCAGTTGTTCCTTGATCTGGTCGTGCGGGCTGCTGTACAGGTCGGAGACGCGGGTATGGACGTCGAGCACGGTGGAGGCCGCGTTGAGGTACAGCTCGCGCGGATTTTCCTCGTAGTCGACGTAGGTGCGGGGCAGCTGGTTTTCTTCCTGGCGCGCGGTGCAGGTGACCTTGATCGCTTCCGGATTGTTGACCTTGTTGAGGCGATAGATGCCCGCTTCCACCGGCACCCATTGCAGCAAATGCGTCAGCCAGCGCGGACTGATGGTCTCCAGTTACGGGGCCGTCTTGGTGGCGTTGGCAAGTTGCCGCGCCGCGTTATCTTTAAGTGCGCTTGTACCGCCCACTGTTGCCGACATGGTCACTCCAATTCAGCTTGGTTTAAAAAGCGATTGCGTCACCAGCACGCACGAATTGTCTGGTGAGAAAATCAACCCGGCCAGTGTGCAGGTGCAGCATTGCCCGCGCAACATGCTATCGCCATCAACGTGGTCCACATGGACTACTTGATCGCCTCGCAGCGAGTCAGCAGCGCCGAAGGCGTCAAGGTGAGTGCCGCCGCCAGTTTTTCGACCGTCAGCAAGGAGGCGATGACGCAGCCGCGCTCGATCTCGCCGACGAAGGAGCGATTCAAGTTGGCCTGTTCGGCCAGTCGCTCCTGCGACCAGCCGCGCGCCTCGCGCAGTTGGCGCACGCCGATACCGAAGCCTGTGACCAGCACGCTGGGAACACTGTCGTTGATCATGTTGTCGATTCCCCCTCGATCAGGTAGCGGCGATGCCGTTGGCAAACGCACCCTCGCGCGATTCGGCCTGGGCCACGCGCCCGCCCGGCGCCACATCGTGGGTCAGCCAGACATTGCCGCCGATGACCGCGCCTTTGCCGATCGTGATGCGTCCAAGGATGGTCGCGCCGGCGTAAATGACGACGTCGTCTTCCACCACCGGGTGGCGCGCCAAGCCCTTTTGCAGGGTGCCGTCCACGTCCGTGGGAAAGCGCTTGGCACCCAGGGTGACGGCCTGGTACAGGCGCACGCGTTCGCCAATGACGGCCGTCTCGCCGATCACCACCCCGGTGCCGTGGTCGATGAAGAAGCCGGCGCCGATGCGCGCCCCGGGATGGATATCGATGCCGGTCGCGCCATGCGCCAGTTCGGCCACGATGCGCGCCAGCAGCGGCAAGCCCAGCACGTACAGGTGATGCGCCAGGCGGTAGTGGATCATTGCCAGCACGCCCGGATAGCACAGCAGGACTTCATCGACGCTGCGCGCCGCCGGGTCGCCTTGAAACGCTGCAAGTACGTCGCTGTCGAGCAAAACGCGGATGGCCGGCAGCGCTGCGGCGAAACTGCGCACCAGCGCCAGGGCGGCGGCATCGACATCGCCAAGCTCGGCGCCGGTCAGCGCCGCATTGTAGTTCAGCTCACGGCGTACTTGCCTGAGCAAGCCGTGCAGCGCGCCGTCGAGCGCGTGCGCTACGTGGAAATCCTCGCTTTCCTGACGCAGCTCGGTCGGGCCCAGGCGCATGGGAAACAGCACGCCCTTGAGACTGTCAATGATGGCGGCCAGCGCTTCGCGCGAGGGAAACTCGCGCGCGCCAACTTCGCTGGCGCCGCGTTGCTGCTGGCGCCAGCGATGGCGCGTTGCATGCAGGGATTGGACGATGCTCGTGATGTCGAAAGTGGCCATGAGATCCTCTGAAATATCGGGTGCTTGCGCCGGCGCTAGTCCTGGACCCACGGCAAGCCGCGAAAGCGCCAGCCGTCGGACTTGCCGCGCTGTTGCCGGGCATCGATGTCGCCTTCGAAACCTTCGAGCACGTTGAACACCAGATTCAAGCCGGCCTTGGTGGCCGCTTCGGCCGCCAGCGCAGAGCGTTTTCCACTGCGGCATAGCAGCAAGACGGCGCGATCCTTGCCGCCAATTTTGCTTTCCAGTTCGCGCACGAAGCGCGGGTTGCGCGAGAGCGCGGTGCCGGTGGCCCAGGGCACATGCAACGAACCGGGTACGTGGCCGACAAAGTGGCGCTCTTCGGCCGAGCGTACGTCCACCAGCAAGACGCCGGCGGTGGATGTCAGTTGCCAGGCGAGGGCGGGCGGCACGGCGCCGGCAAACGGCAAGCCGGCGCGGGCCGCTTCGGCATGGATGGATGCCAATGCTGGCGCAATCGCAGACGGAAGTGTGTCATCTGACATGGCGGAACCTTTTTCGTTGGGCTGCAAGGGGCGGTCTGGCGCATTGGTGGCGATAGACATCGGCAAGCCAATATACGATTCTTCAATTCGGAAAAGAACGAATAAAAACGTTTGCGTAAAGTTGCAAAAAGAATAAGGAAGATGCGATGCCAATGCGAACCACATCCCAGGCAAGCGCGTGGCATTCTCGCCATCAAAGTTTTACAATAGAGAATTACCGATGACCGGCCGCGGCCCGCTTATGCTCCACATTTACCCTACTGGCTGGAAAGAGCTGGCCGTCACCGGCGCCGCGGCGCGTGAAATCGAGACGCTCACCTACCTCGAGAGCCGCCTGGCCGATACCCCGTACCGCATCTATCACGGGGTCCACTGGACCAATGTGGAAAACGGTTTTTCAGCCTACGGGGAAATCGATTTCATCATCTTCGCGCCCACCGCACGGATATTGCTGATCGAACAGAAATCGGGCTTTCTGAACGAGACGCCCGATGGCCTGGTCAAGAACTTCGAAGGCAAGCCACGCAAGATCCGCCATCACATCACGCGCTCCATTAGCGGCCTGCGCGAGCGCTTCGGCGGCGAGCTGTCGATCGACTACCTGCTGTACTGTCCCGACTACATCGTGCGCGACCCGCATCTGGCCGACATCGACCCGCGCCATATCATCGACGCCACCCGCAAAGACCAGCTGGCGCAAGTGATCCGCGTCACCTTGCCGCTCACCCATGACAAGCCGGGCGAGCAGTTCGAGAAAGTGACGCGCTTTCTTGGCAACACGCTCAGCCTGCGGCCGGACCCGAGCGCGATGATCGGCAACGCCGCCGAGATGGTTACGCGCCTGGCCGGCGGCCTTGCCATCTGGGCGCGGCGGCTTGAATTTTCTCCCTTCAGGCTGCGCGTGATCGGTACGGCGGGCAGCGGCAAGACGCAGCTGGCGCTGGCCGAATATACGGCGGCCATCGAAGCGGGTCTGCGCCCGCTGTATGTCTGCTACAACCGGCCCCTGGCCGACCACATCGAGCGCCTGGTGCCGGCCGGCGGGCGCGTGGCGACCTTTCACATGCTCAGCGACGCCTTCTTGCGTTTCCAGGGCCAGACGCCGAACTACGCCGCGCCAGACGTCTGGCGCGACATCGAGCGGCAAATGGCCACGGCCGAGCTGCCCGAGGCGTGGCGGCATGATGTGCTGATCGTCGATGAAGGGCAGGATTTTTCGGTCGCATGGCGCGACATTTTGCTGCGCATGCTAAAAGCCGATGGACGCGCCATCTGGCTGGAAGACCCGAACCAGAACCTGTATGGGCGCGAGGTGGTGCCCTTGCCGGGCTGGGTCACACTGCATTCCGACACCAATTACCGCAGCCCGCGGCAAATTGTCGACATGCTCGCCGCCATCGGCGCGGTAAGTCCGCCGGTGGAGGCGGGCTCGCCATTCAAAGGGGCCGATATTGACGAGCTGGTCTTCCCGCACACCGATACCGAGGCCATGCTCGCCCAGACCAAGCACGCCATCACGCTGTGCCTGGCCGCCGGGTTCGCGCGGCACGACATTGCCATTGCCACCTTTCGCGGACGCGAACGCTCGGCCATCCTGAAACTGGACCGGCTGAGCGACGCCCACACATTGAAGTCGTTCATGGGCGCCTATGACCTGTTTGGCGACCCCGTGTACCGCGAAGGCGGCTTGCTGGCAGAGTCGGTCTACCGCTTCAAGGGGCAGTCGGCGCCGGCGGTGATCTTTACCGAGATCGATTTCGACATGATCGACGAACTGGTGCTGCGTAAATTGTTTGTGGGGATGACGCGCGCGCGCTTGAAGCTGGTGATGGTGCTTAGCGAACGGGCGCAGCAGCAACTGCTCGAACGCATGTGAACGCTTGACAAAAAAAAGCCCGCCGACAAAGGCGGGCTAACTCCAATGACAAAAGCAACTGGAGGAGACGCGCACTATGCGCCATCCCCGCGCCTGGCGCCACGATTGATTTCACATATCCATAGTTGAAATTTAAATTCGGCATTGGCGTTTGTTTTTCGAATATCCACCGGCATTTTTATTCGACCATGGCTTGCCTGGCGCTCGCTGGACTTCGCTTCATACCTTCCTGTCATGACAGGCCGATCCGAAGCAGTCCATGATGAAAAGCATATCCCGATTCTGTACCCCGATCACAATGCACGCCTGCTGGCGCGCTTGACCCCCTTGGGCACGCTCGCGCTGCCTCTACAATTTGCTACCTGAGGACACGATGCGTCACGATTTTTTGCAACGCCTGGCCTCGCCCGACAGCACGGTGCGCCGTATTGCCGTGCTCGAGCTGGCCGACAACGGGTTCGCCGACGACGCGCCCCTGCTGATTGCCGCCTTGGGCGACAGCGCTCCCGATGTGCGGGTGGAGGCGGCGCGCGCACTGGAAGGCTACGACGAGCCGGACGCCATCAATGCCCTGCTGGCCGCGCTGCGCGACAACGACGTCGTAGTGGCGGCAGCGGCGGCGCACAGCTTGTCGGAGCTGAAAAATGGCGCAGCGGCGGCGCAGTTGCTGCCGCACGCAGCCGATGCCGATCCGTTTGTCTGCGTGGCCGTATTGCGGGCGCTGCGCGAATTGCGCGCGCCAGGCAGTTTTGCCCCCGCCATGGCAGCCTTGCAGGCCAGCGACGCGCTAGTGCGACGACAAGCGGTAAGCGTGCTCGCTACCTGAAAAACGCGGATGCCACGGGCGCCTTAAGTGCGCTGGTGCAAGCCGACCCTGAGCCAGACGTGCGGCGCGGCGCCGTGGGAGCCTTCGGCTTTGCTTTGGGCACGGCAGCGCTGCAAGCCCTGCGTGGAGCGCTGCATGACGCTGCATGGCAGGTGCGCGAGGAGGCGGCCACGACGCTGGGCAAGCTGCACGCGCTGGCCGCCGCGCCGGATTTGATCGACGCGTTGAATGATCCCTACTGGCAGGTGCGCCTGCGCGCGGCGCGCAGCCTGGGCCGCTTGCGCCATCGCGCCGCGCTGCCTGCGCTGGTCGAGGCGCTCGCCCACACGGTAAGCAATTTGCGCAAGGAGGCTGCGCCGGCGCTGGGGGAGATAGGCGACGCCGCCACATTGCCTGCCCTACTGCAACAGGACAGCGATCCGGATCCGGAAGCGCGCAAGGCGGTCCGCCTGGCGCTGGGGCAGATTCAACATGCAGCCTGAACAGATCACCAACCGGCGCGGCGAGGGTGTGCTGGAAGTACTGTGGGAGGATGGCGAACGGCAGCAAGCGACGCACCGGCAACTGCGCGCCGCCTGCAAGTGTTCCCACTGCCAGTCGGCGCGCCTGCGCGGCGAGCTTGCCGCGCCGGCGGCGAATATGCGGCTTGACGCGATCAGGCCAATCGGCCACTACGCGGTGCAACTGGTCTTTAGCGACGGCCATGACCGCGGGATCTATCCCTGGGCGTTGTTGCGCAGCGCAAGCTGAGCCGCTCGCCGGTTTTACTCCAGGTGCATCGGGGCGCAAGTGCCGACATTGCGCGCGACGTTTTTTAAATTTTCGAACTGTTCGCTAACCCACTGATAAATTTCCTGCGGAAAGGCAAACTTGAATCGGGTCAAATCTTTGACTCGTTGCCGAGGCCTGGACGGAACCCAAAAGACGAATAGAATGCAATCATGATTTTAATAGTAGATGACGATGTGGGCATGGCGGAAACCTGCTCGATGCTGCTCAAAGCGCATGGCTTCGATGTCAGTGTCGCGGCCAGCGGCGCCGAAGCGCTTTCCAGGCTGGGGAGCGCGTCGCACGAGCTGCTCATTTCCGATTGCGCGATGCCGGGCATGAGCGGCGTGGAGTTAAGCGAAAAATTGCGCGCCGATCCATCGACCGCACAACTGCCCATCGTGCTGATGAGCGCCTCGTTGCGATGCGATATCGCGCAAGGCACCGATTACGATGCTTTTTTGCGTAAGCCATTTTTGGCGGAGAATCTGCTGGTTGTCGTACGTGATCTGTTGGCCGGTGTTCGCACCGAGCACAGCAATTACTGCAAGGTGTAAATGCGTCTCTCTCTTTTTATACTGAGCAATCTCGACGCCATTCTCAAGGAGTGGGAAGACTTTGCGGGAACGCTCGCACCGCTGGAAGACGCCGGTCGGATCGAATTGCGTGATCATGCAACCGAGGTCCTGAAGGTGATAGCCACCGATCTGGCAACCCCGCAGGAAGAAAGCGAAAGCATCGCCAAGTCCAAGGGCTTGGCCCCGGTCGCCGGTACCGATACGGCCGCCGAAGTACACGCTGCAGCGCGCATGGCGTCCGGCTTGAACAGCGACCAGGTAATGGCCGAATTCCGGGCCCTCAGGTCGAGCGTGCTGCGCTTGTGGACGCGCGATACCGCTGTGAGCACCGCGGACGAAATCGACGATATGGTGCGCTTTAACGAAGCGATCGACCAGGCCCAGAGCGAATCGATGGCCAGGTATACAAAGTTGCTGCGCGACGCGCAAAGCCTTTTCCTGGCCATTCTTGGCCATGACGTGCGCTCGCCGCTGGGCGCCGTGAGCATGGGTGCGCAAGTGCTGCTGCAAGACCAGACCTTGCCGGCCAAAGTGCTCAAGGTGGGCCTGAGAATTTTTAACAGCACCAAGCGCGTGGATGAAATTGTGCGCGACCTTCTCGACTTTTCAACCTCGCACCTGGGCGATGGAATACCGATTGATCCTTACACCGTCGACCTGGCCGAAATTTGCCAGAATGTGGTCGAGGAAGCGCGGACATTCCATCCCGACCGCAACATCGAACTCGTCTCTGAAGGCAATTTGGTGGGCACATGGGATGGACCGCGCCTGGCCCAGGCCTTTGCGAACCTGATTTCCAATGCGGTTCAGCATGGCAATCGGGAAAGCACGATCTTGGTCGCCATTGACGGTTGCCAGTCCAATGTTCTATTTGAAGTTAGCAACGACGCCGACGTCATTCCCCAGGCAAAGTTGCGCACCTTGTTCGATCCCGTCAAGAGCTTTGCCATTCGCCCGCCTGGTGAAAGGACCAGGTCCCGGGTACAGAACCTGGGACTGGGCCTGTATGTCGTCAAAGAAATCGTCAAGGCGCATAATGGTGAGATTTCTGTTTGTTCCACTAAAGAGACGGGCGTAAAGTTTTCTGTCAGCTTGCCCCGACTCACACCGCAGCGCAGGAACGGCGACGACTAGCAGTCAAGCACGCTGCTGCCTTGGCGTCGACTTCTGCGCGCCAGGTCGCCGCCATGCTCGCCACACGCGTTTCCCTCTTGTTGTTTGCCGTTCTCGGCGCCGCAGTCGTTGCCTGGAGCGCTCACCGCTGGAAGGCAGGAACGGGGGATCTGCGCGCTGCGCTCGATGCCGGCCGCACGTCCATCACGCCGGCCCGCATTTGACTTTTCCACCCTCGAAGGCTTGCCGGCGCCGGTGCAGCGCTATCTGCGCCTCGTGCTCACGGATGGCAAGCCAATGGTGGCCGGCGCGCACGTGCTTCACCGTGGCAGCATGAACATGAACGAGGCGGGCACGCAATGAAAAACGTTTACCTCCGATCAGCAGATCGTGACGGCGCGCCCGGGGTTTGACTGGAATGCACGAATAAGCATGTTGCCCGGCGTGCCGGTACTGGTGCACGACGCCTGCATCGGCGGCGAGGGAAGGTTGCGCGCCGCCTTGTTCGGCCTGGTCACCGTGGCCGATCTGCGCGGCACGCTGGACAGGGCACAGGGCGAGCTGTTGCGCTTTCTTGCCGAAGCGGTCTGGTATCCGACGGCCTTGCTACCCGGTCAGGGCGTCAGTTGGGAAGCAGCCGATGCGCAGTGCGCGCGTGCCACGCTGACGGACGGCGCGGTCACGGTCAGCCTGGACTTTAGCTTCGATGAACAAGGTTTGGTAGCAGGCATCGACGCGCGTGCGCGTGGCCGCACCGTGGGTGGACAGACCGTCCCCACGCCCTGGCGAGGCCGCTTTTGGGGCTATCAGGACAGGGGCGGGATGCTGGTGCCGCTCAACGGCGAGGTGGCGTGGATGCTGCTTGACGGCATGCATCCCTACTGGCGTGGGGAAATGACATCGATCGTCCACGCCTATGCCGACTGATGCCTGCTGGCGGCGCGCAGCGCTGCATCGCCGCAGCGCGGCTACTTGAATGCCGTGACGGCGGCGCGGCCCACGGCCGGGTCGTCGGTGAAAAAGCCATCAATACCTGCCTTTAGGTAGGCGTTGATTTCGGCTACCGAGTCGCCACGCTGCGTCAGCGACGCCACGTCGGGCTTGCGCAAGCTAACGGGCAGGAATGGATTTTCGGGGCGCAAGGTCCAGGTGTGCACTTTCAATCCTGCCGCCTTGGCGTCGGCCACGAAGCTGGTCGGGGTGCCCAGTTCATTGGCGGCGGTGCGCGCAATGATGACTTCCTTGTAAGGCGACACCACGTCGGCGTACGCTGCAATGTCCTTTAAACCGGCAGGGGTGACCATGTCGGCATAGGTGCGCGCACTGCCCGCGGCCACGAAGTCGTAGGGCGCATTGCGGGGCGCGCCATTCGGGGCAGGCGGATTTTTTGGATTGTCGATTAGTTGCACGATGCGCATGTCGGTCATGCCGCGCAGCTCTTTCAAGTTGGCCACTTCAAACGATTGAATGAATACCGCCGCCGCCTTGCCGCGATAGCCGCTGGCGACCAGCTGATCGACCAAGCGCTTTTCGAGCGGCAGGCCGATGGATTTGAAATAGCTCGGGTGCTTGGTTTCGGGGTAAATGCCGATAACCTTGTGGCGCGCCGCGCTTTCCTTTTTGACCAGGTCGATCACTTCCTGCAAGGTGGGAATCTCGAACTGACCGTCAAAGGCGGCATTGGCGGGGCGGTTGGCAGGAATGCGTTCCTTTGCCCGCAGCGTCTTGAGCTCGGCCAGGGTGAAGTCTTCGGTGAACCAGCCGTTCACTGGCACGCCGTCGATGGTCTTGGTGGTTTTGCGCGCGGCGAAAGCGCTGGCGGCGGCAACGTTGGTGGTGCCGCTGATGTCGTTTTCATGACGCGCCACCAGCACGCCGTCCTTGGTGGCGACCAGGTCGGGCTCGATAATGTCGGCGCCGTCGTCGATTGCCTGCAGGTACGAAGCCAAGGTGTGCTCAGGGCGCAGCGCGGACGCGCCGCGGTGGCCTGTCACGGCCGGTGTGGGCGGCCATGCGCTACCTGGGTTTTGCAGGTCGTCTTGCTGACCTCCGCATGCATTGAGCAGGGAGACGACGACAGTGGCAATGGTGGTGGCGAGCATGGGGTGGATACGGCTTGGAACGGGGGCAAGTGTAGCGCGTTTCATGTGGGCTCCGGATAAAGTTGAGGAAACATTGCAAGCTCAACAAAAGCGTAGCAAGCCCGCGTGACAGCAGCGTGACCGGGCCGAATCGGCCGCTTGGCAGATCGGCTTGTAAAGCGACGGGTTCAAAAAATCAGGCGATCAGGGAATCAGGCGTTCGGCCCGCAGGCGCTCGAACAAGTCAAGGAACGACGCCTCTGTTGCCTGATAGGCGCTAAAGCCGAGCCGCCGGCTGTTGGCCATGTCGGTCATGACCTCGAGCGGCCGGCCCAGATCGAGATCGGTATGCCAGGCCGAAGCCAGTCGATCGAGGTCGGGTTCGGCCAGGGCGTGGCGTTCGGCCAGGGCGCGCCAGAGCGCGTGGTCATGCCCCATCGCAGTTTCCAGAGGGCGGACCGTGTCTTGCAAGCCTGCCGACTGCACGCCGAACCACGCGCCCAGCCTGGGCCACAGCCAGCTCCAGCGGAAAACGTCGCCATTGACGATGTTGAATGCTTCATTGCGGGCAGCATCTGTGTCTGCAGCCCACACCAGCTGCCGGGCCAGCATGCGTGCATCGGTGACGTCCGACAGACCATTCCACTGGGCGGCTGAACCGGGAAACTGGAACGGGCGGCCCGTCTCCTTGCACAGCGTTGCATACACGGCGAGCGTGGTGCCAAGGTTCATGGCGTTGCCAACGGCTAAGCCGATCATGGTATGGGGACGGTGCACGGTCCAGGTGAAACGGTCGCGCGCCGCGGCGGCGTGCAGCTCGTCTTCCTGGGCGTAATAAAAGTTTTCCAGCGGCAGGCGCGGCTGGCTTTCGCGCAGTGGCGTGTCGGGCAGCGTGCCTGAACTGGCGTAGGCTTCAAAGGGGCCGAGGTAATGCTTCAGTCCGGTCACCAAGGCGACGTGGCGCAGCGTTTTTTTGGGCGAGAGCGCATCGAGCAAATTGCGCACCAGTGCGGCATTGACGCGAATATTGTCGGCCTCGGTCGCTTGGCGCATCCAGGTGGTGATGAAAACATGGGTGGGTGAAATGTCCGACAGGGCGCTCGCAAGCGCTGCCGGGTCCAGCAGGTCCGCGGCGACGTGGCGAACGGCGGGCAAGTCGCGGGGCGGACGGCGGGATAGGCCGATGACTTCCCATCCCTCCGCGAGCAATTGTCGAGCGACATAATTGCCGCCAATGCCAGTGATGCCTGCAACCAGTGCCGTGCGTTTCATGAAATCTCCCGAGCTTAAAAATCGATTGTACGTGGCGTCGGGAGGGGGCGCTTTAATGTTGCCATGCGGCGAGTAATACCAACACAGGAGGACTAGCCGCCTGCACCTACCGTCGGCAACTCAATGTAACTATCGTGAAACACCCGCTGCGTGGCCTTGCGATAGTCGCCCGGCTTGGCCCAGAAGATATTCGGAACAAACGTTTGTGGGTTGCGGTCGTAGAGCGGGAACCAGCTCGACTGCACTTGCACCATGATCCGGTGGCCGGGCAAGAAAACGTGGTTGGCCGTGGGCAGCGCAAAGCGGTACGGCAGCGTTTTTCCGGCAGCGATCGGGTGCGCCGTTTCCAGGCTTTCCCGGTAGCGCCCGCGGAAAATATCGGCCGACACCATCAACTGGTAGCCACCCATTTCCGGCTGCGCCGCCACCTGGTCGGGATAGACGTCGATCAGCTTGACGACCCAGTCGCCGTCCGTGCCGCTGGTCGAGGCATTCAGCCTTGCCAGCGGCTCGCCGCTGATCTTGAGCGGTGCGCCGAGCACGTCGGAGACATAGGTCAGCACATCGGTCCGGCCCGACGCTTCGCGCTGGTCGTCGACCAGCCAGCGCGGCCAGGTCTGGCCCTTGGCATCGCTGTAACCCATGGGGGCGATGGGCCGCGCCCGAAACGGTACCGGCTTGGCCGGGTCCGAGACGTATTCGTCAAAGCCGCTGCCGGCGGCGCCGCCTAGCGTCAGCTTCTGTCCCGCACCCAAGCGCAGCAGCGTGGGCGTTATGGTGCAGGCGCTGGCACACCCGGCCGGCCACGACGGCAGCGCGCGCCACTTGTTGGTGCCGGTCTCGAAGGCGGTGACCGGGGCTACGGTGGCGGTGGCGGCGGCGTTGCCTGGGATATTTTTCAGGTAACGGGCCAGGAATGGGCGCAGCACTTCCTGGCGCCAGTACAGGCCGGTGTCGGCCGAGAACTTGATGGCGCCCAGGTTGCTCACGTCGCCGATCGCGCCGCCGTGCTGCCACGGCCCGATGGTCAGAAATACATTGTTGTTGCGGTCGCCCGGCTTGAGTGCCTTGTACAGGGCAATGGCGCCATAAATGTCTTCCGCGTCCCACAGGCTGTGCACCAGCATGGTGGGCACGGTGAGCGGCTGGCGCGCCAGGATGGTATCCATGGCTTGCTGCTGCCAGAACGCATCGTAGGATGGGTGGGCGGCCACTTTCTGCCAGAAGCCGCTTTGTTCGAGTCCGCGCTGGCGTGCCAGGTCGCCCGCCGAGCCGGCCCGCATGAAAGTATCGTAATCGTCAAAGTGGCTGCTGAACCACTTGGCGTCATTGTCGCGCGTGACCACTTGTTCCAGCATGTACGACATATTGATTTGCCGGAAGGCGCCGTTATGGAACCAGTCGTCCCCGCGCCAGCCGTCCACCATCGGATTCATCGGCACCGACACTTTGAGCGCCGGATGCGGGTTGACCAGCGCCGTCAGCGCCAGGTAGCCGTCATAGGAAATGCCGATGATGCCTACCTTGCCGTTCGATTCCGACACATTCTTGACCAGCCAGTCGATGGTGTCGAAGGTGTCGGTCGAATGGTCGACTTCGGTCGGGTTGAGCGGGCCGCGCATGGGGCGGTTCATGACGTAATCGCCTTCCGAGCCGTACTTGCCGCGGATATCCTGGATCACGCGGATATAGCCTTCGTCCACGATGACGTCGGTGGCGTTGTCGTAGCCCTGCAGGATCGATCCCATCTGGGAACTTTGCGCGTGCGAAGTGAGTTCGCCCGCATTGTAGGGCGTTCGGGTGAGCAGCATGCCGGCCCCCTTGGCGCCCTTTGGCACCACGATCACGGTCTTGAGCTTGACTCCGTCGCGCATGGGAATCATGACGATGCGCCGTTCGTAGTCGAAGCTGGCGGTAGGGGCGACAAATTTGGCGGGCGTTTCGCTGGGCAGCGCGTTGCCTGACGATGCGGGTGACTGTGCCAGCGCGCCTTGGGTCATTCCTTGGGTCAACAACAGGGCGCCGGCGGCAACGGCAAGGCGGGTAAGACGAAGGACGTGCATCGGCATGCAAATGGCTCCGGTTTGGCGGCGAAACGGGTGCTTCGCTAGACGCTGAAATGTACACCATTGCTCAGGTTTTCGGTAATGAATTGCAATTTCCCTGTGCCGCAGGCGCGGCAGGCATGTGCCGGCAATGTTTGTATTGACGCCGCCGTTGTCAGCGCGGCGGCAGTTTCACAACACGGCCGCTGCGCGCGCTGTCCAATCCCAGTTCGATAATTTCGAGCGCATCGCAGGCCGATTGCGGCGTTACGGGCAGGGGCGTGCCCAGATTGATGGCGTCGCGCATTGCCGCGTAATACACGGTGTAGTCGCCGGCTTGGCCGGGGTAGAGCGTTTCTTCTGCCACCTGGCCGAGCGTCAAGGTGCCAGGCAGCGGATCGTCGCCCCAGCCTGCACTGCCCGGCCGTTCGCCGCGTTTGAGCGCCGCCTCCTGGGTGTCGAGCCCGTATTTGACGAAGCTGCCGGCCGTGCCGTGTAGCACGAAGCGCGGCGCCGGTGCTGCCGCCAGGGCGGATGCGTGCAAAATCACGCGCAAGCCCGCGTAGTGCAACACGGCATGGAACCAGTCGTCAGCGAGCGCGCCGTCGCGCTGGCGCTGCAAGTCGAGCCAGACAGTGGACGGCCTGCCGAACAATTGCAGCGCCTGGTCGGCCAGGTGGATGCCGAGGTCGTACCACAGGCCGCCACCGGCAGCGGCCGATTCGCGCCAGCGCTCCAGCACGACAGGCCGATAGCGATCGAAATGGGATTCGAAGTGGCGCACGGCGCCCAGCTGGCCACTGTCGATCAGCCGGGCAACGCCGAGAAAGTCGCCATCCCAGCGCCGGTTGTGGAATACCGACAGCTGGCGGCCGTGGCGCTCGGCGAGCGCGATCAACCGGCTTGCCTCGGCCACGTCGAGCGCGAAAGGCTTGTCGACGACGACATGCTTGCCCGCTTCCAGCGCGGCAGCGGCGAGCCGATAGTGGGTGTCGTTCGGCGTTGCAATCACGACCAGGTCGATGTCGCTGTTGGCAAACAGCGCGGCGGGACTGCCTGCGACGGCAACGTCCGGCAGCGCTTGCTGGGTGATGGGTGCCTTGCTGCTGGCAATGCACGACAGCGTCAGGCCGGGCGTGGCGCGGATCAGGGGAATGTGAAAGGTGGCTGACGCGTAGCCGTAGCCGACGACGCCAACATGTAGATTTTGCATGAGCTGATTGTCCTGTGAGCCATCAAGGCATTTGCCTGTTCGCACGATAGCATCACTGCCGCCCATCCGTCGTATTGCTACTTAATAGTAAATATTTCTCTATAAAGTAGCAATTTTACAGTATATTGCAAGTCTGTAGCGTAGCTGGCAACATTTGCCAATGCCCGCCCATGTCCGTTCACAGCAATAAGGCACACCATGAAACTAGCTGATTTCCGCATAGGCGCGCGCCACCTGGTCCAGGAACCGGTTTATTCGGCCATTGCCATCCTCGGCCTTGCCATTGGCCTGGGGGCGTGTTTGTTGCTGCTCGGTTTTGTCCAGTATTCCTGGCGTTACGATGCCGCCGTGCCTGGCGTTGACCACATCTACGTCGTCAAGCAAAAGTTCAACGTGGACCCGAAGGCCCCCTGGTTCGACCAGGCGCCGTTGCTGCTGCGCGAAGCGGCGCTCAAGACGCCGGGCGTGGCCGATGCCACCGCCTTTTTTCGCGTCGATCCGCCCACGGTCAAGGTTGGGAACACGCTGCAAACAATGCCAAGCCTGCTGGTGCTGCCGCATTTTGCCGGCATGCTGGGGCTGTCCGCCCTGGAAGGGGACCTGGACGCGGCCTTGAGCCGCCCGGACGGTTTGGCATTAACCCAGAGCACGGCGCGGCGCCTGTTCGGCGGCGCGCCTGCGCTGGACCGGACGCTGCACATCGGCGACAAGGTGCTGCGCGTGCGTGCGATTGTGCGCGATCGGCCGGCCAACACCACCATTCCATTCGAGGCGCTGTACGGCGTTCATTCAGTGCTGACCTCGCCCGAGATGCGCACCGAACTGCAAACCGGCGAACATGGCGCATGGGGCCGTTTGCTGCTGCGCATTGCGCCAGGCGCGCAAACGAATGCTATCGCCATGTCGCTGCAGGCAATCATTGACAACGCCCCTGGCGTGCAGGGCGTGCCGCCGGCAGTGCGCGCCCGGCTCGGCCGGCGCAAGGTCATGGAGCTGGCGCTCTCGCCCTTGCGCGAAGCGTATTTCGACCAGGATGTGGCGCGCAATCCGGTCGGCGCGCCCGGGGATCGGGGCGACCGGACAACGGTGGCCGCGCTGGCGCTGGTGGCGGTGCTGATCCTGGTCATTGGCGCCATCAATTATGTGAACCTGGCCACGGCGCGCGTATTGCGGCGCCAGCGCGAAATTGGCATGCGCAAGGTACTTGGCGCGAGCGTGCGCCGGGTCGTGCTGCAGTTCCTGGCCGAATCGCTGGTCGTGTCGATGCTTGCCACCGTGCTTGGCCTGCTGATGGCGTGGCTGGCCTTGCCGCTGTTTTCCGAACTGGTCAACCGCAAGCTCGACACGCTCTTTTCGGCGCCGAACGTGGCGCTGGCGCTGCTGCTGGGCGTGCTGATCGGCATCGTGGCGGCGATCCAGCCGGCGCTGACGGCCTTGAAAGTCAGACCGGCGCAGGCGCTGGAAGGGCGCGTCAACGCTGAATCGGCGCTTGGCGCGCGCTTGCGCGCGCTGCTGACGGTGCTGCAAATGGGCACCGCGATCGGACTGGCAAGCCTGGCCATGGGGATGTCGGTGCAGACTAGCTTCGCGATGCATGCCGCGCCCGGTTTTGATTCCGCGCCCTTGCTGATCGTCGACCTGCCCGAGCGCGGCAAAAAGAGCGCTGCCGTGCGCGGCTTTTTGAGCGAACTGGGCCGGCAACCGGGCGTGCAAGGCGTGGTCCTGTCCGAGCACGTTGTTGGCCGCTTCGGCAGCGATGTAATCCACGATCTGATGCGTGAGGGCCAGGCCGCGGTCTCGATGGAAGCGAAGATGGTCGACACCAATTTCTTTGAAGTGTATGGCTTGCGCCCGCTCGCCGGCCGCCTGTTCGATGCAGGCATCGACAAGGAAAACGATGGCGTCCCGGTCGTGCTGAATGCCATCGCCGTCCGCCAGCTCGGCTTTGCCTCGCCCGAGGCGGCGGTGGGGCAGACGCTGCAGCGCACCACCGAAGACGGCAAGCTGCTGTCCTACCGGGTCATCGGGATCGCGCCGCAACTGCGGTTCCGCTCCCTGCGCGACGAGCCGGGCGCGACAATCTACGAGCTGGGCATCGACTGGGCCGGCACGCTGAGCGTACGGGCGAGCGGGTCCGTGGCCGACGTGGAACAAGCGGTGGCGCGCCTCTGGCCCCGCTATTTTCCCGATGCGTTGATGCATACGCAGCGCGCAGCCGATGTATTGGCCGCCAATTACGCGGGCGACGCCCGGCTGGCCAGGCTGCTGGTGCTTGCCACCGGCGTGGCGCTGGCAATCGCCGCGTTCGGCATGTACGCCCTGTCGGGCCATATGGTGCAGCGCCGCTCGCGCGAAATCGTCTTGCGCAAGCTGTACGGCGCGGGCAAAGTGCAGGTCGGCATGCTGCTGGGACGCGAGTTGGGTGCGCTGATGCTGGCGGCGGCCGTGCTCGGCTTGCCGCTGGCCTTTATCGGGATTGCCCGGTACCAGGCAGGCTTCGTCGAACGCGCGTCGCTGGTCTGGACCACACCCTGGCTGGCGCTGGCCGGAGTTGTGCTGGTCGCGCTGCTGGCGGCGCTGCGCCATGCATCGGGCGCGCTCGCCTTGCGTCCCGGCCAGTTGCTGCGCTGACTGACACTACAAGCTGTGGTTGCGCCGGTGCTTACGCACCGTAGACCGTCACCAAGAGCCACGCCGGCAGGCCCAAAAACAGCGCGGCGTGGCTGCAGCGTTGCAGCCTGTACCGCAGGGCGCTCGCCTGCGCGGGGCGCACCAAGGCCGCCAGCAGCGTACCGGCGTCGGTTGCCGCCCGCAGCAGCGCTTCGGTAAGCACCACGCCGATCGACCAGGCGGCCCACCACAATGCAAAGGCGGTGAGGTAAGCCTTCAGACCAAAACTGTAATACTCGCCAAACGCGCCGCCATAGGCAATTTGCTGCTGCAGGTGGAAAGCGGGTATGGCCAGCGCGAGCGGCAGCAGTACATACTTGGCAAGCGGATGGTCGAGCCGCGTGCGCCGGATCGCCAGGCCGGCTTGCACATAGGCCTGCAGCACCGCTTGCAGGCGCGTGCGTTGGCGCGGCGCGGGTGCGCCGGCGCCGGCCAGTGCAGCGGCCAGCAGGTTGGGGTTGGCCAACGCCAGGCCGTAGCGCCAGCGCGCCCCGGACGCAAGCTGCAGGGCAATGCCGGGACAGGGAAGGGCGACGGACCATACACGCACCGCCGCAATGTCGGCAAGGGCGAGCTCGAAGCGATGCGCGCCGCGCGCGAGCACCAGGGCGCCGTTGGCCACTGAGGCCTGTGCCGAAAACAGCGCCAGCACGCACCACGCCCCCGCCTCCGGCGCCAGAAAAACGCCGGTGAACATGCGCACTTGGGCCAAGGTGTTGGTGCGCAGGGCTTCGTTGAGCAGCAGGGCCGCGCACATCCAGAGCAGGCCGCCGCGCGCACAGGCGCGCAACACAGCGGCCGCCAGACGGGCGGTGGGCGGCAACACGAACACTTGTAGACCCGTAACTTGCAGCGGCCGCGTGACGGCAAGGCCGGCCGGCGCGCCCGTCACGCCGCCGCGCCGCGACGGGTAGGCCGACAACGCGGCCAGCAGCAGCAGCGCCGCGCTGGCGGCCAGCCCGACCCAGTTGCCCCACCTGACCATCAGCGTGGGCGCCGGCGTGCGCAGCGGTACGTCGGCAATCACCAGCGTGCGTTCGCCCATGCGCGTGCCTGCCAGGACGCTGCCGGTGGCGTCGATCACGGCGCTGTAGCCGTTGGTGGTGACCCGAAATTGCGGCAGCCGCGTTTCAATACTACGAAACGCCGCCGCGCTCTGGTGCATGTGCGCGCCCAGCGGCGTGGCGGTGAACCAGGAATCGTTCGACATTGTCAGGATCGCTTGCGCGCCCAGCCGCGCGCCGTCGATGGCAAGGCCGGGATCGACATCGTCCAGGCAGATCAGGGGCAGCACTGGAACTTCGCGGCCATCTCGCAGGCGCAAGGGAAACACGCGGGCACCGTTGCCGGCGCGCCAGTTGCCGCTCCACGGCAGGGCGCGCCGCACGGCCGGCCCGTCGAGCCAGGCGGGCATATACTCGGTGAACGGGAACAGGCGCGTCTTGCGATAAAAGCCCAGCAGGCCCGTGCCGGGCTGCACGAACGCGGCCGCGTTGTATTCGCCGGCCTGGTCGACATCGTAAGTGCCGAACACGAAGGGCACGCCGGCAGCATTGACGACATCGACGATGTCGCGGTCGAACTGGGCGCCTGCTTCGCTCTTGGGATGGCCGAACGTGGTTGGGTAGGCGGTTTCGGGCCACAACACGGCGTCGGCGTGCTGGCGCACGACGGCGTCATAGCTCATTGCGAAATGGGCGTCGAGCACTTCGCGCACCACGGCGTGGGTGCCCTTTTCCTGGCGTTGGCGTTCGTAGGCGACAATGTTTGATTGAATCAGTCCCATGCGCAAGGGCTTGCCGGACGGCGCGATCTGGCCGGAAAGCACAACCTGGCCGTAGGCGGCCAGCAGCAGCGGCACAAGCGCGGCCAGCGCGAGTGGCCTGGCCATCGCGCGCACGCCGTCGCCGCGCCGCGCCCATGCCGCCGCCACGGCTTCGTTGGCCAGCAGCAGCAGCAGCGTGAGCCCGGCGGCGCCGCCCACGTCGGCGCCCTGGCGCAGCAGGGGCGATGGATACAGGCCGTAGCCCAAGGTGTCCCCGAGCATGTTGGGCAGCAGCCATTCTGCGGCCACCCACGCCGCTGCGCCCGCCAGTGCGCCCACTGCGGCGCCATGCCGGCGCCGGCTTGCGTGGCGCACCACGGCAAAGACCAGAAATTGCGGCTGGAACAGCGGCGCGGCGAGCAGCAGCAGCGACAGGCCGGTGGCGGCGCCCACTTGGGCATACTGCCCGAAAGCGATGCCGAACCAGCCGAAAGCCCCCGCAGTGAAGGCGATTGACATAACCCAGGCGCGCAGCAGCGCGCCGGGCAGCGTGGGGCTCGCGTCCAGCGTCCGCAGCCACGGAACGAGGAAGACGAAGCCGAGCATAAAGCCGGCGCCGCCGCGCGCGTACAGCGCCGCCATGGCTGCGCTGGCGAGAATGGCGGCGGCAATGCGTATCGTTGCAGGGTAAATTGGGGCCATGGTTCAGGGACGGGCGGGTTCGGTTGGGGCAGGGATGACGATGCGGCGGATCGGTAAACCAAGCGGGGCCAGTTCAGCGGGTACGACGCGGTTGCCGGGCATGGCGACCGGCTGCCCGTTGGCGCCCAACAACTGGAAGTCGGGCGCGAACATCAAAATGGCTTCGATGCGCTGGCCATCATCGGTTGCCTGGTGGTGGCGGACATAGCCTTTGGGAAGAACGAAGTCTTCGGGCACGGCAAGTCCAACCAAGGGCGGGCTGGTTCCCGGCGGCGAAAAGGCGCCCAGGCCCGAGTACACGCCGCGCTCGTGCAGGCGTTCGATCACCTGGGCGATGGTCGGGTTTTCGCCGCGCGCGACGTAACTGCGAAGGTCGGGCGTCGGATCGGCGTCGCCCTCGGCGGCGCGCGCTTGCGCGGCCGCTTGCCCGGGTTGCGGCAGGCTGGGCGTCACGGCGCTCGCCATGCCGGGGGACTGCGTTGTCAGCGGCGCAGGCGCGGGGGCGGGCGGGCCGGACGGCGCCGGCATCCACGCAAGCAGCAGTGCGCCCAGGCCGGCCACGGCCAGCAACAGCGCGGCGGCGAGGCGCGCGCGCGACGTTTGCCAGGCGCGGCCGGCGGCACCGGTATCGGTGCCGGCCGGCCCTGGCTTTGGACGAGGTGGCGTCAGCAAGGAGCTACGCGTGGCGGTCAGGGTGCGGGTGGGTTGTAGGTCGATACCGCCCAGCCGATGCGTTCGTGCCCATACTGGTTCCAGATCGGACTTTTGCCGCCCGTGAAGGAACTGTAGCGCGCGGCGCCAGTGCCGGTGGTGGAGCCAAACAGGCCCGAGCTGATGGTGCTGCCGTTATAGGTTGGGTGGGTGTCGTCCGACTGGATGTAGTCGTAGCTGCTGCTCGAGGACACGAAGTGCGTGTTGGCGTCGCGCAGTGTCGGGCGCAGCGTTGTTGTGATGCGGGTGACGTAGCTCGCTTCGCTTTCGCCGGCGACGTAGCGCAGCGCGTCGGCGTCGACCTGGCCGT
Source organism: Massilia sp. TWP1-3-3 (assembly GCF_049897805.1). Lineage (NCBI taxonomy): Bacteria > Pseudomonadati > Pseudomonadota > Betaproteobacteria > Burkholderiales > Oxalobacteraceae > Massilia > Massilia sp. TWP1-3-3. The sequence continues at coordinate 37,242 of NZ_JAFCWX010000015.1, forward strand.
CGCCGTTGGCATCGTAGTCCGCGCCCATGTACTGGGCGAAATTGTCGGCGCAGGTAAATCCCTTTTGCCGGGCCACGTCGCACATCATGAAGTTCATCCGGGCCAGGGCGGGCAGGAACTTGTCCTGCATTTTGACGGTCGCGCCGGTCATGGCGTCCTTGCACGAACTTTGTACATTGTCGAGCGCATAGCCGGGGTAGTGCAGGTTGGAGACCACTTTGAGCTTGACGCCGGGATAGGCGTTGGCGTTGATGTAATCCATCGCCGCCGTCACGTAGGTCTTGCAGCTGTTTTCGGCGGCAGCCAGGCCGCTGTAATTGCAGGTGCCGGTCTGGCTCTTGAAGCTGGAACGCGCCTGCAGGCCGTCATTGCCGCACATTTCGAAGGTGACGACACGAGTGTTGCTCGCTTGCATATACGAGCGCTCTGCGACGATCTTGTTGTTGTACACGTCCGACGCCACGGCGCCCGACTTGGTGCGGCGCACGCTTTCGATGTCGGACCCCCACTGCGCGGACAGATATTCGGCGTTCACCGTCGGCGCCGCGTATTTTGCCGCGCTGCTGACCGAGCCGTTGTAGCCGGCATAGATCGAGTCGCCATAGGCCACGGCGCGGTACTTGGTGGCGGTGTTGGCGCGGTCGATGGTCCACGAGGCGTTCTGGTTCAAGGTGCTGGCGGCCGCGCCGGAAGCGTGGGCAAGCAGGACAAGTGCGGGCAGCAGGGGGTACAAGGAATTACGAAAGCGAATGCTCATGTAGTGTCTCCTTATTAGGTGGGCGGATCTGTTGGTACGGTTTCTCCATGAAATTGAACTGCTCCCCAATGTATGCCAAAAGTTCACATGATTGCTAACAAAACATTCAAATCGCCGGGTAAACGTTAAATGTTTGCAAATGTGTTGTATGTATGTATGTATTCGGGGCGGTTGATGGCTGGATTGCGCAAAAAAAGGGGCGCGTCGGGCTCGGACCATTAATCGTGCACGTTTCTGGTTGGCACCGCCATCGGTTGGCGCCGTGCGTCGTTGGCGCGGCGATAGCGGCACGCCAATAACCGTGCAGAAACTGCCGTGTCAAGACGCCAGCCGGAGGCCGATGCGAAAGAGTACAAGGGGCCAAAAACGACCAGCCGGAGCCAGTGAGGCTATGCAACGGGTGCGGTGCCGGTCGGGGCGGCCATCCCGTCGAATGCGCAAATTTCATACAGGAGTGGAAGCAATTGCTGTCTGAGCAATGCCGCGATTTCATCGTCCCTGTTGCTGCGGCGGTCTGGGCCGCGCGCGCACGGTGGCGGAGAAAGCGGGATGCCGGCGCAGCGGTGGCGGCGGCGGTCCTCACCGCCCGGATTCGTTGTCGGAACTCGTTCGCGCCGATCGCGTCGATCGTGCATCGGGTGCTCGCAACGCGGTGATTCGGGTGCGCTTGCTTTGGGCGCGTCCATGGGCGCTGGTGCGTCATTTACCGGCGCGCCATTGACAGCCGGGCGAACAGGCGCTGCCTGTGTTGCTGGCGCATGGTTGGCGGCGGTTTTGCGCGCGCGGCGAGGGCGGCCGCGCGCGCAAGGTGTCTGCCAGCTTCCATTCCTTGGTATCGGGGAACAGTATCCAGGTGCACAGCCATGCATTGCGCCGCATGCCGCCGACGGCGTTGACAAAGCAGCTTGGCGACACCGCTTTTCCTCCGTAGAGAATGCGGTCGCCCTCGACCAGGCAGTGATAGTTTTTCCCGGCGAATACCGTGCGCAAAAGCGTGCCGTCAGGCAGGAACAGGCGCTTCCATTGATAGCCGCTGGCTGCGGGAGCGGCAAGCGCATCCGGGTTATGGCGCCGGACCCATTCATCAATTGCTTCAGCCGCGATTTCCCAGTCTTCCTTTGCGAAATCAGTAGCGGCCGAGGCGCCGAGTAGCTGGTGATATACCTGTAGAGAAACAGGGATGTCCATCCGGTGGTCGGGGTGCTGGCGACGCATGGTTCTCTCCTTATGGCACGATAACGCACGATTTGGCCCGATTCAGCACGATGTGCATACGCTTGTGCACGATTGCAATGCGAAACGGCCAGATTTGACTACGCGATGATCCGAAAAGCGAACGATTTTCTACGATGGCGCTGCGTTCATGATTGTTAGACACGAGTAATCCGTGATCGTTCAATTTCGCGATCAAATCGAAGCGTTTCGCGAACCGTTCGAGCGATTTCGGACCAAAAGCGTGGCAATTCGCGGGGAAATCGAGTGATATCGGGTCATATCGGGTCATATCGGGTGAAAACGGGCGGTCTTGGCAAATTATGCGTTGGGAGAGCGCGACCGGGCCGGCGATTGCCAAGTGGTAATTGGCGTGTGCAAAGCTGTTTTCGCGGCGACATGTCTTCAGCCATAATTTCGTCTTGGCTCGACTAGCGCGCGATGCCGGGTCGCCCACTCGCAGACTGTCTACGCTGGTTCAATCTTTCAACCCACATGACAATTGTCATTCCCAAACCATGTTGTTTACATCTTGTCCGTTCTTGTCGTCCTCCGTAGAATCGCCGCATCTGCGCCGGACAACCATGCTGTCCGGATTGCCGATGTGTATTTGCTTAACGAATAGGGTTTTGAACCAACAATGAAGAAACTTCGCGCTTTCATAGCCTGGCCCTGGGTTCCGCCAGGCCAGGGGAACGAGCCTTACCTGTGGTCATTTTCGTTGTTGTTCGTGCTCTGGAAATATGTCATTTTCCCGGCGTCTGCGTTTGAGCTGGCGGCAATGGCGCTGACCATCGCCTGGTTTGTGCCGCTGTATTTTGCCAGCCACTGGGTGCAGGACTGGCGAAGCGCGGCGCTGGCCGCGGCCAGTTGCCTGATCGGCGCCGCATGGGCGCCGTTCAACGGTTTTAGCGGCACGTTTTTCATCCTCGCGGCGGGCATGTGCGCCGGGATCATGCGGCCAAGGTTGGCCTACTTCGCCGTGCTGTGTGTGGTGGCGCTGGGCGCCCTAACAGCGTTCACGCTGGCCGAGGACCCGGTGCAGTTCCTGATCCCGGTGCTGGCAATCGGCGGGCCGGTCGGCGTGGCCGCCGTGATGAGCACCACGCTGGGCCGCTCGCGCGCCCAGTTGCTGCGCAAGCAGGAAGAAGTGGAACACATGGCCACCATCGCCGAGCGCGAACGCATCTCGCGCGACTTGCATGACCTGCTGGGCCACACGCTCTCGCTCATCACGCTCAAGGCGGAGCTGGCCGGCAAACTGGCTCACCGGGACCTTGATGCATGCAAGGCCGAAATTGCCGACATCGAACGCGGCGCCCGCAATGCATTGGCCGAGGTACGCGCGGCCGTGAGCGGCTACCGCCTTACCGGCTTTGCCCACGAACTGGCAAGCACGCGGGCCGGCCTGGCTGCGGCGGGGATCGCGCTAACCGAGGACGTGGCGCGCATGCCGCTGCCGGCGGCGGTCGAAAACGTGGTGGCGCTGGCGCTGCGCGAGGCTGTCACGAATATCATCCGTCATGCAGGCGCGACCAGCTGCGCCATTTCGCTGGCGCTGGAGGGCGGCATGATCGTCTTTCGCATCGCCGACAATGGCGTGATGAATGAGGGCGCGCCGGCGCTGAAACACGGTAACGGCTTGAGCGGCATGAAGGAACGCGTGTTGGCCATCGGCGGCCAGCTGGCGCTGACGGCCGGGCGCGGCCTGGCGCTTGAACTGCGCCTGCCGGCGGGAGCGCAGCCATGATACGGGTTGTGATCGCCGAAGACCAGGCGCTGGTGCTGGGCGCGCTGGCGGCCTTGCTGGGCCTGGAGGACGATATATCGGTGGTGGGCACCGCGCGCAACGGACGCGAGGCGCTGGCGCTGTGCCGCGCGCAGGCGCCCGATATCATGCTCACCGATATCGAAATGCCGTTGATGACGGGGCTCGAACTGGCCGCCGCGCTGGCCGCCGAGGGGCTCGGTTGCAAGGTGGTGATCGTTACAACCTTTGCGCGGGCCGGTTACCTGCGGCGCGCGCTGGCGGCCGGCGTGCGCGGCTACCTGCTCAAGGATGCGCCGGCCGACGCGCTGGCGGGCGCAATCCGGACCGTGCACGGGGGCGGGCGCGCGGTGGCGCCCGAACTGGCAATGGAGAGCTGGAGCGGGGGCGAGGATCCCCTGACCGAGCGCGAGCGCCAGGTGCTGCGCCTGGCGGGCGAGGGCAAGAGCAGTGCCGATATCGCCAGGCTGATCAGCCTGTCGGAAGGAACGGTGCGCAATTATCTGTCGGAGGCGATCAGCAAGCTCAATGCCCGCAACCGGGTCGAAGCGTTCCGGCTGGCGCGCGATGCAGGATGGCTGTAAGCAGCGCTGAGCGCGCTAGCGGGAGCCGAACCCGGCAAACACCGCCGCGATGGGCCGTGTTTCGGGAAGGATATAGACAATCCCGTTGGTCTGGTGAAAGGCTGGCATGACGACCTTGTCGAAAAACTTGGGCGGCACGTTAATGCAGCCGTAGGAAATCCGGTTGTCGGACGTGGGTGACGAAGCCAGACGCTGCGTGCGCCGTTCCTGGGCATTGCCCGTCACGACCCGGTGCAGCGAAATCGCATTCGCATAGTCGATCCACAGGATGTCCTTGCCGCCGATGTTATGGTCGAGCGCGGCGACGAAGCGGCCCGCCGGCGTGGTGCGTTCGCCGGGCAAAATAGACGACAATTTGCGCTCGCCGATGCCGGGCGCCGAGTCGTCGCCGATGGCCGCGCCCAGCAGCACCGCCGAGGCGCCGAGCAGGCGCCCGCCGGGATCGAACATGAAGACCTTGGCCTCCTTTTTGTCGACGATCATGAACGACAGATTGTGGTTGTTGCCCGCGTCGAGTATCCATTGCGCCATCTGCCTTGCATCCTGCGAGGCCGCTTCGCTTTTGAAGTCGATCTGCGCCGGTGCATGAGCCGGCGCGCCACCGGTCTGCGCTGCCGCCGGGGATACGCCCAGCACGGACGCCATCAGCGCCGCAGCCACGGCAAAGGATGCAGCGCGCAGCGGCGAGCGCTGTCGAGGCGTGCTCATAGCGTTGTGCATTCGCCGCATGCTAGTTGCGGTCCTGCTTGCGCGGACGCTTGGGCACGATTTCCGAGTCCGGCGGGGGCGCCGGGTGCAGGTCTACCGGCGGCTGGACCAAGGTGGGCGGCACATCAACTGGCGGGCGCACCAATTGCGGCGGCGCGCCGGTCGGGCGGGGGACTACCAGCAGGGCCGGTGCGCTCAGCGGCGGTGGCGTGAGGGCGAGCGGCGCCACTTCGACCGGCGGCGCGACCTGGGTTGCGCCTGGCTGCTCGATTGGCAAAGGCACTTCCAGCGGCAGCGGCACCTCGGTCGGCAACGGTGTTTCGCCCGGTAGTGGCAGGCCTGCCGGAACAGGCATCTGCACCGGGGGCGGCACCACGACCGGCGGCGCCACGACGGGCGGCACTACCACGGGCGGCACCACCACCGGCGGCACCACCACCGGCGGCACCACCAGCGCGGCCAGGATGGTGCCGGTGGTGCGGCCAACGATCGGACCGCAGCAGGACACGGGCAGCGCGTAACTGCTGGCGCTGGCGCCGGCTAGGCTGTAGCCGGTATGGGTGATGGTCTTGCCTACGCCAACGTTGGCGTCATTGAAATTGGCGGCGCTGCCGGCGCCCGCCACTAGGCTCACGCCCGCCGGATTGCCTTTGAGCGAACTTAAGGTGGTGGCGGTGGATCCGTTCGCGGTTTTGTCGCCGCCGGCGGCAAATACCAGCATCTGCTGCGTGAGCGTAGCGCCTCCGGTCAGCGTGAAATGGGGCAGGTAGCTGGTCGGGGTGGCGTACGACGTGGGGTTGTAGATAACGCGTACCGGCGCCCTGGGTCCGGTGACTGGCGCAGCGGGGGCCAGCGGCGAAAAGATCACCGTACCCACGCCCGTGCCGTTGTTGCCGGCTGCGATGACCAGTCCGAGCGGCAGGTTCAGGCTTTGCGCGGGAATGCTGCTGCCGCGCGTCAAGGTGATCTTGGCGGCGATATTGATATCGTTACCCGCGCATAGCATCAAGTTGCCGTCCGTGGTCGTCATGGCCGCCACCGCGTTCAGGTTCAGGTTGCGCCCCGCGCCCAGCAATGCGCTGCCGTTGACGGTGGTGATGGCGGCGTTGACGTTCACGTCGCGTCCGCAGCAAGCTTGCAGGTTGCCGTTGGTGGCCGTCACGGCCGCATTCAGGTTGACGTCGCGCTCGGCGTTCAGGGTCAGCGTGGTCGGGCTGGAACTGGCGGTCCAGCTGACGGCCTGGTTGACGTTGATGTCGCCATTGCCATTCATCGCCGTATTGCGAAATGACGTGGGCGGCGTGCCGGGCACAATCGTGTCAGGACCGGTGGCCGTACTGATGGTCACGCTGTTGGTCACCAGCAAAGCCGACAGGGTGGCGCCGGAAATATTGTCGGTGGCGCCGCCGCCGATGGTGAAGTCTTGCGGGTCGATCAGCCAGTTGCCTCCGCGCCCAAGCGCGGAGGCCGTGCTGACCCTGGCATCGGCGCCCACTTGCACATGGGCGGCCGAGGTTTCGATGAAGCCGCCATTGCCCCCGCCAGGGGCGCTCGCGTCGAGCGTCCCGCCCAGGTTGACCGTGCCCGACTGCATGTCACCCATCAGGCGGATGACGCCGTCGTGGTTCTCCAGGTGCTGGGCGCGGATCACGCCGGTGTTGTTGACGGCGCTTTGCAGCAAGTTGCCGGCGCCTTGCGTGGTCAACAGCACGCGGCCGCCGTCGGCCTGGATCAGCCCGCCGTTCTGAACCAGCGAGCGCACCGCGCCCTGGTCCACGCCCACGCTTAGCAGCTGGTCGCCCGACAGTTCCAGCGTCAGCGCGTTGCCTGCCGCCAGCGCCACGGTGCCGAAGTTCGCTTCGATGCGCCCGCCATTGCTGACCTTTGCCCCCAGCAGCGCCACGTAGCCGCCGTCGGCGGCGTGAATGGCGCCCGCGTTGTCGACCGCGCCATCGGCGCCGCCCGAAAAGTGGTAGTTGCCGGCCATGAAGTCGGCGTTGCCGATGTCGCGCGTGGAAGCGACCAGCGCGCCCACGTTGACCGATGCGCCGCGGCCGAACAGGACGCCGTTGGGGTTGACCAGGAATACCTTGCCGTTGGCGCTCAGGCTGCCCAGGATGCTGGACGGGTCCGCGCCCAGCACGCGGTTGAGCGCAACCGAACTGCTGCCCGGCTGGACGAAGCGCACGCTCTGCCCGGCGCTGATGTTAAAGCTTTGCCAGTCGATCACCACGTTGTTGGTGGTTTGATTGATCAGCATGCCGGTGGCGTTGCTGTTGATCTGGGCGTTGCCGGCGGTAACCACGCCGCCGGTGGGCTGCGCGGCCAGCGCGGTGCCCGAGCACGCCAGGGCGACGGAAGCTGCCATGATGCCCAGCGTCAGGCGCGCGGCGCCGCCGCGCCCGCTGGTGCAAGACGATGCCGCCTTGCCGGCACAGCCGGCGTTTTCGGAAACGGCGACAAAGGTGCCATGGCGGGCGTTCCAGATGGATCTGTAGATGGCGTTCATAATCGTTACCTAATCAAAAATATTTCACGGCCTGGACCCAGAAGCGGCCCGGCTTGTCGGGCGACGAGGTCGCCATCTGGCTGCCAAGCTTGCGCGCGTAGTAGGCGCGCAGCAGGAAGTTGGCGTTCTCGGACCAGACCAGGCCAATCCCGGCGCCGCTCAGCGTGCGCCGGTTGGGCGCGTCGGACCATGGCTGGTGGTCGCGCTCGACCGTGCCGCTGTCGACAAAGGCGAGCGCCTGTACCTGGCTGCGCTGATTTGGCGTGAAGGGCGCGAGCAACAGGCGCGCTTCGACGCTCAGCACGTAGCCCTGGTCGGCGTAAGCCTCGCCTTCCGGAAAAGCGCGCACCGCGTGCATGCCGCCCAGTTCCATTTTTTCCGAAACGTCGAGGTTCTTGGACGCTACCTGGCCGTTGATGGCCGCCGCCAGCGATAGCGCGTCCGTCACGCGCTGCACACGGCTGGCACTGAAAGCGAGCTTGGCATAGCCGCCGTTGCTGCGGGCGCTTTGGGCGTCGAGCGCGCGCAGGGACGGTGTTTGCAGGTCGAGCGTGCCGCTCGACACGGTGAGGGCGAATGTGTTCGCGCCGCCGCCGCCGAAGGCGTCGCCATGGTCGCCGTACAGGCTGGCCATCAGCACTTTGGCGCCTTTTTCGCCAAGCGCGCCGGTGGCGTCGATCTGGTCGCGGAAGGACTTGTCGTCGTAGGCAAGCTGGACGTTCAAATTGGTGTTGCGCGTGCGCAGCAGCGGGTAATTGGCGAAGACGCTGGCGATCTCTGCGGTGCCGTGCGCGTGCAGCGGCGCGAATTCCTCGATCAGTTCGTAGCGCAGCTTGCTGTAGGCAAGCCCGGCCTTTACCTTGCCGATGGGTAGCTGGTACGAGGCGCGCGCGTAGTTCAGGCCCTTGCCCGAGGTCAGCGTGCGCAGGCTGGCCACGTCGCCGATGCCGAGCGGTTCATTCCAGTTGAGCGTGGCGCCGGCCCGGTATTGCCCGGTGTAGCGGCTGCCGGCATTGTCCGCTTCGACGCTGCCCGACAGGCGGCGCCCGGGCGCCAGATCGACGATCAGGTCGGATGAACCGACCGACGCGCCCGGCACCAGGGTCGACCTGACATCGACGCCCGGGTTGTCCGACAGCAGCAGCAAGCGATGGTCGAGCGGCGCGCGGGTGACGGTGTCGCCGCTGCGCAATCCTTCCAACTGGCGTTGGACGACGCGGTCCGACAGGGCGCTGCGGTTGCGGATGGTGACCTTGCCATACGTGCCTTCGAGCACCGCGATGGTGACGGCGCCATTGTTGATGTCTTGCGCGGGCAAATAAGCCTGGGCCAGCAGGTAGCCGTCGCGGTGATAGCGGTCGGCAATCCTGGCGGCCATGCGCACCAGGTCGGCCATCGAGACATCGACATTGGCGCGAAAGCCGCTAAGGGCGACCAGGTCGCGCTCGGCGTATGCGCGCGCGCCGCTCACCCGCAGGCTTGTGACTTTGAACTTGATTTCATCGGCGCCCGGCGTGGCCGCGGCGCTGTTGTGTTCGATGCGCAAAGCGGGCGCGGCTTTGGGAATGACAGGGGCAGGGGGGATTTGCTGAAACTGGCCGGCGGCGCCCGGCGTGCTCTGGGCGGCAACCGCCTGGCTCAGGGCCAGCAGCGCCAGCGGTACTAATTTACTTGGTAACATAATCACAATCCTCAATGGGCGCATCCAGATCGATGCGTTTCCTAAATTGAAGCTTACGCTTGAGATAGTGGCGTTCTGTTCGCTGGCACGCACTCGTCGCGAACAGCGACCAAATACCGTCAAAAAATGTTACGAACGTTGTTATCGTGCAACATATTCAAGGCTGGATCATCAGAGCGTCTTGCGCATCAATTCCAGGAAACCCTGTAGTACTGGGGAGCTGTTGTCGCGCCGCCAGGCCAGTCCCGTCTCCACCAGCGGCGTTGACTGCGCCAGCGGCCGGTATTGCACGCCTGGACGGCGCAGCTTGCTCACCGATTCCGGTACCAGGGCGATGCCCATGCCGGCCGAGACCAGGCCGACGATCGTCTGCATCTGGATCGCCTCTTGGCCGATGGCAGGCGTGATGCCGGCCGCGCGGAACACGGCCAGGATGGCGTCGTACAGACTGGGCGAAATCGGACGTGGAAAAATAATCAGCGGCAGCGGCGGCATCAGGCGCAGGTCGGCCTCGCGCTTGCCGCGCAGCGCCGCCAGGCCCGCGGGCGCGGCCAGGATCAGCGGCTCGCTCAGCACCGGCAGGTAGTCCAGCTCGGTCCTGGCCTTGCCGGGCAGCGGCGCGATCACCAGGCCGGCATCGATGCGCCCATTCATCAAGTCGTCCAGTTGCAGGTCGGACGTGGCTTCGCGCAGCGTGATCTGCACGTGCGGAAAGGCGGCGCGGTAGGCGCGCAGGAAGGGCGGCAGCACGCTGTAGTCGGCTGACGAGACAAAGGCGAGCACCAGCTTGCCGGTCGCGCCCGAGGCGGCGCGCTGCACCAGCTCGGGCAATTCGCCCGCGTGCGCCAGCAGCCGCCGCGCCTCCGGCAGCAGGGCGGCGCCCGCCGTGGTGAGCGCAACGCCGCGCCGGTTGCGCTCGAACAGCGCCACTTCCAGCGCGGCCTCGAGCGCAAAGATCGTTTGCGACAGCGGCGGTTGCGTCATGTGCAGGCGCGCGGCGGCGCGCCCGAAATGGAGTTCCTCGGCAACGCTGACAAAGTAGCGCAACTGGCGCAGTTCGATGGTGGCGGTCATGTCTGTGGACTTGTCTGCAGCATTGGCGGTGATACGCAAAAAGAATGACAGGCCATTAAATCATATATTGGACAACTCGTGGCCGGCGCGGCACACTACTGGTCTTATTCGTTCGCCTTTTCAGGAGAGACCATGCCGACCTACCGTTCACGCACTACCACCCACGGCCGCAATATGGCCGGCGCGCGCGCCCTGTGGCGCGCCACCGGGATGAAGGATGGCGACTTCGACAAGCCGATCGTCGCCGTCGTCAATTCCTTCACCCAGTTCGTGCCCGGCCACGTGCACCTGAAGGACCTGGGCCAGCTGGTTGCGCGCGAGATTGAAGCGGCCGGCGGCGTGGCCAAGGAATTCAACACCATCGCCGTCGATGACGGCATCGCCATGGGCCACGGCGGCATGCTGTACTCGCTGCCCTCGCGCGACCTGATCGCCGACTCGGTCGAATACATGGTCAACGCGCACTGCGCCGACGCCATGGTGTGCATTTCGAACTGCGACAAAATCACGCCCGGCATGCTGATGGCGGCCATGCGCCTGAATATCCCGGTGGTGTTTGTCTCCGGCGGCCCGATGGAAGCGGGCAAGGTGCTCAAAGTGGTGGACGGCAAGCAAAAGATCATCAAGCTCGACCTGGTCGACGCCATGATCAAGGCCGGCGACAGCAGCGTCAGCGACGCCGACGTGGCCGAAATCGAGCGCTCGGCATGCCCGACCTGCGGTTCGTGCTCCGGCATGTTTACCGCCAATTCCATGAATTGCCTGACCGAAGCGCTCGGCTTGTCGCTGCCGGGCAACGGCACCGTCCTCGCCACCCATTCGGACCGCAAGGAACTGTTCCTGCGCGCCGGTCGGCTGATCGTCGAGCTGGCCAAGCGCTACTACGAGCAGGACGACGCGACTGTCCTGCCGCGCAATATTGCCACCAAGGCTGCTTTTGAAAACGCGATGGCGCTCGACGTCTCGATGGGCGGCTCCACCAACACCGTGCTGCACTTGCTGGCGGCCGCGCACGAAGCCGAGGTCGAGTTCAAGATGGCCGACATCGACCGCATTTCGCGCCACGTGCCGTGCCTGTGCAAGGTCGCGCCGATGACCGACAAGTACCACATCGAAGACGTGCACCGCGCCGGCGGCATCAGCGCCATCCTGGGCGAACTGGCGCGCGCCGGCCTGCTCGACACCTCGGTCTACAGCGTGCACGCCAAGACACTGGGCCACGCCATCGAGCACAATGACATCACGCGCAGCACCGATCCGGCCGTGCTCGACCTGTTCCGGGCCGCACCGGGCGGGGTGCCGACCCAGACCGCGTTCTCGCAGTCCGAGCGCTTCGCTTCGCTCGACATGGACCGCAGCAACGGCTGCATCCGCGACAAGGAACACGCTTATTCGCAAGATGGCGGCCTGGCTGTGTTGTACGGCAACCTGGCCGAAAATGGCTGCATCGTCAAGACCGCCGGCGTGGACGAGAGCATCCTGAAGTTCAGCGGCAAGGCGCGCGTGTTCGAAAGCCAGGACGATGCGGTTGCAGCAATCCTGGGCGACACCGTGCACGAGGGCGACGTCGTCATCATCCGCTACGAAGGACCGAAAGGCGGCCCTGGCATGCAGGAAATGCTGTACCCGACTTCGTACATCAAGTCGAAGGGATTGGGCAAGGCTTGCGCCCTGTTTACGGACGGGCGTTTTTCGGGCGGCTCGTCGGGCCTGGTGATCGGCCACGCCTCGCCGGAAGCGGCCGAAGGCGGCGCGATCGGCCTGGTGGAAGAGGGCGACATGATCGATATCGACATTCCGGCGCGCACCATCAACTTGCGCGTGAGCTTCGAGGACCTGGCGCACCGGCGCGCCACGATGGATGAGCGCGGCGACGCCGCCTGGAAGCCGGTGGCGCGCGAGCGCTACGTTTCGCAAGCCTTGCAAGCTTACGCCGCGCTGACCACCTCGGCCGATCGCGGCGCCGTGCGTGACTTGTCGCAACTGAAGCGGTAGGGAATATTGACGTCTTGCGGCCCGGGCCTGATGTGCCCGGGAGCGCGCCATTTTATGGATGCCTCGCTGCATTCTAGATGGTAGGAATCGATCTGCTTGAGCGCACACAAGCGAACTGTTCATTAGCGTGCGAATGCCAACTCAGACGCCTAGACTCGGTCACGTACAGTCCAGGAGATCATCATGTTGACATCGTTCGCCACACTCAAACCTCGCAACTTTTTCTCAACAGCCATTGCGGTGGCCGCAGCAGCCCTGCTGGGCGCTTGCGGCAGCGGGCATTCGCACCACTACCCGCCGCCGCCGCCCGACCCGGCACCTGGCGTCATCTACGACGTGGTGCCGCTGATCGACGACCCGGCCGCGCTGATCCGCGTGACCTCGACTGGCATCAACGAATACGACATGGTTGCCGGCATCATCTTCAAACCGTCAGGCCCCAGCCGCGCATTCCTGCACAACGGCGCCCGCCTGATCGACCTGGGCGATTTTGGCGGGGCCAGTGCGCAAGCTTTCGGCATCAACCGCTGCGGCCATGTCGCCGGCTGGGCGCTCGGGCCCTCGCGCGACATTCCCCAGGCCTTCCGCTACGACGGCGCCTTGCACCGGCTCGCGCCACCGGGCCCGTTTTCGCAGGCCAGAGCGGTGAGCGACTGCGACAAGGTCACGGGGATTGCCACCTTTGGCGGCGCGGCCCACGCCTACCAGTACGACGGCGTGCTGCACGACTTGGGTACGCTGGGCGGCGCCCGTTCCGAAGGGCTCGACATTAACGTGTCCGGCATGGTGGCGGGCACCTCCGAAGTGGCCGGAACGCTGCACGCCTTTCTTTACGACAGCGCCAGCGGCCCGGCCCTGCATGACCTGGGCACCCTGGGCGGCGCCCGTTCGTATGCGCGCGCGCTCAACGATGCGGGGCAGGTGGTTGGCGGATCCGACAACCTCGACGGCAAGCTGCACGCCTACCGCTATGACGGCGGCGCCATGCACGACCTGGGCACGCTGGGCGGGGATTTTTCGGAAGCGGTGGAGATCAACGCTGCGGGCCTGGTGGTGGGCAGTTCGTCGCCAACCGGCATCGGCTCCACCCACGGGTTCATGCACGACGGCGCGCTCATGCACGACATCGGCACCCTTGGCGGCAACTACTCGGAAGCGGTGGCGATCAATGCCGACGGCGTGGTGGTGGGCTCTTCCAACTTGCCCGGCGCGGGCGGCGAACGCGCCGTTTCGTGGACGCTGGCCGGCGCCCTAGTGGACCTCAACGACCATCTGTACGCGGCCGACCCTGGCCTGCGCCTGACCCATGCGCTGGCGATCAACAACAAGGGATCGATCGTTGCCGTGTCCAATCACGGGCTGGTGTTGCTCAAGGTGCGCCACTAACCGGTGGCGGGCCCGATCAGAGGCCGAGCGCGGACAGACCAGGGTAGTCGTCCGGGCGCCGCCCCGAGGGCCAGCGGAACTTGCGTTCGGCCTCGCCGATTGCCAGGTCATTAATGCTGGCATGGCGTACTTGCATCAAGCCGCTGGCGTCAAATTCCCAGTTTTCATTGCCGTAGGAGCGGAACCAGTTGCCGGCGCTGTCGTGCCATTCATAGGCGAAGCGCACGGCAATTCGGTTGTCCGTGAAGGCCCACAGTTCCTTGATCAGCCGGTAGTCGCGTTCGCGCTGCCACTTGCGTTCAAGCAGGGCAATGATCTCGTCGCGTCCGAGCGCGAACTCGGCGCGGTTGCGCCAGCGGGAGTCGGCGGTATAGGCCGGCGCGATGCGCTGCGGATCGCGCGTATTCCAGCCGTCTTCGGCGGCGCGTACCTTGGCGATGGCGCTGTCGCGGGTAAAAGGCGGGCAGGGTGGGCGGGCGGCGGAGGTATCCATGCGTTTCCTGATCATGAAGTTGTTTTTAATATCAGAAAAGATACCACGCAATTGCCGCTTGCGTGGCCACGGCGCCATCGCGCGACATTCGGGGATTGGCGAATGTTTACCACAGTGGCGTCAGGCAGACTGTACACAGTTTCTGCCGCTCGCCTTGGCGCTGTAAAGTGCGCCGTCGGCCCGCTTGATGGCTTCGCCGATATCTTCGCCCGCTTGCAATGTCGTGACCCCGAATGAGGCCGTCATCTGCAGGCCGCACGGCCATACCTGGCCTTGCATCGCGACGCGCAATTTTTCGGCCAGTCCCTGCGCGGCGACGCCATCGGTTCCCAGACAAATAATCAGAAATTCTTCCCCACCCCAGCGCACCAGCTTGTCGGTGGTGCGGATATCGCGTTGCACCGACACGGCGAAGGTACGCAGCACTTCGTCCCCTGTCGCGTGGCCGTGCGTGTCGTTGACGCGCTTGAAGTGGTCAAGGTCGATGAACAGCACCGCCATCGGTTCGCTGTGCGATCCCTTGTATTGCCACTTGTTGATCAGGCCGTCGCGCAAGCCTTCGCGGTTGAGTGCGCCGGTGAGGGAGTCGAAATACACCTGGCCAGCGAGTTCTCGCGTCTCCAGTTCCAGTGCGCTATTTACCTGGCTGAGCAAGGCGAGCCGGCTGCTGGTGCTGCGCAATTGGGCGCGGTAGCGCATCACCGCATTGGCCAGCCATGCAAGGGCGCAGACAATCCAGATCGCTACCAGGATCAGCAGCAGATTGTTCTGACGAATCAGTTTGCCGTGAAACTTAATCGATCGCAGGGTGACATGATGTTGTCCAATCGTCTCCGGGGCACCGATCAGTAAGTCGACCGCGGTGACGTTATCGATGCGCATCTCATTGTTCAACAGCGGTGTGTTCCGAATGTCGATCCACCACGGCGCGGTCCGTAAAAGCGTGACCGGGATCTTCACGGTGCCTTGCCTGGGGAAGTCGAAGATATGGACTTCACTGATCTTCTGGGACATAAAGTCCTGCAAGGTGGAACGGCCAGGTTCGAAGTCGTGCAGGAAGAAGCGCAGCAAATGCTTGCCGGGGCCTTGGTAGTCGAGGTCAAAACTGATCGCGTCAAATTTGGAGAGATCAATACCTTTGTCGTCACGACTGAGACTGAACTGGTAGCCGCAATAGGGCAGTCGAAAGGTGGGGCGCAAATCGCAATCGAGAACGAGCGCATCCGCACTACGCGTCAGTTTTGCCACGCTTTCACCTTGTTGGGGGCGATCGTCGAGGGCGGTGACTCCCAGCTGGCGACCGTTGGCGACGGACAATTCCAACACCGTATCCATGCCAAAATGCTGCCATAAAAGTAAGGCAATCGTTAGCACGATCAAACCGACGACGAATGCGATGGCGTAACCAACTCTTGCAGAGTGTGTCATCTGTTCCATGTGTTCACGGGAATGCCGCATATGCCATTGGTCTTTCCGGTGCCGTCGCTCAATCAGTTATTGCTTAGCGTACGCAAGTGCGAACCATAGTGCAACAAATATTGCAATGTGTCAGGGCCTGGCGTGGTAGAGGATTCGATGCGCGGCCTCGAGAGTGGCGACCCGGGACCGGGCTTGAAGGTGAGCGTGCGCCTGGATGGCGCAGCGCGCGCCTGCCCTGCGTGAAAGGGTGTTGCAAAACGTTTGGGTACTAAGTGGCTACCAAAATTCGTGACATTTCGGAACTGGAAAACCGTAACCACATCGTCCTCGCGAATGCGGGGAGCCATAGAACAGATGCCAATCCCTCCTTTACATCAATTAGTGGCAGCGTTTTGCGATACCCTCGTGCGCGAGGACGACGTGGCGCTATTGCCCCTTCTGCACCACGGCGGGCAAGATCGTCGCTTTTTTGCACACAGGAAGGTTTTCGTGCAAGGTTTCCAAGGTTAGAATGGCGCTCGCAAGCATACTCGCCGGCTGCAACAGCCCCCACGCCACAATAACAAGCAGAGACAAGCAGAGATCGAGACCGAGCAATGAGCCTTTTCCGCACCAAGAACCTGGACCACATGGTGGCCCAAAGCCGCGCCGCAGGTGGCCTGCAAAAAGTCCTGGGTCCCGCCGACCTGGTATTGATGGGAATCGGCGCCATCGTCGGCACCGGCATTTTTGTGCTGACCGGCACCGGCGCGCTCACTGCCGGTCCGGCGCTGACGCTCTCGTTCGTCATCGCCGCCATCGCCTGCGGCCTGGCCGCGCTGTGCTACGCTGAATTCGCCTCGACGGTCCCGGTGGCCGGCTCGATCTATACGTACAGCTACGCCACCATGGGTGAATTGGTCGCCTGGATGATCGGCTGGGACTTGCTGCTCGAGTATGGCCTGGCCACCTCGGCGGTGTCGGTCGGCTGGTCCGGTTACTTTCAGTCGCTCATTGGCGGCTTTGGCTTTCACTTGCCCACGGCGCTCACGGCGGCCCCCGGCGCGCTGCCCGGCGTGCAAACGGTGATGAACTTGCCGGCCATGCTGATCATGCTGGTTTTGACGGCCATGCTGTCGTGGGGCGTGCGCGAATCGGCGCGCATCAACAGCATCATGGTGATCATCAAGATCAGCGTGGTGCTGCTGTTTATTTTCGTCGGCGCGCGCCACGTGCAACCCGCCAACTGGCACCCGTTCATGCCGTTCGGAATGAGCGGGACCATGAGTGCTGCGGCGCTGGTGTTTTTCGCCTTTATCGGTTTCGACGCCGTGACGTCGGCGGCCGAAGAAGTCAAGCGGCCCGAGCGCGATCTGCCGATCGGCATCATCGGGTCGCTCGTCGTGTGCACCGTATTGTATGTGGTGGTGTCGGCCATCATGACGGGCATCGTGCCGTACAAAAACTTTGCCGGCGTCGACCATCCGGTGTCGCTGGCGCTGCAATACGCCAAGGAAAACTGGGTCGCCGGCTTTGTCGACCTGGGCGCTATCGTCGGCATGACGACCGTGATTCTGGTCATGGCGTTCGGCCAGACGCGCATCATTTTCGCCATGGCGCGCGATGGCCTGTTGCCCAAGCGCCTGGCCGTCATTCATCCGAAATACGGCACCCCGTTTTTGGCGACCTGGATCGTGGGCATCGTGTTCGGCCTGATCGCCGCCTTTGTGCCGCTCAATGTGCTTGCCGAGCTGATCAACATCGGCACGCTGGCCGCGTTTTGCCTGGTATCGGTGGCCGTCATCGTGCTGCGCAGAAAGCGCCCGGACTTGCACCGCGCCTTCCGCTGCCCGGGCGTGCCTTATCTGCCCGCGCTGGCCATCGTCTTTTGCGTGGCCTTGATGACTTTCCTGAGCCAGACTACCTGGATCGCGTTCGGCGTCTGGCTGGTGATCGGCCTGGCCGTGTATTTCGGCTATTCGCGCCGCAATTCGGTCTTGCACCCGGCTGACTAGGAGTTCAAGCCTGATTCCAGCCATTCAACGATTCTGGCGCCATCCGGAGCTGCCGTTCATCGAGGTACGGCAGGTGGGCGACGGCCGCCGGGTGACGCACGGGCGCCATTCGCACGAAACGCTTTCCGTCGGTGTCATTACGGGAGGACGCAGCAGCTATGGCAATGGCGCCCATGCTGAGGTCGTCGACAGCGGCGTGATCGTCATCATGAATCCCGGCGACGTTCATGTCTGCAATGCCATCGACGACGGTGCCTGGTCGTACCTGATGTTTTATCTGGATCCGCACTGGATGGGGCGCGTCCAGTGCGAGCTGCGCGGGGAAGGCAGCGCCGCGTTCCGGCCGTACGCGACGGCGGCGCTGCGTTCGCCGGCGCTTGCGGCGGCAGGCGCGCAACTGTTCGCGGAACTGACCGACAGCGACAACGACCGCTTCCGGCGCGAGATGGGCGTCACCGATTTTGCCGGCCTGCTCGACGCCGTGCTGGCGCCCGGGCCCACCGCTGGCGGCGACAGCGTCAAGACCGAGCGCGCGGCCCGGCATATCGACATGCTTTTTGCAAAAACACTGCGGCTCGACGAGCTGTGCGCCATAGCGAACCTGTCGGGGTCGTATCTGATCCGCGCTTTTAAGCGGCGCTACGGCGTGGCGCCGCATGAATACCAGACCAACCGCCGCATTCAGTTTGCCAAAGCGCGCCTGAGGGAGCGCATTCCCCTGGCCCAGGTCGCGCTCGAAGCCGGGTTTGCCGACCAGGCGCATTTCCAGCGCATATTCAAACGGCTGACGGCGGCAACGCCGGGACAGTATCGAGGCTAGCGAGCACCTGCGCCAGCCATCAGGTACAGCACGCTGAGCACCAGCATTGCCGCCAGTGCCCGATTGAACAACCGCACCCGATGCGCCGTTCGCACGTGCTGCTGCAGGAAGCTCCCCGCCACGGCCCAGCTGGCGATGGAACAATAGCAGACGATAAAGTAGACTCCGGCAAACAGCCAGACCGCATGCGCGTCTGCCGTCGATGCATAGGTTCCCATGCCGGCCACCGCCGCCAGCCAGGCTTTCGGGTTGAGCCACTGGATGGCGGCCCCGTGCGACCAGGACGGCTTTTGCCCTGCCTTTTCGCCGCCCAGTTCCCCGGAATCGGTGGCCAGCCGCCATGCCATATACAGGAGGAACGCTACACCCGCCCAGCGGATCGCGGCAGTGAGCCAAGGCATCCGAACCAGCATTTCATGCAAACCGAACCCGGTCAGCAGCAGCAACAGCGTGAACCCCAGCGTTGCGCCGGTCACGAGCGCCATGCTGGCGCGCACGCCATGGCGCGCGCCGCTGGCAAGCGCGACGAGGTTGACCGGTCCGGGCGAAATCGCGGCAACCAGTGCGAAGGCCACCATGGATATGAACGTGCTCATCTGCGTTTCCTTTCAGTGAAATGTGCGCAGATGATAGGAGTGCGGTTTGCCGTTGTATTGAATGAAATTGACTAACGTATGATGCGCCCGCGCGCGACGGCCGCCCTGGGTCGCGGCTTACTCGCCCTGCACCGGCTTGCTTGCGCACAGGAACACGGCGGCGATCCTGTCAGTGTGCTGGTAAGCCGGTTCCGCGAGCTCTTCGCCAAAAACATCGGGGTCGATTTCCTCGTAGGTCCATCTGAAACCGGCGGCGCCAAGCAGGCTCTCTGCGCTGGCGCGGAAAGGATCGGCGGTGTCGACCATGGCCACGCCCGTGTACAGCGCCAGCATGCCGCCGGGGGCCAGTCGCGCCACCGCCTGTTCGACGATGGCGACCGACAAACCGGCGCCCAGGTCGCCGCCGCCGTGGCGGTAGGCGCGTTGCTCGCGGTCCAGCAGGTACGGGGGATTGGAGACGATCAGGTCAAAATCGCCATCGAGCCCGCTCAGCAGGTCGCTGTGGACCGGTAGCAGATTGGTCACCGATGCCAGGCGCGCATTGATCGCGGCGGCGTTCAGCGCCGCCTGGTTGATATCTGCCGCAAACACGGTGGCCCCGGGATGGGCCAGCGCGATGGTCATGGCGCCGGATCCGGCGCCGCAACCAATATCGACCGCGCGCGTGATCGGACCGAGAAACGCTGCCAGTGCCCCGCGCAGGGCGCGAATGAAGCGATAAGTATCGGGGCCGAAAAAGACCGCGTCGCTGGCGCTGGTGGGAAATGCGGAGTGAAAATACAGCTGGCCGTCAAGGGTCGATGCGCGAACCTGGCTGAGCAGAGCGCCATCCGCATCGTCCACCCCGGTCACAACGCCGGCGTCCCGCATGCATTGCAGCAGCTCGGCATCGGGAACGTCAGCGCAAAATGGCCGGCTCCAGCCGAAGATGCCGGCCAGGTCGGCAGAGCGGCGGGCGTCGGCGCGGGCGTTGACGCGCGCGTGGGTCGCCGGCGTGACCGTCGTAAAGGCATACGCGCGCTGTTTTAATGCCAGCCCCAGGGCCAGCAAGGCGGCGCCGCGCGCGGCGGTCGCAGTGGCAAATGGCGCAGCGGGGCCTGACAGGGAATGGCGCGGCGCGTCTTGAAGTGCAGTCATCGATTGTCTCCAGCAAAAGTTGGGGGAATTGCCTCGCTGGGATTGTTACATACACGGCGACGCACACGGGCGGCGCACAAACACGTATTTGTGTATGGTTAGCACATTTTGGAGTCCTGTTGAGCGCCGCCTACCCCGTCCGCCTTGCGCTGTTTTGCCTGCACATCGTCGCCGGCCTGTTTACGTGCACACTGGTGTTTCCCTTCTGTTCGCAAGCCGCTCGCCTGCGCCACATCCAGCGCTGGTCAGCGCGTCTGCTGCGCATTTGCGGCGTTGCCATCGAGCTTGCCGCGCTGCCTGCTGCGGCGGCCGGCACGCTGATCGTCGCCAACCATATTTCCTGGCTCGATATTTTTGTGTTGAATGCCTGCCAACCCTGCCGCTTTATCGCCAAGTCCGAGGTGCGCCGCTGGCCGGTGCTGGGCTATCTGGCCATGCGCGCCGGCACTGTTTTTATCGAGCGCGGCAACCGGCGGGCGCTGGGGCCGCTGCTGCTGCGCGTGGTCGGCCATATCGACGGCGGCAGCCAGATCGCATATTTTCCTGAGGGCACCAGCGCGCCGCAGGGCGCCATGCTGCCGTTTCATTCGGCCCTGTTCGAGGCAGCGCGCGGCGCGGCAATTGCGGTGCAGCCCGTCGCCCTCGCTTATTTCAACGGGGAGGGCGAGGCACACCGCAGCGCTGAATACGTGGGTGCGACCACCTTTGCACAGAGCGTCAGGCTGATCTTGTCTGGTCCGTCGATGGTGGCGCGCGTGGCTTACCTGGCCCCGATCGCGCCCCACGGCCTGCGTCGGCGCGAGCTTGCCGCTGCTGCCGAGCAAGCCGTGACGGCAGCACTGGCGCGCCTCGGTCCTTCGTGAAGTAGCGCACAGACAATGTCGAGCTAGCAATGCCATGCTGGGCCGATTATGCTTATTCAATTCAAACCTCTTCTCGACAGCACTGCTCAGCGCGTCCCCGCCCATCCCCCGGGCGCGGCTTGGCAGGCTGGCATGGCGCCGCGCTGCAGCACGCTCGAGCGCATGCCCAAGTGGCTCATTTGCGTGCCGCTCGCGCTGCAGTGGGTATGGCTGGCGCTGCGTTACCGCAGCGCCACCTTGCCCTCGTGCGCCAATCCGTGCATCACGGCCGGTGGCCTGGTGGGCGAGGGCAAGATGGAATATTTCGCGGGCATGGGCGCCGTCGCGCGCGCGGCCACCGCCCCGTATATTGGCGTGTGCGCCGGGCCGCAACTGGACGCGGCAAGCCTGACCGAGGCGCTGGGCGCCGCCGCGCTGCGTTTTCCGCTGGTCGTCAAGCCTGACCTTGGCCTGTGCGGTTACGGGGTGCGGCGCGTCGCGTGCATGACCGATTTGCTCGCGTACCTGGCGGCCTATCCGCAAGGCGAAAGCGTGGTGCTGCAGCCCTATCTGGCGCAAGAAGGCGAAGCCGGCATTTTTTACGCGCGCGACCCGGACACGGGCAAGGCGCGCCTGATCGGGCTGGCGCTGCGTTATTTTCCCCGCGTGGTGGGCGACGGCGTGCGCACGATCGACGCGCTGATCGATGCCGACCCGCGCGCGCGGCGCCTGCGCAACGGCGGCAAGCACCAGGCCGTCGGCAACGGCAGCCGGATTCCGGCCGCGCACGAACAGGTGCGCCTGGCCACCATCGGTTCCACTCGCGTTGGCGGCTTGTACCGGAACGGCGCGGCACTGATCACGCCGCAGCTGCTGGCGGCCATCGACGCCATTGCGCGCGACATGCCGCAGTTTTACTGCGGCCGCTTCGACGTGCGTTTCAATACGACGGAGGAACTGGCGCGCGGCGCCGGTTTCACCATCATTGAAGTGAACGGCGCCGGGTCCGAAGCGATTCACGCGTGGGATCCGGACACGTCCCTGCTAAAAGGCCTGGCCATGGTCTTTGCCAAGCAGCGCGTGCTGTTTGCCATTGGCGCTGCGCTGCGCAAGCGCGGGGCGGTGCCGGTCGCTCTTGTGGCCCTGTACCGGTATCACCGGCGCCAGCAGGCGCTAATTGCCTGCTATCCCCCATCGAACTGAGGAGCTGCGCATGCTGAGCCAATATAGTCATACCGTACCCGATTGCACCGCCGGCTATGCGCGCGGCGGCGCAGCGCTGACCGTGACGTGGGCCGGCTGCGAAGACGAGGTGCGCGCCGCGCAGCGCCTGCGCTACCGGATTTTTGGGGGCGAACTGGGCGCGCGCTTGCCGGGTCCGGCGCGCGAGAGCGGGCTTGACGCGGATCGCTTCGATCCCTTCTGCGACCATTTGCTGGTGCATGCGGCGAGCGCCACGGGCCAGCCGCTGCTGGTGGGCACCTACCGGGTGCTGGCGCCCGATGGGGCGCGCCGCGCCGGCGGCTTTTACTCCGACGCCGAGTTTGACCTGGCGCCGCTGCGCGCGCTGCGCCCGCGCGCGCTGGAACTGGGCCGCTCGTGCGTGCATCCCGACTACCGCAACGGCGGCGTGATCCTGGCCTTGTGGAGCGCGCTGGGTCGCTACATGCTGCAGCGGCGCCTGGAAACCATGATCGGCTGCGCCAGCATCAGCCTGGCCGGCGGGCCGGAGGCTGCCACCGCCATCTGGGAAAGCCTGCACCCGCGCTACCTGGCCGCGCCTTGCTGGCAGGTGCGCGCGCGCCATCCGCTCGAATTGGGCTCGCCGCGCGTGCCCACTGCGGAGCCGACGGCGCGCTTTGCACCCGACACGCCACCGCTCATCAAAGGCTATCTGCGCTGCGGCGCCATGCTGCTCGGCCCGCCGGCACTCGACCGCGCTTTCAACACGGCCGACCTGCCCATCATGCTGCGCCTGGACGACCTGGCCCCGCGCTACCGCAAGCACTTCCTGGGACAGCACTGATGCGATTGGCCGGCGCCAGGCGCACCTTGGCGGCGCTGGTGCTGGCGCAGTTTTTTGGCGCGCTGGCCGACAGTGCCTTGCTGATCGCCGCCATCGGCCTGTTGAACGAACGCGCGGCGCCCGCATGGATGACGCCGGCGCTGCGCGTGTGCTTTTATGTGTCGTATGTGCTGCTGGGCGCCTTTGCCGGCGCCGTGGCTGACGCCTTTGCCAAGTCGCGCGTGATCGTGCTGACCAATGTGCTCAAGCTGGCCGGCTGCGCGCTGCTGCTGGCCGGCCTGCATCCTTTGCTGGCCTTTGCGCTGATCGGGTTCGGCGCGTCGGCGCACGCACCGGCGCGCTACGGCATCCTGCCCGAACTGCTCGCGCAAGAGCAGCTGGTAGCGGCCAACGCATGGATGGAAATTGCCACCGTCGGCGCCATGCTGGGCGGGGTGGCGCTGGGCAGCGTGCTGGTCGATCCAGCCTTTCAGATGGCCTTTATCGGCACCCCGGCGCGGTCGGCAACGGCGGGCACGCTACTGTTGTTCGCGTGCGCCGTTGCGGCGTCGCTGGCGGTGCCGCCGGTGCGCGCCACTGCGCCCCATGCGCTGCGCGATCCGGCGCGCCTGGTGGGGCGCTTCGTTGCTTCTTGCCGCACGCTGTGGTCTGACCCCGGGGCAGGGCGGTCGCTGGCCGCCACCTCTCTGTTCTGGGCCGTGGCTGCGGTGCTGCAGTTTTTAGTCTTGCGCTGGGGCACCGATGTGCTCGGTTTGCCGCTGGCGCGCGCCGCGCTGCTGCAGGGCGCACTTGCGCTGGGCGTCATCGGCGGCGCCGTGGGTGCCGCCCGCCTGGTGCCACTGCACAAGGCGCTGTCGGTCATGCCGCTCGGACTGGGCGTCGGCGCGCTGATCGTCCTCATGCCGTGGGTGACCACGGCGCCGACGGCGGCGCTGGTGCTGGCGGGCATCGGCCTGCTGGCGGGCCTGCTGCTGGTGCCCATGAACGCGCTGTTGCAAGAGCGCGGCAATAGCCTGATGCATGCCGGGCAATCGGTCGCCGTGCAAAACTTTTTTGAAAACGGCGCCGCTTTTGCCGTGTTGCTGTGCTATGGATTGCTCAGCAGTACTGGCGTATCGCTGTTTGCCAGCATCGCGGCCGTGGGGGTGCTGGTGATGGCCGCCACCATGGCCGGCATGCGCCGCACGGGCGCACTGGTAAATGGATGAGACCGCAATGATAAAATTACCTTATCCATCCGCAAAGAGCGAGCTTTCATGACAGACATCAGCAAGCGCAATAACGTGCACGTGCGCGGCACAGGTCAAACGACCATCCTCTTCGCCCACGGTTTTGGCTGCGACCAGAATATGTGGCGCTACCTTGCGCCTCACTTTGAAAAGCACGCGAGGGTGGTGCTGTTCGACCTGGTTGGCAGCGGCAACTCGGACCTGGCCGCCTACGATTACGGCAAGTACGACAGCCTGCAGGGCTATGCGGATGACGTGCTGGAAATTATCGACCAATTCGCGCCCGGCCCGGTCATTTTTGTCGGCCATTCGGTCAGCACCATGATCGGCATGCTGGCGGCCAACAAGGCGCCGGAGCGCTTCCTGGCGCACGTCATGATCGGGCCTTCGCCTTGCTACATCAATGATCAGGATTATATCGGCGGCTTTTCGCGCCAGGATATCGACGAGCTGCTGGCCACCGTGGAAAACAATTACCTCGGCTGGTCGAGCGCGATGGCGCCCGCCATCATGGGCGCGCCCGACCAACCCGAACTGGGCGTGGAACTGACCAACAGTTTTTGCCGCACCGATCCGAATATCGCCAAGCACTTTGCGCGCGTGACCTTCCTGTCGGATTACCGCAAGGAACTAGCGCGCTGCCAGGCGCCGACCCTGATCCTGCAATGCAGCGATGACTTGATCGCGCCGGTGGCGGTGGGCGAATACATGCAACGGGCGCTGCCGCGCAGCACGCTCAAGGTGATCGACAACGTGGGCCATTGCCCGCACCTCTCCGCGCCGCATGCCAGCACGGTTGCGATGGAGGCCTTTCTACAACCCTGGTTCGCCGATGACAAGTGAGGCCGCACTGCCCGATTCTGACGCGCTGTTCGAATACGCAGCGTGCGGGCTGGTCGTTACCGATGCGTACGGCAAGATCTTGCGCGTCAATCACACATTTTGCGCATGGCTGGGCTTTGCCGCCGCCGACCTGGTCGGGCAGCGCCGCCTGCAGGACTTGTTTACCATCGGCGGCAAGGTGTTTCACCAGACCCACCTGGCGCCCTTGCTGCAAATGCAAGGGTCGGTCGCCGAAGTCCAGCTCGACATGCGGCACCGGGCCGGCCACACGCTGCCGATGCTGTTCAACTGCCTGCGCCGCACGCACGAGGGCCAGGTGTACGACGAGACGGCCGTGTTCATCGCCACCGACCGCCGCAAGTACGAGTCCGAGCTGCTGGCCGCGCGCAAACATGCCGAAGAAGCTTTGCTGGCGCGGCGCGACGCGGTGCGCGCGCTGCAGGAAAGCCGCGACGTGCTCGGCATTGCCATGCGGGGCGCCAAGATGGGTGTCTGGTCGCGCCAGGTGGGCTCGACCGCCGTCTGGTGGAGCAGCGAACTGGAGGCGCTGGCCGGCTTGAAAGAGGGATCGTTTCCCGGAACGCAGCAAGCCTTCCATGCGCTGATCCACGAAGCGGACCTGGAAGGCTTGAAACAGGCGATCGGCGCGGCCGAGGCGCTGGCGCGCGACTGCACCGTGGAATTTCGCATGCGCCATGCGAGCGGCACCTGGATCCCGATGGAAGGGCAGGTGCGCCTGGCCAGCGAACAGGATAGCGCTCGCCTGATGTTGTACGGCATTGCCATCGACATCACCGACCGGGTTGAAGCGGAGTGGAGCGCCATGCGCCAAGCGGCCATTTTTGCCGACCAGAGCGACGCCATCATCGTCACCGATGGCCAGGGAAAAGTACGTGAGTTCAATCCGGCAGCCGAGCGCATGCTGGGCTACCGCAGCGCCGAGGCAATTGGCGCCGACATGGGGCAGTTTTACCGCCCGGAAGACGCGACCCAAGTGCGCCAGGCCGTGCAGCGCGCCGTGACGGGCGAATGGGAGTGGCGCGGCGACCTGGTGTTTGTGCGGCGCGACGGCAGCGAAGGCTGCAGCGAGGCCGTGATCAAGCCCCTGCGCGACCGCAAGGGCAACAGCTACGGCGCCGTCAGCGTCCATCGCGACATGACCGAACGCCAGCGCGACGCGGCCCAGCTGCGCGTCCTGAACGCCCAGCTGGCCGACGCCGACCGCCGCAAAGACGAATTTTTGGCGACGCTGGCGCACGAGCTGCGCAATCCGCTCGCGCCGCTGCGCAATGTGCTGGAAATATTCAAGCTGCAAGCGAGCAGCAACGCCCAGATGCAGTGGGCGCAGCAAGTGTTCGAGCGCCAGATGAACCAGGTCACCCATCTGGTGGACGACTTGATGGAAGTGTCGCGCATCACTCAGGGCCGGCTTGAACTGCGGCGCGAACCGGTGGCGCTGACGGCGGTCATGCAAGACGCCGTGCAGGCAGTGCAGGAACGCTTGGCGGCGGCCGGCCACCGGCTCGAGATGCACTTGCCGATCGAACCGGTGACGCTCGAGGCCGACCCGACGCGCCTGGTCCAGATCCTGACCAATTTGCTCAATAACGCGATCAAATACACGCCCGACGGCGGCCTGATCGTTTTCAGCGGCGAGCGGCGAGGCGCCGAGGCGGCGATCACGGTGCGTGATTCGGGCATCGGCATTGCGCCCGAAAACCTGGACAAAGTATTCACTATGTTCGCCCAGCTCGAGCCGGGGCTGGACCGCGCCCAGGGCGGCCTGGGCATTGGCCTGTCGCTGGTGCGCGGCCTGGTCGCGCTGCATGGAGGGCGCATTCGCGCCAGCAGCGAAGGGACGGGGCGCGGCAGCCAGTTCGCGCTGTATCTGCCGCTGCCGGCAGCGCCCCTGCAGGTGGCCGAAGTGCCTGCCGCCGCGCCGCAGGCGATCGACGCGCTGCGGCGCGTGCTGGTGGTCGACGACAATGCCGACGGCGCCGATACGCTGCAGATGGCGCTCGAGATGCTCGGCTACCGCGTGCAGTGCGCCTACAACGGCACCAGTGCGCTGGCGCTGGCGCAGCAGTTTCGCCCGCACGCGGTGGTCCTCGATATTGGCTTGCCCGACATGGACGGCTACCAGGTTGCCAGGCGCCTGCGCACCGAGCCGTGGGGCCGGGAAGTGATCTTGATTGCCGCCACTGGCTGGGGGCAGGATGCCGACCGCAAGGCCGCTGTTGCCGCGGGATTTGACCATCACCTGGTCAAGCCGGTCGATTTTATGGCGCTTGACAAGCTGCTGCGCAGATAGCGGGGCGTCGATCCCGCAAACGGCATCGGGAACGCGAAAAAAGCGATTGGACAGCAGGGCGCGCAAGGTGGACGATCACGGTCCTTGTCAAATATTTAGCCTGACGCCACCGAAAAGCGCATCCCAATGACCATTTCCCCACTTCGCAAGTTGTTGGCGCTCGCCTGCGCGCTGCTGCCGGCCCTGGCCGGCGCCGAACCCTACCGTTGGAATACTGTCAGCATGGGCGGCGGCGGTTTCGTCGCGGCCGTGGTGCCGAGCAAAACCATGCGGGGACTGGCGTATGCCCGCACCGACGTGGGCGGCGCCTATCGCTGGGACGCGGGCAGCGCGCGCTGGGTGTCGTTGATGGACTGGGTGTCCGAGGACGAAACGGGCCTGCTGGGCGTGGAAGCGATCGCGCTCGACCGGCGCGACAGCGCCAAGCTGTACCTGCTGGCCGGGACCAGTTACTTCAACAATGGGCGCAGCATGATTTTGCGCTCCAACGACTTTGGAAAAACTTTTACCCGCATCGACGTCAGCGCCCAGTTCAAGGCGCACGGCAACGGCATGGGACGCCAGAACGGCGAACGGCTGCAAGTTGACCCCGGTTCGAGCAACGTGCTGTATGTGGGCACCCGCGCCAACGGCCTGTTTCGCAGCACCGACAGCGGCAGCAGCTGGCAGCGCCTGGACAGCCTGGATGTGACGTCGACCCCGAACGGCAATGGCATTTGCCTGGTGCTGCTCGACCCGGCCAGCGTGGTCAATGGCGTGGCGCAGCGCATCGTGGTGGGCGTCTCGCGCGCCGGGGCTGCCGGGCCGTCGCTGTACCTGAGCCGCAATGCCGGCGCCAGCTTCGCCCCGGTGGCCGGCGCGCCGTCGTCGCTGATGCCCCAGCGCGCCGCGCTCGGGTCGGACGGCAACTTGTTCATCACCTACGCCAACGGCGCCGGACCGCACCCGCACTGGTCGCTGCCGGAACCGATGAACCAGGGCCAGATCTGGAAGTACGCGCTGGCCTCGGGCGCCTGGTCGAACATCACGCCGCCGGCGATTGGCGCGCCGTTTGGCGGCATCAGCGTGGCCCCTGACAACCCATTGCGCCTGGTGGCGTCCACCACCAACGCCTGGCTGCAGCAAGATAGCGCTTACGGCGACCATATTTTTACCTCCGCCAACGGCGGCGCCACCTGGACCGACGTGGTGCAGCGCGGCTTTGCCAAAGACGTGCACGGCGTGTCATGGGCGGCGGGCCAGTCGATCCACTGGACAGGCTCGGTGGAGTTCGACCCGTTCGATACGCGCGCCGTCTGGGCAACCTCGGGCAATGGCGTCTTTCGCAGCGCTGATGTGGGCCTGACGCCAGCGACCTGGGACTTTACCGTGGCCGGCCTGGAAGAAACCGTCGCCCTCAATGCCGTCAGTATTGCCCAGGGACCGATGCTCTCGGCGATCATGGATTACGACGGCTTTCGGCATGCGGATGTGGCGCGCTATTCGCCCATGCATGCGCCGGCGGTGGGCTCGACCAGCGGGCTTGATGTCGCCGCACGCAATAGCGCCGTGGTGGTGCGTTCGGGCGCGGCCATGTACTACTCCACCGACACCGCCATGACCTGGAAGCGCGCGGCCACCACGCGTGGCAGGGGCGGGCAGGTGGCGCTGGCGGCCGACGCGTCAGTCCTGCTGCATGCGCCCGAAAACGCGGCGCGGGTGTATCGCTCGCTCGACTTTGGCGCCAGCTGGAGCACGGTGGCCGGCGTGGACGTGTTCAATGCGCGCCCGGTGGCCGATGCAGTCAACCCGCGCAAGTTCTACCTGTACAGCGGCGCGGGCATGCTGGTGAGCGTGGACGGCGGCGCGTCCTTCGGCGCGCGCGCGGCGCTGCCAGCAGGCGCATCGAACGTGGTGCGCGTCGCGCCCGGCCGGGAAGGCGACGTCTGGGTCGCGCTCAACGGCGCCGGGCTGGCGCGCTCGACGGATTCGGGCGCGTCGTTTTCCACTCTGGCCGGCGTGGGCAGCGCCGCTGCGGTCGGCTTTGGCAAGGCCGCGCCGGGGACGCTTTATCCGGCAGTGTATATCTGGGGGAGCGTGAATGGCGTGCGCGGCGCCTACCGCTCCACCGACCAGGGCGCATCCTGGACGCGCATCAATGACGACGCGCACGAGTATGGCGGGCCGGCCAACGGCCGCTTCATCATCGGCGACATGACTACCTACGGCACGGTATACCTGAGCACCGCCGGGCGTGGCATCGCCTACGGGACCATCGCGCCGGCGCCGGTGCCGGTGCCGGTGTTGCCTGCCCAGTGCAGCTACATCGTCACCGGACAGTGGGGCGGCGGCTTTACTGCGGCGGTCCGCATCACCAATCGCGGCAGTGCCGCGATCGATGGCTGGCATGTCAATTGGTCGTACGCGGACGGCAGCCAGGTGAGCGGCAGCTGGAATGCGATTGTCAGTGGCGCCAATCCCTACCGCGCGGGGAACCAGAGCTACAACCGCGTCATTTATCCCGGCCAGAATGTGGAGTTTGGCCTGCAGGGCAGAATGCCTGGCGCGCGCGCATCGGCGCCGCTGGTGACGGGCGAGATGTGCGGCCCCAGCGGCCCGAGCAGCGTTAGCGCGCCTCTGTGATGGCGGCCGGGCTGGTGTCGTCCTTGCCCATGAAAACGCTGTTCGGGTCGACTTTGTAGTCGCCATAACGCCCGCAGGTGGCATAGCCGCAGCTGGCGTAAAAGGCCAGCGCTGCGCCCTGGTGCGGGCCGCTCTCGAGCTTGAAACTGCGCATCCCGTCTTGCCGTGCGCAAGCCTCGAGCACGGTCAAGATGGCACGCGCCACGCCCTGGCCGCGGCTCTCGGGACGCACGTACATGCGTTTCAGTTCGCCATAGCCCGCATAGAACACGATCGCGCCGCAGCCTTGCGCCCGGCCCTCGCCGTCGCGCGCGACGGCAAAACGGACGTTCGGCTTTGTGAGCGACGACAGATCCATCGCATAGCGGCTCTCCGGCGGGTACAGGCTGTCCTGGTAAGCGTCAAGGTCGGCAATGAGGGCGATGACGTCGGCCTGGTCCGGCGATTCGATGGCGATGTGCATACTGCTCCAGTAAAAAAAGTATTGTCGATAATATAACCGGTCTTGGCGCGCCCTGTAGCCGGGCGCCAAGTTTGACCGAGGCCCGTATTGCGGCGATACTCTGGCCCGTACCCTCGATCAACGTCCAACATGGAGTTTTACATTGAAGAACGCCACATTCCTCGTGCTGGTTTCAGCAGCCGCTACCGCCAGCGCAGCGCCCACGCAACTGTTCGACCCGCAGCGCTTGTCGCAGCACGTGAAGGTGGTTTCGTCCGACGCGTTCGAGGGCCGCGCGCCCGATTCGGCGGGCGAGACCAAGACCGTCGCTTACCTGGTCGCCCAGTTCAAGGCCGCCGGGCTCAAGCCTGGCGGCGAGCTTGCCGGCGGCAAGCGCGGCTGGACGCAGGATGTGCCGCTGGGCCGCTTTGAAATCAAGGGACCGGTGACCGTGTCGGTGAACGACGGTAACAAGACCCAGAGCCTGGCCCAGGGCGACGACCTGGCGATCCGCGCGGCCATGAACGGCGACAAAAAAGTCGACTTCACCAACGTGCCGCTGGTATTCGTCGGCTATGGCGTGAGCGCCCCGGAACGCAAGTGGGATGACTTCAAGGGCGTGGACTTGAAGGGCAAGCTGGCGCTCGTGTTGATCAACGACCCGGATTTTGAAACGGGCGCGGGCGAATTTGGCGGCAAGGCCATGACCTATTACGGCCGCTGGACCTACAAGTTTGAAGAAATGGCCCGCCGCGGCGCGGTGGGCACGATCATCGTGCATGAAACGGCGCCGGCGTCATACGGGTGGGCGACGGTCAAGAACTCCAACACCAACGTCATGTTCGACATCGTGCGCAAGGAGCCGGCCAAGTCGCACGCGCCCATGGAAGCATGGATCCAGCGCGAGCTGGCGGTGGACTTGTTCAAGCGCGGCGGCGCCAACTTCGAGGACCTTAAAAAGCAGGCGCAAACGCGCGATTTTCGCCCCGTCGAACTCAAGGGCGTGACCCTGTCGGCCAGCTACGCCGTTGACGCGCAGGTCATCAAATCGAAGAACGTGCTGGCGCTGCGCGAAGGCACCGGGCGCAAGGGCGAATATGTGATGTACAGCGCGCACTGGGACCATCTGGGCGTGGGACTGGCGGACGCCAAGGGCGACACCATCTACAACGGCGCCATTGACAATGGCACCGGCATTGCGGCGCTGGTGGAAATGGCGCGCGTGTACGCCCAAAAGCCGGCGCCGAAACGCAGCGTGGTGTTTTTGGCGGTGACGGCCGAAGAGCGCGGCCTGATGGGTTCCGAATACTATGCAGCCAATCCGGTTTATCCGCTGGCCAAGACGGTGGGCGTGATTAATATTGATGCGCTCAGCCCCCATGGGCCGACGCGCAACTTCACCATTTCGGGCAGCGCCAAGTTCGACTTGCTCGATCAGCTGGTGGCCAAGGCCGGGCAGTACAAGCTGCGCTACACGCCCGATCCTAAGCCGGAAGCGGGCCACTTTTTCCGCTCCGACCACTTCTCGTTTGCCAAGCGGGGCGTGCCGGCCGTGTCGTTCGATTCCGGTGACGACTGGGTTGACGGTGGCGTAGCGGCCGGCAAAGCGGCGTCCGAAGCGTACACAGAAAACAATTACCACCAGCCGTCCGACCAGTGGAGCGAGAAGTGGCCGTTCACCGGCATGGCGCGCGACCTGGAGATTTTGTATGGCGTGGGCGCGGACCTGGCCAACGCCAGCACCTGGCCAAACTGGTCGTCCGATTCGGAGTTCCGCGGCGCGCGCGACGCCAGCGCTTCGATGCGCAAGTAATTGTTGAGGGATGGATACAATCACGCAGATGACTGCCATCCCCCGCCTTCCTCCAGCATAATAGGGCGCCCTCCTGTCGGACCGGCGCCATGTTCACCACACCTCTCAAACCATTCCTCTGCCACCTTGCCCGCCTGCTGGCGGCGCTCGTCATGCTCGGCCCGGCCCTGCTGCGCGCAGCGTCGCTGCCGGTGCAAAACGACACCTTCTGGAAAGACACGGCCGGCAATCCCATCTATTCCCAGGGCGGCGGCATCTTGAAGGTCAAGGATACCTACTACTGGTATGGCGCCAAATACGAGGCAGCGGTGCGCTACGCCGCCAGGCCAGTAGGGGAAAAAGGAAACGCGCGCTTTAGTGCAGTGACCGCGTATTCCTCCACCGACCTGGTGAACTGGAAATTCGAAGGCAATGTCATCCAGGCCGGTGGCGCCGGCCAGGTGTTTGAGCCGGATGCGTGGCTGGGGCGTCTGGGCGTGGTCTACAGCAAGCGCACGCGCAAGTATGTGCTGATCAGCCAGTACGCAAGCCGCGCCATGGGTGGCGGCGTGCTATTTGCCGTCAGCGACACGCCTACCGGTCCTTTTGTGTATCACCACCTGCAGCCACGGATAGAGAACGTGGTCACCCCCGCCACCGGCGACCAGACCGTATTCGTCGACGATGATGGCCAACCCTATCTGATCTTCAGCAACGCGAAAGGCCGCGCGCACGCGTACGTTGCGCCGCTGCGCGCTGATGACTACCTGGCGGTGGAACCTGCCACCAGGGTCTTCTCCAGTCCGGCGGGCGGGCGCGAAGGCAACGCCATGTTCAAGTACCAGGGCCTGTATTACCTGTGCTCGTCGGACTTGCATGGGTGGAACGCCTCGCATACGTACTACATGACAGCGAGCAGCATCACGGGACCGTATTCGGCCGAGAAAATCATGCCGGGCACGCAGGCCGACTTTTCCCACGTATCGCAGACCGGGTTCTTCATTCCCGTGCAAGGCAGCCAGGCAACGACGATCCTGTTTGCGGGCGACCGCTGGAGCAATTTTGCCGGCAACGGCATCGGCTACAACCAGTGGCTGCCGTTGTCGTTCGACGGCGCCTCGCCCGTGTTCCATTCGCTCAGCCAGTTCGACCTGGATGCGGGGCAGGGCACCTGGCGTGTCGGCAGCGGCAACAATTATGTGCGCAATCCCAGCTTTGAGGCGGACCGCGTGACGCAAACGGGTGTTGCGGGATGGGTGACCAGCTGGACCAACCTGGCCGATGCGGGGCCCACCATGAACCTGCTGGGCGGCCATACGGGGCGCTGGGCCCTTGCGCTCAGCCATGCGGCGCCAACCATGGGCAGCACCTTGCAAAACATCGCGCTGCCCAACGGGCGCTACACGCTCAAGGCCTGGGTAAGAAGCAGCGGCGGACAGGCCGTCGCGAAGGTGTATGTGCATGGCTATGGCGGCGCGGACCTGGCGCGCCCAATCAATACCGCCATCGATGCGTGGACCGAGATGGTGATCCCGGGGATTATGGTCAGCAACGGCAGCATCCAGCTTGGCGTCTATTCGGAAGGCAAGGCAGGACACTGGCTGTACGTTGACGATTTCGCGCTAACGCGGGAGTAGGCCCGGCGTATGCAAATACCGTATGGAAAACGGTAAAAAGTGAATGCTTCTCAAGTGTTTCTTGGCGCAAACGTATCCTATGATGGGCTTCCTGAATTTCGCACAAATGCCCTGCATACATGAAAACCTTTCCCCGCGCGCTACTTGGATTGATCGCCGCCTGTTCGTTTGGCACTATTCCCGCGCCGCTGCTCGCCGCCCCTGCGCGCATTGTCGTCGACCAGCAGGGCGTGATGCGCTGGAAGGCGGACCGGCAGGAAGTGCGCCTGTTCGGCGCCAACTATTGCGCCTTTGCCTCCGGCGACTACCGGCTGGCGAAGCGCGTGGGCGCCGACATGAAAAAGCTGATCGACGCCGACATGGGCCACTTCGCGCGCATGGGCTGGGATGGCCTGCGCCTGTGTTCGTGGGGCGACTGGGAAAGTAGCGACGGCGAGGGCAACCTGACCGAGGACGTGCACACCGGCTTGATGGACTACCTGATTTTCAAGGCGGGCGAGCGCGGCATCAGCATGCTGCTCAGCCCCATCGTCACGTATGGTTCGTCCTATGCCGACCAGATCGGCAATCCAGACTACAAGCCGGCGGGCTTCTCGTCGCTGTACGAGCGCGCCGCGCTGGGCACCAACCCCAAGGCAATCGCGGCGCAGACCAACTATATCGGCCAGGTGCTCAATCACGTCAATCCGTATACGCGCACCGCGCTCAAGGATGATCCGGCGATCCTGTTCGTGGAAATGATCAACGAACCGGTGCACCACCCGGAGAACCTCAAGCAGTCGGTCGACTACATCAACGCGCTGGTCGACGCCGTGCGCGGCACCGGCAGCGAGCAGATCACGTTTCACAATTATTCGCAGGACTTCGCCATTCGGGAGGCGCTGGTCAAGTCCAACGTGCAGGGCATCGATTTTGGCTGGTATCCCTCCGGGCTGGTGTCGGGTCATACATTGAAAGGCAACTTCCTTCCCGCCGTGGACAGCTATCCCGCGCTGCTCGACCCTGCGCTGCTGCACAAGGCGCGCATTGTCTACGAGTTCGACCAGGCTGACCTGAACACCGGCTACCTGTATCCGGCCATGGCGCGCACCTTTCGCAGCGTGGGCGCGCAATTCGCCGCCGTATTCGCCTACGACATGCTGGATACCGCGCCGTACAATCTGTCGTGGCAAACCCATTTCATCAACCTGGTGCATACGCCGCGCAAGGCCGTCAGCGCCGTCATTGCGGGCGAGGCCATGCGCCGCCTGCCGCGCATGGCCTCTTACGGCGCGTATCCCGCCTCGACCAAGTTTGGCGACTTCAGTGTCGACTACGAGACCGATTCGAGCCTGCTCAATGCCGCCGACGCGTTCATGCACGCGGGCGACACGGCAGTCGCGCCGCGCAACGCCGCCGGCCTTGAACGGGTCGTGGGCTTCGGCTCGTCGCCAGTGGTGTCGTATGAAGGCACGGGCGCCTATTTTCTCGACAAGATACGCGACGGCGTGTGGCGCCTCGAAGTCTATCCGGACGCGCTGCTCGTAGGCGATCCGTTCGCCCAGCCGCAGCCGGGCAAGGTGGTCTCGCGCCTGTACTTTCGCCCCTGGCAGATGGGTATTGCGCTGCCTGACCTGGGTCCTGGCTTTAGCGCCACGCCATTGACCGTGCCGGCAAACGCTGCGGCGAGCGCGCGCCGGGCGCAGTCGGGCAGCGTCGAAGTGGAGCCGGGCGTGTGGCTACTGAGCCGCTCCGGCCCGGTGGACTTCGCGACCCTGCCGGCCACCGTCAACCGCGTCGGCCTGCGCGAGTTTCACGTCAATGCGCAGCAAACCTATCCCGACCTGGTGCAAAACCTCTCGCCAGGCGAGTTTGTGACCGGCGCACCCGCAACGATCCGCGTGCGCCTGGCCAGCCAAAGCAAGCCTGAGCGGCTGAACCTGTACATCCGCGACGCGGGGACCCGCGATTTTGGCAAGCCGATTGCGCTGCGCCATGTGCGCGGCTATGACTACGCCGCGCCCGTGGAAGCGGCGCGTCTGCCGGAAGGGCAATATGAGTTCATCGTAGTGCAGGGTGAGGGCGCACAGGCGACCGCGTTTCCGGACCAGGCGAGCGGACAACCCGGCCGCTGGCCGTTCGAGGCGCGTGAAGTGTGGCGCTTTACGGTAACGGGTGCCGACAAGGCGCTGGAACTGTTCAATCCTCCGCGCGACACGGCGGCGCTGACGTTTGCGCGGCTGTCCGAGTCGGACGGCGCATCGGGCTTCAAGCTGGTGCCAGGCGAGAACAGCAACGCGCTCGCATTGTCGCTGGCGCTCCCGCAGCTCAAGGCGCCGCAGGTGGCGCAGCAGTATGCCGGATCGGTGTTTGTCGGGGAACGCATCGCGGCGCGCGGGGCGGCTGCCGCCACTGCCAGCACGCTGAGCGTGCGGCTTAAAGCGGCCGGCGGAAAGCGCAAAACGCTTGACGTGCTGCTGATTGAAAAGGACGGTTCAAGCTGGCGCGCCAGCATGCGCGCGGGGGCGCAGTGGAGCACGCGGCATATCGGGCTCGACGCGCTGACCTTCGCGCGCAGTGCACTCACACCCACGCCCTATCCGGGGACGTGGAACTACTGGCGCCCCGGTCCCGCCGCGCGCGGCCGCGGGAAGATCAGGCCGGACAATATCGAGCGGGTGGAGCTGCGGGTGTATCGCAACGCCGGCGAGCACGCCGGCGACGATGCCCGCGCGGTGGAGATCGCATCGGTGCAGCTCCACTATGGAAAGCGGCGTCAGTAGCGCAGGCGTTTTGCTGTTCCCGGTCAGCCTTGCCGCTGCAGCGACAGCTCGCCTGTCAAGGCCAACGGCAGCGCCCTGGCCCAGCGGTTGGCCGACAGCGAAAACGTCAGCGCGCGCACCTGGTGATACCACCCGGCAGGCACATACAGCAGTTCGCCGGGTCCGACGATGCACTCGATCATGGTGGCCTGGCGCGCCTGCGGGAATGTGTCGAAGTCAGGCGCCTCCGGGTTGAACGGCGAGCCGAATAAAATGGCGTTCGCTTCGCTCGGGTACAGGAATTGGTCGTGATGGGGCGGCGCCAAAAAAATCCGTTTGGTGCCCCAGACCTGCGCGAAAATATTGTCGTCGTAATCGCAGTGGAGCGGCGTCACCGTGCCTGCCGGGCCAAGCCAAAAGCGCGGCGGCCCCA
Source organism: Massilia sp. TWP1-3-3 (assembly GCF_049897805.1). Classification (NCBI taxonomy): domain Bacteria; kingdom Pseudomonadati; phylum Pseudomonadota; class Betaproteobacteria; order Burkholderiales; family Oxalobacteraceae; genus Massilia; species Massilia sp. TWP1-3-3. The sequence goes on from NZ_JAFCWX010000015.1 coordinate 74,293, forward strand.
TTTTGTCGAAATACGCGGGCCAGTAACAGAGCTTGTTCAAGGCGCGCAATTCCAGGTTCCCAAGGTACGGCGGCAGCGCCTGCGCGTCGCCGGCCACCAGGTCAAGATACGCCAGCATCGACATATCCTGCATCGCGCGGTCGGGAGCAAAGGCGGTGTTGATGTAGTCGCCCACCCGCGCGCGCACCGCCAGGTCGCTGTAACGCTCGCGCAACGTTTGCGGCGTGAGCTTTGACAACGGCCAGCGGCCCACCAGGCCGGTGAGCAAAAACGGCAAGCCCTGTGCGGCGCGCGCGCGAAAGGCTGCGGCATCGAGCGTGCCCAGGCGCGGCACGCTGGCAATGGCGGGCAGCTCGCGCGCCGCGCGCCGGATCGCGTCGCGCATCGCCTCGATCGAGGTCACGCCGCGCACCAGCGCATCTTTTTGTTCGCGCGCCAGCTTGTTGGCAAGCGCTTGCTCGGGCGAGGTGGCGTTCGATGCCCGCCGCGGCGGCAGTGCCGGGTTGTTGTCCACCAAATTTTTCTCTCTTAAAAAGGCCAATCAATCGGCCTGCAACAGCAGCCGGTAACCGACCGCGGTTTCGGTGAGCAGGTAGCGCGGCTGGGTAGGGTCGTCTTCAAGCTTTTGGCGCAAGTGGCCCATGTAGATGCGCAGGTAGTGGCCATTTTCGCTGTTGGACGGCCCCCACACTTCACGCAGCAGCTGCGGATTGGTGACCACGCGCCCGGCGTTGACCACCAGAACGCACAGCAAGCGGTATTCGGTCGGGGTCAGGTGCACGCCTTTGCCGGCCTTGCTGACCAGCCGCTTTTGAATGTCGACCTGGACGTCGCCAAAGCATACCAGAGCGCCGGCGTCGAGTGGCGGCTGGCCCTGGCGCCGCAGCGTGGCGCGCACCCTGGCCAGCAGTTCGCCTACGCCGAATGGTTTGCTCAGGTAGTCGTCGGCGCCGGCGTCGAGCGCGGCGATCTTGTCGGTTTCATCGGTGCGGGCCGACAGGACGATGATCGGCACGCGCGACCAGGAGCGCACGTCGGTGATGAAGTCGATGCCGTCGCCGTCCGGCAAACCAAGGTCGAGGATGATCAAATTGGGTTTGCGCGTACCGGCGTCGATCAGGCCGCGCCGCATCGATTCGGCTTCGAACACTTGCCAGCCTTCGGCGTCGAGCGCCATGCGCACAAAGCGCCGGATTTGCGGCTCGTCCTCTACCAGCAGGGCTATTGGATTGGTCTCGCTCATGTTGGTCCTTGCTCGTCCATTGCAGGTAGTTCGGGAGGCGTGCCAAGCGGCAGGCTGAAAATGAAGGCGGCGCCGCCTTCGGGCGAGGCGCCGGCGCGGATCGCGCCGCCGTGCGCTTCGACGATGGCGCGGCAAATGGCTAGGCCCAGGCCGACACCGGGAATCGGCGACTCGCGCTCGCCCCGGGTAAATTTTTCGAAAATGTCTTCCTCGCGCCCCGGCGGCAGGCCCGGGCCGTTGTCATGCACCGTCACTTCCATCATGCTGCCCCTGGGCTGGGCCGTAATGCCGATGCGCGAGCCGGGCGGGGTGTACTTGGCCGCGTTTTCTAGCAGGTTGCACAGCACCCGTTCGAGCAGCACCGCGTCGTAGCGCACCAGGGGAAGGTCATGCGCAATGCTGGTCCACAGTACGTGGCGCGCCAGTTGCCAGCGGCTGGCGCGCAGCGCGCTGCCGGCGATTTCTTCCAGCGTCTGCCACTGCAGGTTCAGGCGCACGTGGCCGCTTTGCATGCGCGCCATGTCGAGCAGGTTCGACACCAGGGTGCTCATGCGCACCGCTTCATCGCGCAGCGCGAACGCCATCTCGGCTTGCGCTTCGCTCAGGGCCGGGCGCGACAGCGCGAGCGACTCGGACAGGCCCACCAGCGACGTGAGCGGCGTGCGCAAATCGTGCGAGAGCGCTGCCAGCAGCGAGTTGCGCAGCCGCTCCGATTCCATGCGCACCATCGCGTCTTGCGCCACCTCCACGTAATGCACGCGCTCAAGCGCGATTGCGGCCAGTGCGGCAAAGGTTTCAAGCTGCTTGCGCTGTTCGTGCGCCAGCGCGGCGCCTTCCTGCCCGCCCCAGATGGCCAGCACGCCGCGCGTGCGCATGGGCGCCACCAGCGGCAGGTAATAAAAGCTGTTGCCGGGCAGGGTGTCGGTGCCGGCGCCGGCCGGCAGGGCGCGGTCGAATGCCCACTGCGCCGCGCCCATGTCGAGCACACTCATGACGGGCACATGCACGACGCCTTGCTGCGCGCTCGGATAGGCCAGGCGCGCGGCGCCGTCAGGCAGCAGCAGCGTGGCGTGCGCCTGGAAGGTTTGCCGGATAAAGGCCTGGGTGATCTCGAACACCTGTTCGGTCTGCAGTGCGCTCGAGAGCGAGCGCGCAAATTCGTACAGCGCGCGCGAACGCGCTTCGCGCTGCAGCGCAAAGCGCGCCTGGTAGCGCAGATCGGCCGTCAGGCTCGCCGTGATCAGGCCGACCGCCAGCATCACCAGGAACATCACGCTGTACTGCAGGTCGGCGGCGCCAATGGCCATGCCGCGCGCGCTGAGCAGCAGCGCCGCGGCGCTCACCACAGCGGCCACCACCGACGCTTCGCGCCCCAAGCGCACTGCTACCAGCACCACCGTAAGCAGGAACAGCATGGCGATGTTGGCCAGGTCGAAGTACGGCAGCAAGGGCGCGGTGAGCGCGGCCGTCAGCGCACTGGCCCCGGCGCCGAGCAGGTAGCGCTGGCGGCGCGAGCGGGGATGCGCCTGTGCGGGCGGCGCGCCGTTGGTGCCAACACTGGTGCCAACACTGGTGCCAACCCCAGTGTCAACGTCGGCCCGCGCCGGGGCCGTGCTGGCGTGGCCGGTTTCGATCAGGTCGATATCAGGCGCGTAGGCGGCGATGCGGCGCAGCTGCGGCGCGCGCCACGGCAGGGCGCCGCTGCGCCGGCTGCGGCCAAGGACAATGCGCGAAAAATGCTGGCTGCGGGCGTAGTCGGCGATCATCAGCGCGATGTCGCTGCCAGCGAGCAGCGTGGTGCTGGCGCCCAGGCTGCGCGCCAGCGCAAAAGCTTGCGCGAGCTGCTCGCGCCCCGCCGCGCCCCGGCGCTGCATGGAGGGCGTTTCAACGTGGATCACGTGCCAGTCGGCGTTCACCTGGCCGGCCAGCCGGGCCGCGCTGCGAATCACGTGCTGCGCCTGGTCGTCGGCCGCCACGCAGGCCAGCAAGGCCGCTCCCGCGCCGGCGCCGCGGTGCGCGCGCGCGGCGTGTTCGGCCTGCTGGGCAGTGCGGCGCAGGGCCAGTTCGCGCAGTGGGTGCAAGGCGCCCGGGACGTCTGGCGCGCCGTCCACAAACACCACCTGCTCGGCGCCGTCAAACACCGTGTCGGGCAGCGAGTGCGCCGGGACCGCGCCGGTGATCGCGCGCACCACGTCGAACAGACTTTCCAGCTGGTCGACGTTGAGCGTGGTGAACACGTCGATGCCGGCGCTGCGCAATTCGTCGGCATCTTGCCAGCGGCGCGGATGGCGCGCGGGCGCGGGGTTGGGGCTGGCCAGTTGGCCCAGCACCACCACAGCGGGCTTGCGCGCCAGCGCGGCGTCAAGGTCGAACCCGGCAGCGGGGGCGACGACGAGCACGTCGCGCCCTTGCTGCTGCAGCAGGCGGGCCGCCGCCAGCATCGCGTCGGTCTTGCCCACGCCGTCGGCTGCGCCAAAATAAATGCGCAGGCTGCCGCGCTTGCACGGGGGGCGGGGAGCTTCGAGATCGCTGCTGGACATAAGGTGTGACGTTGCCGGTATCCGGTGATTGTGCCATATCCACCCTGCCAGGCCCAGTGCAGCGGCGTTTTTACGCTTTCAATATACGGGCCGGGCAAGTCTTGATGATTTTTTTACGCGCTAGTCGATAAGCTTGGCTTGGCTTCATCCATCAACCAACAAGGAATAGCTGTGAGCTCAGAGCACAAGCAAGGCCGCCTGGCAGCGTTGACGCTGTCGGCGGTAGGCATCGTTTACGGCGACATCGGGACCAGTCCCCTGTACACCTTCAAGACGATTTTCGATCCGGCCCACGGCCTGGCGCTGTCCACCCCGAACCTGCTCGGGATCATCTCGCTGATTCTGTGGGGGCTCACGCTGATCGTCTCGCTCAAGTATGTGGCGCTGGTGCTGCGCGCAGATAACCGGGGCGAGGGCGGCATCATGGCGCTGATGGCGCTGGCGCTCAATTCCGTCACCAGCAAGTCGCGCTGGTATGTCCCGCTGATGGTGCTTGGCGTGTTCGGCGCCACCATGTTCTACGGCGACAGCGTGATCACGCCGGCCATTTCGGTGCTGAGCGCCATCGAAGGCCTGGAAGTGGCCGCGCCCGGCATGGCGCGCTACGTGGTGCCGATTTCCATCGTGATCCTGATCGGGCTGTATTCGGTGCAGCGGCACGGCACGGCCGGCATCGGCCGCTGGTTCGGGCCGGTGATGTTGGCCTGGTTCCTGGCGTTGGCGGTCATGGGCGTGATCAATATCGCCAAGGCGCCGCAGGTGCTGGCCGCGATGAATCCCGTGCATGCCTTGCGCTTCCTGCTGGCCAACCGCTTTGCCGGCTTTATCGCGCTGGGCGCCGTAGTGCTGGCCTTTACCGGGGCCGAAGCGCTGTACGCCGACATGGGCCATTTTGGCAAAGCGCCGATCCGCCTTGCCTGGTCCACCATCACGTTTCCGGCGCTGGCGCTCAATTACCTGGGACAGGGGGCGCTGCTGATGGTGCATCCGGAAAGCGTGGTCAACCCGTTTTACAACCAGCTGGGGAGCTGGAGCATCTATCCGCTGGTGGCGCTGTCGACCATGGCGGCGGTGATCGCGTCGCAGGCGACCATTTCGGGTACCTTCTCAATGACCAAGCAGGCCATTGCACTGGGGCTGCTGCCGCGCATGCGGGTGCTGCACACGTCGGAAAGTGAAATCGGTCAGGTCTACCTGCCGGCCGTGAACTGGCTGCAAATGGCGGTCGTGCTGCTGGCGGTGGTGGGCTTTGGCTCTTCCGAAAACCTGGCCGGCGCTTACGGCATCGCGGTGACGGCGACCATGCTGGCCACAACCATCCTGACGTATTTCGTCACCCGCTATCGCTGGCAGTTGCCGCTTGCGCTGTGCCTTGCCGCGACCGGGTTTTTCTGTGTGCTCGACATTGTGCTGTTCTCGGCGAGCACGCTCAAGCTGTTTCATGGCGGCTGGTTTCCGCTGCTGCTGGGCGCCATTCTGTTCACCGGCATGATGACCTGGAAGCGCGGGCGCCGGCTGGTGTTCGCCAATCTGCAAAAGCATGCCATCCCGCTTGACGCCTTTCTGGAGTCGCTGTTCGTCGCGCCGCCGGTGCGGGTGGCGGGCACCGCGGTGTTCCTGCGCAGCGAGAGCGACGGCGTGCCGCATGCGCTGCTGCATAACCTGTCGCATAACAAGGTGCTGCATGAACGGGTGATTTTCCTCACCGTGCGCATACTGGAACAGCCCTACGTCGGGCCAGGGGAGCGCGTCGTCATCACGGCCCTGGGGCACAACTGCTTCCAGCTCATGGCCTGCTACGGCTTCAAGGACGAACCGGACATTCCCGCACTGCTCGAGGCGTGGGAGGACAAGGCGGCGCCTGTGGCGATGATGGAAACGTCGTTTTTTATCGCGCGCCAGACCGTCATTGCGACGCCGGGAGGCGGCATGTGGCCGTGGCGCGAGCAGCTGTTCATTTCCATGTCGCGCAACGCCCGCAGCGCCGCCGACTATTACCGGATCCCGGCCAACCGGGTGATTGAACTGGGCACCCAGATCGAGATTTGAACGTCGTGGAACTGAGGGTGGAACTGAGGGGGGATGTAGCCAGGCCAACATTGTAGGGCCTTCAACGGGCGCTGTGGGCGAGCTCGATTTTCCGCGCTATTCCAGTGGCCTGCGGTCGGTATCGGAAAAGATGAGGTATGCAACGGGCACTGCAGCCGTCAGCCAGACACCGTTTTGCGATACATAAAAGGCATGGCCGTTTTCTGCCATATCGCCAGCGCGCACGGTGAGTAGGACCAGCTTTCCATGGCGCGATCCCACCTTGCTCGCCGTAGCGAGGTCGGCGGACAGGTGCACGTGATTACGCGATCCTGGAATCAGGCCAGATGCCCTGATGGGGTCAATGAAGCGGCTTGCGGTACCGTGATAGAGCAATCGCGGCGGGGCGCTCGGCCCGAGGTCAAGGTCGACGCTGGCGATCGAGTGGCCCTGGTTTGCGCGAATGCGCTGGCCGTCATCGCTCAAGGCAAAGCGCTGCTTGTCGCTGCTTGAGACGATCGTTTGCAGCAACGCGCGCGCGATGGCGACGCCATGGGCGGCAGCTTGCTGCAGCAAGCGATCGACATCGGCCCATCCATTGCCATCCAACACCAAGCCAATTTTGTGTGGCTCGTGCCTGAGAATTAATGACAGAAATTTGCTGCAGCGTTCGAGGTTATTTGGGCTATTCATCGCGGATCTTTCAATTTAACCATGATTGTATCCCGGGCGATAGCTTGGTTACGATAGCTTAGTGATGGCAGATAAATAAGTAGCCGTCAAAGCCACGCGGCTGATCTTGTAATTTTTGCCCCAGATCAACCCTCCCACTGTCCGCTCCGCTAGCATTTGCTTTGATGCAAATGGGTGCTTCAGCTTTGGATTGCACGGGAGAAAACGCGATGACAGTGAACAGATTGCCGACGAATCGGCCCACGCTGCAGCATCCGGGGCCGCATCAGCGTGGCGCCTTTGCCGTCCTGTTCGCGGTGCTGTTGATCTTGATGCTCGCCTTCCTGGGCATGGCACTCGACCTGAGCCGTTTGTACAATCGTACAGTCGAGTTGCAATCGGCGGCCGACGCCGCCGCGCTGGCAGCGGCCGAAAAACTGTCCGGTACCGCCGGCAGCATCGATGCAGCGTTGAACGTTGCCGCCACGGCCGCCGCGGGTAAAAAGTTCGCCTATGAGAACGCCACCTTCACCTGGTCCGACGCCGCGCTCAAATTCAGCACCGCTCCCAAGGGCGCCGGCTGGATGGATGCAACGGCGGCCCGCGCAGCACCCGAAGGCGTCATGTTCGCCAAAGTCGATACAGCTGAACTGGGCGCCGCGGCCAACACCATCGACAACTACCTGATGCGCTTCGTGTCGACCAAATTGGACAGCTCCACCACGGGCGCGAGCGCCGTTGCCGGCCGCTCGACGACCAACGTGATGCCGCTGGCGCTGTGCGCCATGTCGACGGTGCCGGCCTCGTCCCGCTCGCCCAGCAACGAACTGGTGCAATACGGGTTTCGCCGCGGTGTAGGCTATGACCTGATGCAGCTCAACCCCGGCGGCTCATCGCCTGAACATTTCGTCGTCGACCCCATCGCTGCGTCCGGCGCCAGTGGCGCCAGCAATACCACCGCCGCTGACGTGGGTCCCTTTGTATGCTCCGGCACCTTGCCAATGTCAGGGGTCATGAAAGGACAGATTTCGGTCAAGAAGAAGTTCCCTCTGGCAAGCCTTTACGAACAGCTCAACTCCCGCTTCGACCAGTACAGCGGCGGCTCCTGCAGCTATCGCATGGCGCCGCCGGACGCCAACATCAAGTCGTTTGTTTATACCGCCAGCAATTCATGGATGGCGACGACACCAGCCGGTCAAACGGCCACGACGATGACCGATAACGGGAAGTTGCTCACTGTTGCGGATCCGATTCCGCTTCCCGGCAGCAATACGGCAGCCAAGTACGGACTACTTTGGTCGTATGCCAAGCCGGTACCGTACAGCGCCTATCTGGCGTCACCCACCGAGCCGGCCGGCGGCTACGTCACCCTCGACAAGACGCTGTGGCCCGCCTTGTTTGCACCCGGGCTGCCTGATACCAAATCCGGCTATTCCACCGCGCCGTATTTTTCCGGCAGTGCCGCCACCGACCTTAAACCAAGCTCCGCACATGGGCGCGGCTTGCGCAATCGACGCGTCCTGAATATCCCGTTGCTGCTGTGTCCGGTATCCAATGGCGCCAAGGCCAGCGCGACCGTCCTGGCAGTAGGGAAATTTTTCATGACAGTTCCAGCCACGTCCACCAGCATTTACGCAGAATTTGCGGGAATTGCTACGGACCAGTCGCTGGGCGGCACCGTGGAGCTCTATAAATGAACACCCCATCGCACGTTGTCAAAAGTATGAAAAGGGCGCCCGCCGCACGCCAGGCTGGCTCATTCCTGCTTGAATTCGCCCTGTTGGCCATGTTCTTTTTCGTGCTGGTATTTACGATCCTGGAGGTGGCGCGCGGGCTGTACATGTGGAACACGTTGCAAGAGGTCACCCGGCGCGCGGCGCGATCTGCATCGGTCACCGACTTCAACGATGCCGCGGCCATGAACGCGCTGCGCCAGGCGGCCGTATTTCGCGACGGACCCGGCGAACTGGCGCTGGGCAAGCCGATTACCGACAAGCATATCCGCATCGATTACATGTCGATGCAGCACGATTCAAACAGCAGCAGCAGCATGGTGTCCATGCCTGCGGCTGCCATGCCCAGTTGTCCCGCCCGCAACCGCGTCAATTGCGCCAAGGATAACGGGGACGCGAGCTGTATCAGGCTGATCCGCGTGCGCATTTGCCAGCCGGGCGGCAGCGAATGCACGCCGGTGCCTTACGAGCCGCTTTTTCCCTTGGTTAAACTGCCGATGAACTATCCGGTCGCCACGACCATCGTGCGGGCCGAGTCGCTGGGCTACGTTCCCGGATCGGCCTTGTGCAATTGAGGTCGCAGCCGCGCTACAGGCCCAGCTCGGCCAGGATGTTGTCCTTGAGCTCTTGCAGTTCCGGGCTCGACAGCTTGCGCGGGTGCGCCTGCTTGACTTCAAAGGTGGCCTGGATCATCGTGGGGCGTTGCGACAGCACGAAAATGCGGTCGGCCAGGTAAATTGCTTCCTCCACATCGTGCGTGATCAACAGCACCGTGTGCCGCTCTTTTGCCAGGATGCGCAGCAGCTCGGTGCGCATCTTGAGGTTGGTGAGCGCGTCGAGCGCCGAAAACGGCTCGTCCATGTAGAGAATTTCGGGCTTGACGACCAGCGCGCGCGCAATTTCAACGCGCTTGAGCATGCCGCCCGACAGTTCGCGCGGGTAGGCATTCTCGAAACCCTTCAAGCCCACCATGGCCGCGTAGTGATCGGCCAGTTCGGCCTTGTCGCCGTGGCCGTCGCCGTTCAGGCCGAACATCAGGTTCTGCTGCACCGTCAGCCATGGAAACACCGACCCGTGCTGCGAAATGACGATCCCTTTCGCACTGGGCTGGTTGGCCGGCCTGCCGTCAATGCTGACCTGGCCTTCGTCCGGCTGCTCGAAGCCGGAAATGATTTTCATCAGCGTCGACTTGCCGCAGCCGGACGGCCCCACCAGCGCGACGAATTCGCCATCGGCGATGCGCAAGCTCACGCCCCCGACCACGGGCAGCGCGTTCGCACCGCTGCCGAAATGCTTTTTGATGTCCTTGACGACGATCTTATCTTCCATAGCGCCACCTTACCGATTTGAGTCCTTCGAGCAGGCGCATGACGCCGTCGAGCAGAAGTCCGATTAATCCAATGATGATCATCCCGGCGATGACCAGGTCGTAGCGGTTGCCCGCGTTGCGCGAATCGATGATCAGGTAGCCCAGCCCCGAATGCAGGGCGATCATCTCGGCGGCCACTACCACCAGCCACGCCACGCCAAGGCCGATGCGCATGCCCACCACGATTTCCGGCAGCACCGCCGGCACGATCACGCGCCGGAACAGGGTGCTGCGCGAGACGCCGAAATTTTGCGCCGCATGCAGGTAGCGCCGCTCGATGGTGTGCACGCCGGCAGCCGTTTGCACGATCATCGGGAACACGGCGGCGATAAAAATCAGGAACACCGGCGAGACGTCGCCCACGCCGAACCATAAAATCGCCAGCGGAATCCAGGCGATCGGCGAGATCGGCCGCATGATCTGGAAGACCGGATTCAAGGTGCGATAGACGGCGTCAACACGGCCCATCCACAGTCCCATGGGCACTGCCACCAGCACCGCCAGCGCAAAGCCGCAGCCAACCCGGAACAGCGAAGCGCCAATATGCTCCCACAGCGTGCCGTCGGCCGCCAGTTCCATGGTGCCGGCGACCACCTGGCCAGGCGTGGGGAAGATCAGGCTGTCGGTGGCAACCACCACCCACCACCACAGGCCGATCAGCAGCGCCATCAGCACAATCGAGGGTAACGCGTTTTTTATCTTTTCCATCAGCTGCCTAGTGAGGGTAATCGTGAAAGGTAACAAGGCGAATCAAGGTGAATCAAGGTGAATCGGGATGAAGCCGGCGCTCGAATGCGGCCAGGCGCCATCGCAGGCGCGGCCAGCCCGGCGTCGGCGCCGGTTCAACAACCACCGTCATCTGGCCGCTGGCATGGGCGGTGCAGTCGAACTGGTTTTCCGATACCTGCGCGAACGGCAGCCGGAAGTCCTGACCCGGCATGATCAGTACCGGTCCGAAGATCTGCGGCACGGTGTCGCTGTTGCGCAGCAAAAGCACGTCGCGCACGCCCAGCGTCAGCACCACGCGCGAAGGCAGGATCTCGATTTTTTCGCCCGCCATGCGGCGCGCCCAGGTCCCTTTGGGTATCTCGAACAGGTAGTCGCGCGAAGCCCCGGCGAGCGGCGCCAGGGCGGCCCACAGCGCAGCTGGCGCAATCAGCGCAATCAGCGCGATCACCGTGGCCGCCAGCAGTGCGGCATTGCGTTTGATGCGCAAACCCTTGCGCCTCAGGGCTGCAGCAGCAGCTTGAGGTCGTGCACCATCTCGTCGGACGGCCGCCCGAACGGCATCATCGCGCGCTGCATGCCTTTGCGGTCGATGAAATACAGGTAAGACGAATGGCTCATGAAGTAGTTCTTGGCGTCGCCTCCGGCCACGCGCCGGGCGGCGCTGATGCCGTACGACTTGAGCAGCGCATCGATCTGCGCCTGGCTGCCGGTCACGCCAATAAAGCTGGGGTCGAACGCGGCCAGATACGACTTCAGGCGCGCCGGCTTGTCGCGCGCCGGGTCGACGGTGATGAAGACGACCTGCACGTCGGCCGCGGCGGCGCCCAGCTTCTTGCGCGCGTCGGCCAGCGCCGCGAGCGACACCGGGCAGACGTCGACGCAGGTGGTGTAGCCAAATTCAAGCACCACGACCTTGCCCAGCAACTGGCTCAGTTTGAACTGGCCGTTCGACGACGGCAGGGAGAATTGCGGCGCGGCGCGCGGCGGCTCGAACACGCCCGCCTTCAATGCCGGCGCTGCCTGCGCGGCACCGGCTTGCAAGGAAAGGATCAGGGCGAGGGAAAATACAGGCTTCATGGCGTTCCAGGTTACAGCGCGATGATGGTCGGCTTGAGGTTCTTGACGAAGCTCTCGTCCATATAGCTTTCGTAGGCAACCGGCTTTTTCAGCGTGCCCGCTTCGATCGATAGTTTCATCAACTCGTCAAACTCGGGACGCAGCATGCGCAGGTCGCCATAGGTGACGCGGTCGGCCGGGTTTTCCATCACAAACTTGAGCACTGCCGGGTCTTGATTGAAGTACTTGCGTCCAGATGCGATAGCGACCGCCTTGGCGCGATTGACCGGCGTGGCGTCGAGCCAGTTGCCGGCCGCCTGCACATGGTTGACCAGATCCTGCACCAGCGGACGGTTATCGCGGATCAGTTCCTGGCGCACGGTGAGCACGCAGCAGATGTAATTGCGCCACTCGTTGCGCGTCATCGACAGCGGGCGAGCGTAGCCGGCGCGCTGGGCGGCTGCGCCGAACGGCTCGCCCGTGCAGTAGGCGTCGACCGCATTGGCATACAGTGCGGCCGGCATGTCGGGCGGGGGCATTTCAATGACCGTGATGTCCTTGGGCGACATGCCTTCGCGCGCCAGCATCTTGCGCAGGAAAAGGAAGTCGACCGCAAAGCGGCTCGGAATGGCGATGCGCTTGCCGCGCAAGTCCTTGAAGCTTTTGTGGGCCGAATCGGTGCGCACCATGATCACGGCGCCGGAACGGTGGCCCAGCGACACGATCTTGAGGGGAATGCGCTTGTCGGTGAGGTCCATCACGAGCGGGGCCAGCATGTAGGCAGCCTGGATGCGCCCGGTCATCAAGGATTCCTTGATCTCGGGCCAGCCGCTGTATTTGCTGTATTGGAAAGCCTGGCCCGTATTGCCGGCTTTCGCGTTGCTGGTGGCCTTGGCCATGCAGGCGACCGGGAGCGTGAGGTTGCAGGTGACGGGCAAACCGCCGACGATCAACGGCTCGGGTGCGGCAAAGGCCAGGGAAGGCACGGCCAGCGGCAGCGCGCTTGCCAGCGCACCCGTAAGTACTTGGCGGCGGCGCAGCTGGAAAGCGCCAGAATCGTCATTCATCGTAAAGCCTGCGTGTGTGTGTTGTTACCGTTCTGTTGCGCCCGATTGTACACTGGACGCGTTACCAAGCAGACATTCTGTATTGCGACAGTGTAAGCCAGGCCGCCGCTGACGGCCCGTTTTTCTCATGTGGCTCGTTTTTCTTAGGGGCGCGGATTTTTTTTCGCAAGCGCCGAACCGCCTGCGGGCGCCTGCAGTCTGATTAAGGCATGTGCGCGCGGCGCCAGCATACAAGAGAAAGAAAAATCATGAAAGCACACTGGTATTTGGTGAGGAATTGTCGCGCCTTCTTGTTATCCATGGTGACCATGTTGTCCATGTTGTCCATGTTGTTAGCGGGGTTCGCGCACCAGGCCCTGGCCGCGCCCGTCATTTACCTTGCCGGCGACTCCACCGTCATGACCAACGGCGCGAATAACTACCCGCAGCAGGGGTGGGGCGCCCGCCTCCCGGCCTTGTTCACAACTGGCGTTACCTTCAGCAACCGCGCCGTGGGCGGCCGGAGCAGCAAGAGTTTTGTCGATGAAGGCAGGCTGTCGGCGATCCTCGGCGTCATCAAGCCTGGCGATTATCTGTTCGTGCAGTTCGGGCACAACGACGGCTACAGCGACGTTCGGCTGCATACCGATCCGTTCACCAGCTACAAGACCTACCTCGCCATGTATATCGACCTGTCGCGCCAGTACGGGGCGATTCCGGTGCTGGTCACGCCGATGGGGCGCCGTCGGTACGACAGCAGCGCTCAGTTTCTGAACGACTTTGTCGATCGCAGCACCGCCATGAAGCAACTCGCCACAGAAAAAAGCGTGCCGCTGATCGACCTGAACGCCAAGAGCATCGCGTTCTACAACGGCATTGGCGTGCCGGCCACCACCGATGTATTTCTATGGCTGGAGGCGGGCCAGTATCCGGTATTTCCCAACGGCGTACATGACATCACGCACTTCCAGGAATACGGCGCCACCCAGATCGCGCGTCTGGTCGCGCAGGGCATCGAGGAGAACAGGCTCGGCATCCGCAGCTTCATTGGCGCTGTCCCTTATCCGGCCGAAGCGGGCGTGCTGAGCGGCGCCGGCACCGCGCGCGCGCGCGCCTATGGCGGCTGGCAGGGGCGGGGTTACGTCAGTTTCCCGGCAAGTGGCGGGGTCATGACGATCAATGGTGTCATCGGCAAGGGCGGCGGCACGCGCACCTTGCGCATCCGCTATGCCAATGGCAGCTCGGCGGCAAGGAGCGGGCAGCTGGTCGTGAACGGCATCGCCACCAGCATCAGCTTTAACCCTTCCGGTTCGTGGACCGGCTGGGTCATCAAAGATGTGACGGTCACGCTCAAGGGGGCGACGGCCAACGTGATCAGCCTGAAGTCCACCGGCGCCGGCCTGGCCAATATCGACACGCTCACGGTGCTGTGAGCGGCGCCCGACAGGAGGGTTGTGTCCGCCGTAAATTTCATCACCACGTCATGGTAGGCCGAGGGTTTTTTGGATTCGGGGCGAGTAGTACAGCTTCGAGCCTTTCCAATGAAAAAGCGCCCCGCGGGGCGCTTGTGGCCGGGAACAAATCGCATCGCAGATAATCCACTGCTAACGGACTTCACCCGGCTAGAACGCGGCAGCAAGCTGCCGGTTCGCTTTACTCGCGCGCAAGCGCCATGCCCAACACCAGGCCGAGGCCGGCGCCGATCAAGCCTGCGCCGGCGACCGAGCGCCATGGGTTGGCATGGACCATATTGTCGGTCGAGGTGGCGATGTCGCGCACTGAATCGATCGCGATGCGTTCAAGTTCGTGCGCCTTCGAGATGCTTGACGAGAGCAATTGCATGCCGCGCTTTTGCAGTTCGCCGGCCTTGTCGCCCGTCGCGGTCTTGGCATCGTTAAGCATTTGCTCGGCTTCGCTGATCATCGACTGCATTTCGCGGCTTGCATTGCTGACAGATTTGTTTGAATTGAACATGGTAATTCTCCTTGGTGGCACATCTTTAATCGAGCGACCCGCGTAGCGCACCACAGGTTTTTCGTTCCGTAAGACAGCATAGTTCTTGCGGGATCTGCGATCTGTACGCTAGCGTACGGACGGGGTTAGCTTTTAGCCAATTTTCCCGAAGACCTGCCAGCGGCATGTTACGCTTCGGCATCAATGTGCAATCGGGAGTTGGAAATGTTGGCTGTCTGGAAACGACATGTCGCGGCGTTGCTGGCGCTGCTGCCGCTTCTGTCGAGCGCGTCGCCGGTCAGCGTTCCCGATGACAGGTGGCACTGTCGACGCCAGCAAGGCCATGGGCGTGATGACGTACTCCGTCTACCGCCGCCCCCGCTCGCCGCTGGACTGGGATGGCGTGCGTTTTCAAGGCTTGGGCGAAAAGCGCCTGGGCGTGCAGTCCGGCTTCATGTATGTGATCGAGCGCTTCAAGCAGCTTGGCGCGGCCTACGACGACGGCGCCAAGGCGCTCGATCCTCCCTTTGCCAAGCTGGCCGCCGGCAGGGTTGACGGCGTGGTCGCGATGATGGAAAAGGCCGATCAATTGATCGCACGCCAGTATCCAGGGCAGATCGAGCGCACCAGGAAGGTGTTCGAGCACACGCCCGTGTACCTGATGGTCTCGCGCCAGTTCTACGCCGAGCACCCCGCATTGGTCGAACGCTACTGGCGGGCCTTGCGCACCTACCGCGCCAGCTACGATTACCGCCGCTACCAGTTGAATAACCCTTAGCTGAGCAACCTTAGCTGAGCAACCTTGGCTGTGCAACCCTTAGCTGAGCAATCCTCCGCTGAGCAATCCTTCGCTGAGCAATCCTTAGTTGAGCAATCCTTAGTAGAGCAACCTTGCTTGAGAAATTGCACAACGCTCGAATCTGCCGGTCCGCTACTGCACTTTGGCGATCGACACCTCGGTCGATTTAACCAGCGCGATAACTTCGGTGCCGACCTTCAAGCCCAGGTCGTTGATGGAGCGGGTCGTGATAACCGAGGTCACGATGCCGTGCGCGGTCTCGACATCGACCTCGGAGACGACCGAGCCGAAAATGATTTCCTTGATGGTGCCGCGAAACTGGTTGCGGACATTGATGTGCGTAATAGCCATGTGTGACTCCTAAGTTGTGGTGTTGTCGGGTTGTTGCGTAGCTGCGTTGGTCGCTTAGTAACTGATCGCTAGGCCCATGCATGCGGGCGCGGTCGCCGCCGCGTCGCCGACCGCGCAGGGCGCGCCGTGCGCGAACATTTTCAGTTCGCCCGGCGCGAAGGCGTGCCACGCTTCGCCGGTGGTCAGCGGGGTGGTGGCGATGACGCTCATGCGGTCGTCCAGATGGTTGTGCTGGCCGAAATTGATCGCCACATTGCAATCGATCAGGTGTGCGCGGCGAAACGGATATTCGCGCACCACATAATGCAAGTGCGTGGAACAGTGCGCGAAAAGCACCTCGCCATCGGACAGCAAAAAATTAAAGCTGCCGTAGCGGGCAACGCTCGCTGCGATGTCGGCAATAGCGGCGAACAAGTCGGCGCGTCCCGGTGCGCGAGCGGGAAACCTGGCCTGCAGTCGCGTCAGCAAAAAGCAAAAGGCGCGTTCGCTGTCGGTTTGCCCGATGCTGCGAAAGGCGCCATCCAACAGCGGATGAAACGCTTCCAGGTTGCCATTGTGGGCGAACGACCAGGTGCGGCCCCACAGCAGGCGGGTAAACGGATGGCTGTTGTCGGGCGATGGCAAGCCCTGGGTCGCCTTGCGGATGTGCGCCAGCACATTGCGCGAGCGCTGGGGCGCCTGGCTTACTTGGCGGGCCAGCGGCGAGTCCGAAGAGGCGAGCTGGTCGGTAATCAAGTGGCAACGGTCCGGGTCATGGTAAGCGATGCCCCAGCCATCCTTGTGTTCGCCTGTGCGCCCGCCGCGCTGGGCGAAGCCGGCAAAGCTGAAGCCCAGCGCGGCAGGTTTGCTGCTGTTCATTCCGAGAAGCTGGCACATGTTGTTCCTTGTTGACCTTTGCACCGAGTCTAGTGCGGGCCGCCTTGCAGGTGAACGAATGTTTTCGAGAATGGATATAGCAAAAACCGCGTTGCTGCCTCACCGTCGCGTGTTTTGTTCTGGTATTTATTTTTTCGCAGGCCTACAATCAAAACGCTCCCCGGAGAACATCATGCATCCACTTGTCAGGCTCCCAGTCTGTGCACTGGCAGTCATCGCCGCTCTGGCCCACGCCCAAGCCGCGCCGATCACCTTGCGCGTGCTGGCGCAGGAAAGTATTCCACCCAAGTGGATCGTGGGCAGGGGCAAGTTGACGGGCCTGTGTCCCGATATCCTGGCCGCGATTGAAAAAGTGGAACCAGGGCTGCGCTTCGCGCGCGAGCTGGAAACGCGCTCCTTGCCTTTCCTCAAACAGGGCCTTGCCAGCGGCGCTATCGATGGCGCCCGCGCCCTGCTCGAGAGCGAACGGCGGCGCCAGATTGCCGTCATCGCCGGCCCGCCCCTGTACACCGTCAAGCACCGGCTTGCCGCGCGCCGCGACGACAGGACGACGGTTTCCAGCATGGCCGAGCTGGTGCGCCTCAAGCCGCTGATCAACACGCAGCGCAGCGCAGCCTACGCGGCGCAGCTGCGCACGCTGGGCCTGCAGGTTGACGACAGCAACTGGGTCGTCAAGGAAGAGCCGATCTATTTTCATGTCAGCCGCAAGACGCCCCTGGGGGCGCGCCAGTTGCTCGACAGGGCGCTCTTTACGCTCAAAAACAATGGCGAACTGGCCCGCATCCACGCCAGCTGGGCGCGTGCGCGTTGAGCGAACGGCCATCGCGAAATAGCGCAAAAAGGGCGGTGGGCTTTGGCAAGCCGCACGGCTCTGGTCATTGAATCAACATTAAAACCAACACTTGTTCGGCAGGGCGCTGTATTCCTTGTTGAGTGTTCGTTATCGCACGTTCGATTCGGGTAAAACGCACGTATAAGTGGACGAGCTGGCCGGCAAGGTCAGCCGACCTCAACTTACGCGTTAAACCTGGATCGAGAGAAGAGCATGCTGCCCCGTGAAGCCCAACCGGATCAACTTGTCGCGTTACTGCGCCGTGTCGGCGGCGGCGACGCGCGCGCCTTTGGCCAGCTGCATGCCTTGTCGTCGCGCCGCCTGCTGCGTTTTGCCGGCCGCATCGTCCAGTCGCGCGACATTGCCGAAGAAGTGGTGCAAGAGAGCTTTCTGGCCATCTGGCGCGATGCACGCCGTTTTGACTGCGCACGCGCGGCGCCCATGACATGGATGAGCACGATCGTGCGCAACAAGGCCATCGATTGCGTGCGCGCCAACGCGCGCCGTGAACACCTGACCGATCACGACAGCCACGACGCCGCCTCGGCCAGCATCGACCTGGCGGGCGGGCCGTGCGAGGCCGCCGAGCAAGCCGAGCGCGAGCGCCAGCTCGCCGCCGGCATTGCGACGCTGGGCATGCTATCGCGTCAGGCGATCGAACTGGCTTTTTTTCATGACATGACGCACCACGAAGTGGCCATGGAAATGACCATCCCGCTGGGTACGGCGAAAACCTGGATCAGGCGCGGCTGCCGGCAGATCCGGCGCCACCTTGAGCAGTCGTCGCATGCCATGGCAAGCGCATGCGGCGCGCGCGCAGCGTGACTACGGGCGACGAGATGCCGCTCAGCGCCCGCCCGAGACGTCGATGAAGGTGCCCGTCGTGTACGACGCTTCGCTTGATAGCAGCCACAAGGCGGCCTGCGCTACTTCGCCCGGCTGGCCGCCGCGCTGCATGGGCACCGACGCTTGCAGGCGCGCGACGCGGCCCGGTTCGCCGCCGCTGGCATGCATGGCGGTGTCGATCAGGCCGGGGCGCACGCCGTTGACGCGGATGCCTTCGTGCGCCACTTCGCGCGACAAACCCGTGGTCAAGGCATCGACGGCCGCCTTGGACGCGGCGTAGTCGACATATTCGCCGGCCGAGCCCAGCACCGCGGCGCGCGACGATATATTCACGATGGCGCCGCCCGCGCCGCCATGCCGGGTGGACATGCGCAGCACCGCCTGGCGCGCGCACAAAAAGCTGCCGGTGACGTTGGTGGCCAGGATGCGGTTGATGCGCGCGCTATCCATCTGGTCGACCCGCATCTGGCGCGACAGCATGCCGGCATTGTTGATCAATGCGCTCAGCGTGCCGAAGCGCTCGTCGAGCCGGGCAAACAGGTTTTCCACGGCGCTTTCGTCGGCTACGTCAGCCTGCACGGCCATCGCTTCGCCGCCCCCCTGCGCGATGGCGGCCACCACGGCCGCGGCGGCGGCATGGTCGGTCCGGTAATTGACGCACACTTGGTAGCCGCGCCTGGCGGCCAGCAGCGCACAGGCGGCGCCGATGCCGCGCCCCGCGCCCGTGATAAGGATAATTTTTTGCATGGCGTCAGTCTATACCGGCCAGGGCCCAATGGGTGTTTGGAGTCAAGCAGCATCAGGCGCCGGCCGCCAGCGAGGCCGACAAGGCCAGCATGATGGTGCCGGCGATGCCGTCGATCCACTTCCAGGCAAGCGGCTTGGCGAACAGGCGCGACAGGCGGGTCGCGCCGTAGCCTAGCGACGTGAACCAGATTGCCGACGAACAGACCGCCCCCGCCACGAAGGATGGCCGCCCGGGGGCGGGAAAGGCGGCGCCGATTGCACCCAGCAACACCACCGTGTCGAGGTAGACGTGGGGGTTGAGCAGCGACAGCGCCAGCACCTGCAGCAAGGCTTGGCGGCGCGTGGTGCGCACCTGGTCGAGCGCCACCTGCATGGCGCCGTCGGCGAACACGGCGCGCCAGCTGCGCAAGCCGTACCACAGCAGGAACGCGGCGCCGCCCCATTTGGCCACCGACAGCAGCGTGGGCGAGGACTGGATCAACGTACCGGCGCCGGCCACGCCCAAGGCGATCAGGACGGCGTCGATCAAGATGCAGGTGACGATGGTCAAGCCCACGTGCTGGCGCCGGATGCCGGTGCGCAGCACGTGGATATTCTGGGCGCCGATGGCCATGATCAGGCCTGCGGCGACGCCGGAGCCGTTCAGGAAAATGGTGAGGTCGAACATGGTGTCTGCCTGTCAGCGTGGTCAATGACAGTCATTTTGCCGTCCAGCAGGCGGCAAACATAGGCAATTTAATTTATCTCAGTATAATTAAGATTCGTTAATGTTGGAGGCATGGCATGCTCGATGCTCGCAAGGGGGAAGCGCTGCTGGCCGTGATCGACAGCGGCAGTTTCGAACAGGCGGCCGTGCGGCTGCACCTGACCGCGTCGGCCGTGTCGCAGCGGGTCAGCGCGATGGAGAGCGAGCTGGGCATGCCGCTGATCATCCGCAGCAAGCCGTGCCGGGCGACGGCCGCCGGCCAGCGCCTGGTGCAATATCTGCGCCGGGCGCGCCTGCTGGAAGACGAATTCATCGCCGACAGCGGCGAGAACGCGGCGCGCCCGCTCAGCGTGGCGCTGGCAGTCAACAACGACACGCTGGCCACCTGGGTGCTGCCGGGCCTGGCCGACTTCCTGATCCGCGAATACATCCTGCTCGACATCATGCTCGACGACCAGGACCACACCTACACCTTGCTCGCGCAGGGGTTGGCGCTGGCCGGCGTGTCCAGCCACGCCGAGCCGCTGCGCGGCTGCGAGGTGCAGACGCTGGGCGTGATGCGCTACCGATTGCTGGCCAGTCCCGCCTTCGCACGGACCTGGTTTCCCGACGGCTTGCAGCGCGAAGCGGCGCGCGTGGCCCCGCTGATGGTGTTCGACCGCAAGGACACACTGCAATCGGACTTTTTGCTGCGCGAGCTGGGCTTGCCGCCGGGAAGTTACCCCTGTCATTACATGCCTGCCAGCGATGCCTTCGCCAACGCGGTGCGGCTGGGGCTGGGCTACGGCATGATTCCCGAGCAGCAGTATGCAAACGACGTGGAGGAGGGCAAACTGGTCGACCTGGCGCCCGACAAACCGACTGACGTGATGCTGTACTGGCATTCCTGGCGCGTACAGTCGCCCAAGCTCGAGCGCCTCAGCGCGCAGGTGGTCGCCGCCGCCCGCGCAGTCTTGCTGCAATGACCGTCAAGGCGAGTTTTACCTTTATTCTTCCTCAGTGACGATCGCAAATTTGCCGGACAACAGCTTATGGATCGGGCACTTGTTCGCCACCGCCGTCATGCGCGCCCGCTGTGCGTCGTCCAGCTGGCCCACGTAATGGATGTGCCGCGTGAAGACGTAGGCGCCGTCCTGTTGCTCGTGCTCTACGCGGACCTGGACATCCTGCAAGTCGAATTGCTTGTGGCGCGCATACAGCGTGACGGTCAGCGCGGTGCAGGCGCCAAGCGACGCGGCCAGCAAGTCGTGCGGGGCGGGGCCGGTATCTTCGCCGCCAAACTCCACCGGTTCGTCGGTGAGCACCTGGTGCGCTCCGATCTCGATGACGTGCTGCAGCTTGCCGGCGCCGCGATAAACCTTGATTTCCATGTCCAGCTCCTGGTCGGGATATTGACCTATTATCCAACATGTACGCGCTGTCAAGGCCTCATCAGCTTGCGCAGCCAGTCGAGCAAGATCAGCGGCAGCAGTTCCGGGCGCGGCAGCAGCGCATAGTGCTGCGGCCCGAACACCAGCGGCAGGTAGTTTGCCGCTTGCCGGTCGACCGTCAGGCAAAACGGCGCAATGCCTTGCAGGCGCGCCTCGGTCACGCTCTGGCGCATGTCTTCGACGCCGTAGCGCCCTTCATACTCGTCCACATCGTTCGGCTTGCCGTCCGAGAGCAGCAACAGCAGCCGATGCTCGGCCGGCTCGGCCATCAGCACGGCAGACGCATGGCGAATGGCGGCCCCGGCGCGGGTATATTTTTCCGGCTCAAGGCCGGCAATGCGCTGCGCTACCGTGCTGTCATAGCGCTCGCCGAAGTCCTTGATTTTGCGCACCACCACGCCCTGCGGCCCCTGGCCCGAGAATGCCTGCACGCAAAAGCGTTCGTCCATGCCGTCGAGCGCGATGCACACCAGCAGCAGCGCCTCGCGCTCGATATCGATCACGCGCCGGTTCTGTGCAATCCAGCCATCGGTGGAGCCGCTCACGTCCACCAGCAGCATGACGGCCATGTCGCGCCGTGCGCGCCGCTCCGACTGGTACAGGCGCTGCGCCAGCGGCAGCCCGGCGCGCAAGTCCGCCTGGCTGTCGGCCCAGGCTTGCATGTCGATCTCGGCGCCGTCGAGCTGCTTGCGCAGGCGCGTGCTCTGCGCGCGCAACAGCTCGAAACGGCGCCGGATCTCGCGCAGCATGGCGCCGCGCTCGGCCAGAATCTGCTCCACCCATTGCCGTGGCCCCGACGCCGCGCTCGACAGCAGCACAGTGGCGCCGGGTTCGCGGTAAGCCTGGCTGCGATAATCCCATTCGGGATAGTGGCGCTGCTCGGCGTCAGCTTGCGCGGCGCCGGCCCCGGCCTGGCGGACAGCCGCTTCGGGCGGATCGTCCGACAGCAGCACTTCTTTCGGCGGTGCGGGCGAACTGACCAGGCGCGCCTCCGGCAGTTCGGCCAGCGAGTCGGCAAAGTCTTGGGCGGCGCTGGTGGCATCGCGGTCGGTCGGGCGCTGCAAACCCATCGGGTCTTCGGCCTGCTCGTGTGGCTGCGCAGTCTGCACCATGGATGGGCCTGGCGGCCCGTCTTCGTCTTCGTCCTCGCCTGGCGGGCGAACAGTTGGACGACGCGCCAGACGGGCGGCGCGCGGCGCGCCCCCTGCGGCGTCCTCGGCGTGCTCCGCAAGTCCGGTTTGCGCGGGCGCGCCTGGCGCCGCTCGCAACTGGCCGCTCCAGCAATCGATAAATAGCACGCGTCCGCGCACGCTGCCTACCGACGCGCCCAACATGCGATGCAGTTGTCGGGCCTGGTCCAGCACCTCGCCCGCCGTGGCAGGAAGGCGCAAGCCGCCGGTGTCGAGACCGGGTACGCTGGCGCTCGGCAAGGGTGCCCCGGGCGCGGCGTTCAGCACGGCGCGCACCAGCCGTTCAAGCACCTGCAGCGCAGGCGCAAAGGCCGACAACGGTGGCCGCTCGCGCAGCGCGCGGGCGCGCGTGGCCGCAAGTGGCGCGGCCATGCCGGGCAGCAGGCGCACCAGCGCATCGTCGGCCGCGCGCGCTTCGAGCACCAGAAACAGTGCTTGCAGCAAGGGGGAAGCATCAAACGGACAGTGCAGGGCGCTGCCACGCACGGCGCGCATGGCTTGCTGCAGCATCACGACCCGGTAACGCTGGGTTGCCACCGCGTCGTTCAAGTCCGCGCCAAAGCTGGCCGGCAGCCAGATGCTGTATCCGTCCGTGCAGGGCAAGGCGGCGCCCTGGGCCGGCGCCTGGCCGCGCAGAAACAGCTTGTTGAGCCAGGTCGGCGGCGCGGGTGTCTGCGCCACGCGCACGGTAAAATTGCGGCCGAACACGGCGCTGGCAAGCAGGTCGAGGCGCGCGGCCATGTCATGCAGCGCAAGCGGGCGCGGTGCAGATGCGGATGCCGAGGCGCGATGGCGCTGCCACATGGCGCGTACGAAAACCGTGGCGTGGCGCGCCGCATCGGTAATAACGTCTTCCGCCTCGGCCATGGCCGGCTAGACGAAGCTGGCGTCGACCAGGTCGCGCATGGCGGCGACCAGCGAAGGCTCGTCCGACAGCGGCGCTACGATCGCCGCGTAGCAGGCCTGGTGCACGGCAATCCCGCTGCTTGCAAGGCGCGCCGCGGCAATCAGCAGGCGCGTGCTGGGCACTTCGGCCAGGCCGCGGTCTTGCAGGGTGCGCAGGCGCCGCCCGAGTGTCACCAGCGCGTGCGCCAGGCTGTATGGGGCGCCGCCTTCACGCTCGACGATGGCCGTTTCCTGCTCTTGCGATGGAAACGCAAAGTCGAGTGCGACGAAACGCTGGCGCGTGCTCGGCTTCATGTCCTTGAGCATGCGCTGGTAGCCCGGGTTGTAGGAAACCACCAGCTGAAAACCGGGCGCGGCAGGCAGCAGTTCGCCGGTCTTGTCAATCGGCAGCATGCGCCGGTGGTCGCTCAGCGGATGGATCACCACCACCGTGTCCTGGCGCGCTTCCACCACTTCGTCGAGGTAGCAAATTGCCCCTTCGCGCACTGCGCGCGTGAGCGGGCCGTCGTGCCATTCGGTGCCCTGGGCGCCGATCAGGAAGCGCCCGACCAGGTCGCTCGCGCTCAAGTCGTCATGGCAAGAGATGGTAATCAACGGCCGGTCCAGGCGCCAGGCCATGTACTCGACAAAGCGGGTCTTGCCGCAGCCGGTCGGCCCTTTGAGCATGACGGCCAGCTGGCGCGCATGGCACTGTTCGAACAGGGCTACTTCGCCGCCGCTGGGCAGGTAATACGGCGCTTCGGCGCGCGCTGCGAGGTCGAGGTCGAGGTCGAGGTCGGGGTCGATGCGATCGTTCAAGTCAGGCGCCCCTGGCCTGGACCGGACGCAAGGCCGGTTCCGGTTCGGTCGACACCTCGAACCGTGGCGCGTGGCGGAAGAAATCGATGATGAACAAGGCGACCCCGACGGCAAAAATGGAGCCGGTGATGATCAGCATGACGAAGTGGATCTGGATTTTCAGTTGGGTGTCGAGAAAACCAAGGCCCATGATGCGCTCCAGGTAGACCTGGCCGATGCCCGCCGTGGCAAACGAGAGCGTCATGCCGAACATGCCGCCCAGCTGCAGCCAGAACGACCAGTAGCCCATGGCAGTGCCCTCTTCGGGGCGGCGCGTGAGCGATGGCGCGGCGTAGGTAATCATGGCCAGCACGATCATGGCATACGCGCCGTAAAAGGCGGCGTGCCCGTGCATGGCGGTAATCAAGGTGCCATGGGTCCACTTGTTCACTGACGGGAAGGTATGGGCCAGGCCCAGCAGGCCGGCGCCAAACAGCGTAAACACGGCGCTGCCCACCGTCCAGTGCAGGGCCAGCTTGTTGGGGTGCGCCATGCCGGAACGGCGGATAGTCGAGTACGCAAAGATGGCCATGCCGATCAGCGCCAGCGGTTCAAGCGCGCTGAAAAAGCCGCCCAGTGGCAGCCAATAGCTCGGCACGCCCACCCAATAGTAGTGGTGGGCCGTACCCAGCACGCCGGCAATGAACACCAGGCCGACGATTACATACAGCCACTTTTCCATCACTTCGCGGTCGGCGCCGGAAAGCCGGATCAGCAGGTAGGCCAGAAAGCCGCCCTGGATCATTTCCCATACGCCTTCCACCCACAAATGGATGGTCCACCAGCGGTAGTAGATCGACACGGTATAGTTTTCATAGTGCAGCAAGGCGGGCAGATACAGCAGCGCGGCCAGGCCCAGGCCGCCGATCAGCACGCCTTCGGAGGTGGTCAGGCGGCCCGCCTTGCGGATCGTCATGCCAATGTTATAGAGGAACATCAGCATCACGATGACGATGACGATCTTGTGCGGCAGCGGCTGTTCCAGCAGCTTGTTGCCGGTGCCAAAGCGAAACAGGTAACCGATGATGGCGGTTACCCCCATCAGCACCCACAAAACAAGCTGGATGTAAGCCAGCTTGGTGCTGTGCAGTTCGGTGCGCGACTCGTCCGGCACCATCCAGTAGGTCGCGCCCATGAACCCGGCCAGCACCCAGACGATCAAGAGGTTGGTGTGGATCACCTTGGTGACGTCGAAAGGCAGGATATACAGCAGGGGATCCGGTCCCAGGTACTTGGTGGCGGACAGCAGGCCGAACACCAGCTGCAAGCCGAACAGGGCAAGGGCCACGGCAAAATACCAGTAGGCGACGGATTGCGACTTGTATCTCATGGCAAGACTCCAGCAGGGGCATCGGTTGCAACCGGCATGGCGGGGCCATGGCGCTTGCGGTTCGGGTTATTTCAGGGAAGTCAGGTAAGCGGTCAACTGCTCGATCTGCCCCGGCGTCAGGGACTTGCCATAGGTGTCGGGCATGAACGAGACGCCATTGGCCGAATACATGGCGCCGGAGATTAGGTGGGCGCTGGGATTGCGCACCGATTCGGCGATATAGCCGGCAACGTCGGTCGCCTTGCCCTTGTAGGCGCCGCCCGCGAGCATGGCCTCGGTGCGCGCGACCAGACCGGCAAGCGAAGGGCCGGCCATGTTCACCCCGGGCGCGATCGAGTGACAGGCGGCGCAGGCCGGGGTGGCACTGCGAAACACCCGTTCGCCAAGCGCAATCGGATTGTCGCCGCCTTTGACCGGCCGCGCCGCCGGCGGTGCGCCGGCCTGTGCCACTGCAGTGCTCTGGCCCACGCCAAGATCGGTGCCGGGGAAAGTCGATCCGGTGACCAGCAGCGGGCGCGGCGGCCAGTTCTGGTTGTCGACATTGCTGATCCAATCGAGAAAGGCGATCAGGTCGCTGATGTCGCGTTCGCTCAAGTCTTGCTTGGGCATCAAACGCCGGTGCCGCGTTTCGTCGTAGAACTTGGACGGGTCGCGCATGTAGGCCGTCAGATAAGCGTTGCCGCGCAGCTTGGTGATCTTGGTCAGGTCAGGCGCGTAGTACGCACCTTCGCCAAACACGGTGTGGCAGTTGATGCAATTGTTGTTGTGCCACACATCCTTTCCCCGGCTGACCTCGGCGGTGATCTTGTCCGCGTTGGTCAGCTTGCCGAACTGGCGGTGGCTGTCGATGGTCAGACCAATGAAAGCGACGACGGCCAGCAGCGACGATCCGATCGCAAACAAGCGTGCTTGACGTTTGTTCATGGAGCCCGCTACACGCTGATTGCAGGCCAATATTTAGCGGCCGTAAAGGCGGCGTAGGCCATGGCTGCCAGCATCAGCGCCACCACCACGTAGGCAAACAGCTTGATCGAAACGGACCATCGTTGCATGCGACCTCCATGAGAATACGGGTCAAGCTTATCACTTGCGCATTTTTTTTCGGCGCCGTTTTCAATCGTGCGGTGAGCATGAACAACAGAAAATGATCGCGCTACGGCGCGCTTAAAGGCGCATGGCGTTCAAGCATGCGTCGAGGCCAGCATGCGCGCCAGCGGATTGTCGGCCCGCAGGCGCTCCTTCCACCAAGTGAGCGCAGCGCCCGTTTCGCCACTGCGCCACGCCAGGTACAGCGTTTCATCGGGCTTGCTTTCTTCGACCGCCTTTTCCACCAGCAGGCCGCGCGCGATGTCGTCGCGCACCCAGTTCTCCGGTAAAAAGCCGAAGCCGATGCCGGCGCGCTGGAACTGGTATTTGGTCAACATGTCGGGCACGGCCAGCGTGTCCTGGCCGAACAGCAGGCCAACGGTGCGTGGTTGCAGCAGGCGCGCCGAGTCGGCCACGGATATCGCGCGGTGGTGGCTCAGGTCGGCTTTGCCGAGGGGGTGGGTCACGCCCGCCAGCCGATGGTCTGGGGCCACGACAAAGACGAACGACACCGTGCCCATCGGCTCGGCAGTGTAACCGCCGCCGGACGGGCCGGCGCCCGCCGCGCCGATCAACAGGTCGGCGCGCCGCTCGAGCAGCGCTTCCCAGGTGCCGGACAGCTCTTCCTTGCCGATGCGCAGGCGGGTCTGGTCGGCAATGTCGTAGAACGCGGCAATGTCGCCCAGCAGGCCTGCGGGCGAGAGCATCGAATCGATTGCGATGGTCAGTTCGGTTTCCCAGCCGCATGCCACGCGCCGCACGCGCGCTTCCAGGTCGCTGGCCGCCTTGAGCAGGTAGCGGCCTTCCTTGAGCAATTCTTCGCCGGCGCTGGTGAGCGCCACGCGCGGCCCGAAGCGTTCAAACAGCTTGACGCCCAGGTCTTCCTCCAGCTTGGTGACGGTGTAGGAAATGGTCGAGGGGACGCGGAACAGTTCCTTGGCAGCGGCGGCGAACGAACCGCGGCGCGCGATCGTGTCGACGGTGAGCAAGGCATCGAGGCTGAGTTTTAACATGGCAAATTCTACAATACAAAATCGCGATGCCATGTCATGCATTCCAGGTTGACGGGGAGCAGCTTCGTTTATACAGTAGGTTTTTTTGCGAGGTTGGCCCATGAACATGAACGCCCAAGACGCGCGCGCATTCCTGCAAGGCTTGTTTGGCGCGGCCGTGGACGCGGTCGGCGCGGCGCGCTGCCTGCCGCCCCATTTACCGCGGTCGCCCGAGCAGGGCCGCACGCTGGTGCTGGGCGCGGGCAAGGCCGCCGCCGCCATGGCGCGCAGCGTGGAACTGCACTGGCAGGGCGCCTTGTCCGGCCTGGTCGTCACGCGCTACGGCCATGGCGCGCCGTGCCAGACGATCGAGGTGGTGGAGGCGGCCCACCCGGTGCCGGACGCGGCAGGCAGGAACGCGGCGGCGCGCATGCTGGCGCTGGCCGGCGCGCTGACCGAACATGACCTGGTGCTGTGCCTGGTGTCGGGCGGCGGCTCGTCGCTGCTGGCGCTGCCCGCGCCCGGCGTCACGCTCGAACACAAGCAAGCCATCAACCGCGCGCTGCTCAAGAGCGGCGCGCCGATTGCGGCAATCAATTGCGTGCGCAAGCACCTGTCGGCGATCAAGGGCGGGCGCCTGGCGCTGGCCTGCGCGCCGGCGCGCGTGGTCACGCTGCTCGTTTCCGATGTCCCGGGCGACGACCCGGGCACCATCGCCAGCGGCCCCACGCTGCCTGACCCGACCACTTGCGCCGATGCGCTGGCCGTGCTGCGCGAATACGGGATCGCTACCCCGCCCGAGGTGCGCGCGCATCTTGAATCCGGTGCCGGCGAGACGCCCAAGCCGGGCGCGCCTGGCTTTGAACGCAATAGCGTGCAGGTGATCGCGGCGGCCAAGGATGCACTGGCGGCCGCTGCCGCGTTCGCGCGCGCTGCCGGCATCACGCCCCTCATCTTGTCTGACGCGATCGAGGGCGAGGCGCGCGCGGTGGCGCTCGAACATGCCGCCCTCGCGCGCCGGGTCGCGCTCCAACTCGTGCGGCCGTGCGTGATTTTGTCGGGCGGCGAAACCACGGTGACCGTGCGCGGCACGGGCCGCGGCGGGCGCAACGCCGAGTATTTGCTGAGCCTGGCGCTAGCCCTGGACGGCGCGCGCGGGGTGTACGCGATTGCCTGCGACACCGACGGCATCGATGGCTCCGAGGACAATGCCGGGGCCGTGTGCGGGCCCGATACGCTGGAGCGCGCCGCCGCGCTCGGCCTGGATGGGCGCTCGCTGCTGGAAAACAATGACGCCTACACCTTTTTTGCTGCGCTGGGCGACCTGGTGGTGACCGGCGCCACGCGCACCAATGTGAACGACCTGCGCGCGCTGCTGGTGCTGTAAGCTCTGCCTACTACAGAAGAGCGCACAGGAGAGCGGCATGTCGATACTGGAACATTTTTTCAAGCTGAAGGAAAACGGCACGGACGTGCGGACCGAACTGCTGGCCGGCCTGACGACCTTCCTGACGATGGCTTACATTATCTTCGTCAACCCATCGATCCTGGGCGACGCCGGCATGCCCAAGGATGCGGTATTTGTCGCCACCTGCCTGGCCGCCGCGCTGGGCACGCTGATCATGGGCCTGTATGCCAATTACCCGATTGCGCTGGCGCCCGGCATGGGCTTGAACGCCTATTTTGCCTACGTGGTCGTGAAGGGCATGGGGCTGCCGTGGCAGGTGGCGCTCGGTGCGGTGTTCATTTCGGGCTGCCTGTTCATTCTGGTGAGCGTCTTCAAACTGCGTGAAATGATCGTCAACGGCATTCCGCGCGCCATCCGCACCGCCATCACGGTGGGCATCGGCATGTTCCTGGGCCTGATCGCGCTGCGCAGCGCCGGCATCGTGGTGGCCAATCCGGCCACGCTGGTGGGCGTGGGCGATCTGCACCAGGCCAGCGCCTTGCTGGCCATTGCCGGCTTTTTCATCATCGTCGCGCTCGACAAACTGCGCGTCAAGGGGGCGATCTTGATCGGCATCCTGCTGGTGACGGTGCTCAGTTTTTTCTTTGCCGACAACAAGTTCAACGGCGTGGTGGCGCCCATTCCCCTGATCGACGCCACGCTGTTCAAGCTCGACATCATGGGCGCGCTGTCGGTCGGCATCCTCAACGTGGTGCTGGTGTTCTTTCTGGTGGAACTGTTCGACGCGACCGGCACCCTGATGGGTGTTGCCAGCCGTGCCGGCCTGCTGGTCAACGGCAAGATGGAACGGCTGAACAAGGCGCTGCTGGCCGACAGCGTGGCCATTGCCGCCGGGGCCGTGCTGGGCACCTCGAGCACGACGGCGTACATTGAAAGCGCCGCCGGCGTGCAGGCGGGCGGGCGTACGGGCTTGACTGCGGTTGCGGTCGCCTTGCTGTTCCTGGCCTGCCTGTTCATTTCGCCGCTCGCCTCCGTGGTGCCGGCCTATGCCACCGCGCCCGCGCTGCTGTACGTGGCTTGCCTGATGCTGCGCGAACTGGCCGACATCGACTGGAGCGACAGCACCGAAAGCGTTCCCGCCGCCATTGCCGCGCTGACGATGCCGTTCACCTATTCAATTGCCACGGGCGTGGCGTTCGGCTTCATTTCCTACGCGGCGCTCAAGCTGCTGACGGGGCGCGCGCGCGAAGTGCGGCTGGTCGTCTGGGTCATTGCCGCCGTGTTCCTGTTCAAGTTCGCTTACCTGGGCGCCGGGTAGGTGCGCGCGCCGGGCGCTGCTTGCCGACGAACGCGGCGACCCGATCCAGCACCACGGGCGCGACGGTTTCGTCAATCGTCCCATATTCGGGTTCCGCGCCGGTCAGCGCCGTTTGCAGGGCGTGGTTTATCGACGGCAGTATGGCCGATTCCACGTGACGGTTGCCGCCCGCCTTGAGCGAGGCAACAATGCCGGCCAGGCTCTCGACCGCCTTGGTGGTCGATGCTGCCGTTCAAGGCCAGCTCGGGTACCTTGACGGCGCGCCAGTTGTCGTCTGGATTGGCCATCAGGATCACGCGCAGCGCCGGTTCGCCTGCCATCGAGAGTGAAAGCGTACCGTTGGTCATCTTGTATTTCGTGATCAATTCCTGGTCCGACGCCGGCAGGGCACTGCGCATCGCCTTGAGCGCCGCGATCCGCGCTGCGGGGTCGGTGTTGGCGATTGACGATGTCATAAAACGTGCCGACGTACGCTGCCAGGCGATCCTGCTCGGCGGGAGTGGCGCCCCGGTCCTTGGCCGCCAGCCGGTCTTGCAAGACGATCAATTGTTTGCCGGGCAGTCCAACCCCGGCCAGCGAGACGAGGAAGTCGACCGATTGCGGGTAGGCGGCAGCGATTGCGGCGGCGATCATCGGGCCTTCGCTATGCCCGATCAAGCCGACTTTCCCGAACTGCTTGCGCGCGCGCATCGCGTCGACGACGGCATGCACATCCTCGGTCAGCTGCGCCTGGGTGTGGTTGGCAAAGTCGCCGGTGGAGCGCGAAATGCCGCGTTTGTCGAAGCGCAGCACGGCGATGCCCCGGCGCGCCAGATGGTCGGCCAGTACGGCAAACGTGCGGTGCCCCGCGTTTTCTTCGTTGCGCGTTTGCGGCCCGCTGCCGTGCACCAGGATCACCAGCGTCGGCTTGCTTGTGCGCGGCAAAGAAAGCGTGGCGCCCAGCATCACACCGTCATTGCTTGGAATCGATAACGTTTGTTCCAGGTAGGGGAAGGGCGCGACAGGCGTTTGCGGCCGGGTTTTGTTGGGGAACTGCGCCACTGGCGTTAGCTTGTCGACAAGATAGGTTTCGCCGCCTTGCTTCCACTCGCCCTCGAAGTGATCGTCAACCCAGGTCAAGGTCATCTGGGCAAAAGTCAGGTCGAGCTCTGCGGTATTGCCGTCCTCGCTGATGCGGGCGACGGGAATGTCGTAGCTGCCCTGGTCCGGACTTGCATAGCTGGCCTAGGTCGAGCCGTCGGCCCGGGTGAAGATCTCGAGGCCGCTTTTTAGCGTCGGGCCCTGCGGAATGTTCAATTCACCCAGCCAGTTCCCGGGGTGCTCCTTGAGCACGCCTGCGTGGGCATTGGCGTGCAGGGCAGACAGGGCAAACAGCAACGCGAGTGGCTTCAGGGCGTGCAGCACGGGCTTCATAAAGATCCTTGTGATATGGTGAGGTAGCACACCATAACATCGGTCAATAACATTTTCAATCACTTTGCACGATGCGCCATGCCAGTCACTAAAACGGCATATATTGCGTTTGGACAGTATGTGTGCTGAAGGAAATTCGATACTGAAGTTGAGCGCGGCAAGGGCGGTGCTCCTGGACCCAGTCAGGCTGAACAAAACCCAACGGAAAGCGAGGGTTGTCATGGCTAACACGACGCACCCATCCAAGCAGCAAGTGCGCGCCTATTTGCAACGCCGCTCCCACGATCCCAAGCCGCCGCCAACGCCCGATGAAATCCGACGCGAACTGGGCTGGCAACTGGTCAAGCTTGCGCTCATCCGATCATGACGCGCTCGGCGTCGCGAGGTGTCGCTCAGGCCGGCAGCGTGTGCAACAGCTTGTCTTGCCTGAGCAACTTCTCAAATTCCGGCGCCGATACTGCTTGCGAAAACAGATAGCCTTGCGCAAAGTCGCAAGTGGCCTCGCGCAGCCAGTCGCGCTGCTCGGCCGTTTCAACCCCTTCGGCGATGACTTTCAAGCCCAGCTTATGGGCCATCATGATGATCGTTTCGACGATTGTGCGGCTGTCTTCGTTGGTGGTCATGTCGCGTACAAAAGACTGATCAATCTTGAGGTAGTTCACATGAAATTTTTTTAGGTACGCCATCGACGAATGGCCAGTGCCGAAGTCATCAATGGCTAGCTGAACGCCGGCCGCTGTTAAATTGCTGAGCCGCTCCATTACGCACGGCGAGTCGCACAGCAAGATGCCCTCGGTAATTTCAAACGAGATCTGTGCCAAGCCAAGCGAGGCGAAATGGGTGTCGAGTACTTTCATCGGTTCCTTGCTCATGAATTCAATTGGCGAACGGTTGACGCTGATTTGTATGGATTCGCCGAACATCAGACGCCATGCGTTCGCATCGGCCAGCGCTTCGCCCAGCACCCACTCGTCAATGCCGCCAATTAATCCGGTTTCCTCCGCCAAACTGATGAATTCGTCGGGAAACACCAGACCATTTTGCGGATGATGCCAGCGCACCAGGGCTTCTGCCTTCAAGATGCGCCCGCTGACGAGTTCGACAATGGGCTGGTAATACACCGACAATTGGCGCAGCGGCAGCGCAAAGCGCAGCGCGTCGAGTGTCTTCAGGCGCGCCCAGGCAGCCTCCTGCATGGCGCTGGTGAAAAAGTTAAATTGGCCGCGTCCCGCTTTTTTTGCTTCGTACATCGACTGGTCCGCATTTTTGATCAGGTCTTCGGCCGTGTTGGCATCCTGCGGAAACAAAGTAATGCCCACGCTGGCGGAAATCTGGATGTCCTTGCCGCAAACAAGGTAGGGTCTGGCCAGTTCGTCAATGATTTCGCGCGCGATCAGTTCGACGTTGACCAGCGTATTGATGCCGCTAAGGATGACGGTGAACTCGTCGCCGCCGATGCGCGCTACCATGTCGGTCTCGCGCACGCTGACGCTGATCCGCTGGGCGGCCAGCTGCAGCAGCTGGTCGCCGGCGTCGTGGCCCAGCCGGTCGTTCACTTCCTTGAAACCGTCGAGGTCGATGAAAAACAGCGCGATCGGCAAGCCAGTGCGCGTGGAGCGTTTAATTTCCCGCGCCAGCTGGTCGCGGAACAGGCTGCGATTGGGCAAACCTGTCAGTTGGTCATAGTGGGCCAGGCGGCGGATTTCATTCTCGCCTTTTTTACGCTGGGTAATATCGCGCAACACCCGCACGAACTGGGCCGCCACGCCGTCCGTGTCGAACACGGGTGTGATCGACTGTTCGTTCCAGAAGGTGCTGCCATCCTTGCGATAACACAGCAACTCGCAGTGAAACGCGTGCGACGTGCGCAGCGCCTCGTCCTTGTCGCGCAGTGTTTCGCCGTTGGTATCGGGCCCCTGGAGAATGCTCGACGCACGGCCCAGCACCTCGGCGCTGGTGTAGCCGGTCATGTTTTCAAACGCGCGGTTGACGTAAGTGATGCGATGTTGCGGATCGGTGATGACTACCCCTTGGGAAATGGCGCCCAAAGCGCTGTCATGCAAACGCAAGGTTTCCAGACTCTGGCGCAGGTCTTCTTCGGTGCGCTGCTGCTCTTCAAGTGCTTTAAGCAGGCTCTGGCGCGCTTCAATCGCCGCCTCGCTGCGCTTTTGCCCGGTCAGGTCGGTGGCGACCATGCAGATCGCGTTCGGCATGCCCTCGAGGATCAATGGGCTACTCGATAACATCACCGGAACACGCCGCCTGGCGGCGGTCAGCAGGTCGAGTTCAACGCTGCGCTTGGTGCCCAGGCCGTCGGCCAACAGCGCGTGCAGGGCTCGGTGGCTGTCGCTTGCGAACCATGCCTCGATGCGCGAACCGATTACTTGATGCAGCGGCACCTCAAGCAGTTCGGCGAAGCGCCGGTTGGCATACGTGACGATACCGTCGGCGGTCAGCGTCAGCGCCCCTTCGGACATGTCTTCAATGAGCACGCGGTAAGCGTGGTCGGCGCCGCTGAGCGTGAACATCCATTCGCCTTGGCGTCCGGACACGAACAGCGCATCGACCTTGCCATTGCGAATGGCGCGCACGGTCTGCCTGAGCTGCCCCGCGCTCAGGTGGACGGTGCCGTTGCCGGCGCCGGGCACGCCGTCAAGGGCCAGCCCGGCGCCGACTGGCTTACGCGTGCCAAAGCGTGACTTGCTTGCTTTCATAATGCTTCTCTCTCCTGCAAGCCCAGCCCAAGCACGATATGGTCCGCGTTGGACATGTCGCCGATGATCATCTGCAGCGGCTGGGGCAGGCGCTTGATGAGCGACGGCAGGGCGACGATTTGCTCGCCCTGTGCGAGCTGCGGCTGCTGATACAGGTCAATCACTTCGAGCCGGTAGCGCCCGTCAAGCCTGTCAGCACAAATCTTGTGAATATTTGCCACCGCGCGTAGCGAACGCGGACCGCGGCCGGCGACGTACAGACGCAGCGTCCATTGGTCAGCATCTGGGACGGAGGCGGCATCGGCATCGCTGCGCCCGGCATTGTCACTGCCGATCTGGTTCATGGGCGGCCGTCCGTGCGCAGGTGGACCCGCTGGCGGTGGATGGTAGCCAAGTTATCCTGACTAACCAGTTCTTGCTCGATTGCGCTTAACGCTGCGGCCTCCTGGAGCGCGAAGTCGGCGCGGATGGCGGACAGGGTCGATTCCATCGCAGCCCTTTTGCTATTCAGTTCGCTCTGCATGCGGGCAATATCTTGGTCGCGCTGACGCTGGTCGGCGTTCAAGGCGATGCCGTCGGCGGTAAGGAAAAACGTGCGGATCTGATTCGAATGGGCCATGCCGCGCGATTTCAAAATCGATAGTGCCCGATTGCGTTCGCCGCCGCTCTCAAGGTCGCGCACCAGCAGCCAGGTATCGATCAGCGAGGAAATGTCGATGTCGGTCTGCTCAAGCGCTTTCCCGCCGGCGGTCAGGCTGGTAAAAAACCCCGTGATCTGCTGGCGCTTGAGCGAGTCCACCAGGCGTAGCAGCATCAGCTTGACGTCGTTGGCATTGCCGGCGTTGACGAAGCTGTTGAGCGGATCGACAATGACGACCTGCGGATCGAACAATGCTATTTGACGGAACATGATAGCCAAATGCATTTCAAGCCCGGTCAGGGTAGGACGCGACGCATGGAAGCGCAGCATTGCGCCGTCGAAGGCCGGGCGCAGGTCCAGGCCGATTGCGGCCATGTTGCGCATGATCTGGGCGGGCGACTCTTCAAACGCGAAGTACAGCACGCGCTCGCCGCGACGGCAGGCGGCGGCGGCGAAATGGGCAGCGAAGCTGCTCTTGCCAGTGCCAGCCGTGCCCGACACCAGCACGCTGCTGCCGCGGTAATAGCCGTCCCCGCCGAGCATGTCGTCCAGACCTGCCACGCCACTGGGCACCCGTTCGACACTGGCCTCGTGCTCCAGCCCCAGCGATGTGATTGGCAGCAACGAAATGCCGTTACTGTCGATCAGGAACGGGTATTCGTTATTGCCGTGGGTAGAACCGCGATACTTGACCACGCGTAGCCGGCGCGATGAAATCAGGTTGGTGACAGGGTTGTCGAGCACGATGACGCAGTCGGACACGTATTCCTCCAGTCCCTGGCGCGTCAAGCTGCCGGCCTGATCGCCTCGCTCGCCGGTAACAATGGCCGTGACGCCCTTGTCCTTGAGCCAGCGAAACAGGCGTTGCAGCTCGGCGCGCAAGATGGCAGGGTCGGGCAGGCCCAGAAACAGCGCTTCCACCGTGTCCAGCACGACCCGCTTGGCGCCGATGCTGTCGATGGCGAAAGCGAGCCGGACGAACAGGCCTTCGAGGTCGTATTCGCCGCATTGTTCCAGTTCGCTGCGCGCCACGCGTACGAAATCGACTGCCAGCATACGCCGGGCGACCAGGTCGTCCAAGTCGAACCCGAGCGAAGCGACGTTGGTGGTGAGGTCGGCGACGGTTTCCTCGAACGCCATAAAGACGCCCGGTTCGCCAAATTCAAGCGCACCGCGCACCAGAAACTCCATTCCCAACAGCGTCTTGCCGCATCCGGCAGGTCCGCACACGAGCGTTGGACGGCCCTTGGGCAGACCGCCACCGGTCAGTTCATCCAGGCCAATAATACCTGTCTTTGCTTTACTTAGTTGCATTTGGGAACAAACACGACTGGATACATGACCACACCTTAAAGCGTGGAACCTTGACAAAGTATGACTTTTGGGTCCAGACGAAGTTCGGACAACCGCGCAAAAAAACGGACTGCGGGCAGCGCCGCAGCGCCGCGCGTCAGGCCGGCTTGACCGGTGGCCCGTCGAGCCGAGCCATCTCGTCATAATGGGCCGCCGCCTTGGCGAAGGCCGCGTTCGGCGTGGCTGCCGCGCCGGCGCCGAATTCCTTTTGCACGGCCGCCTTGTGCTCGCCAATCCAGTGCACGGCGCGGTCGAGGTTGGCCATTTGCCGCTGCTGGCCGTGGTCCTTGGCATTAAGAAAATCAACCGTCGTCACGAAGGTATTGGCGAACGCGGTAACGGAGGCCAGCACATGGCCCCGGTCACGGGTCAAGGCGCCGTCGAGCCTGGCGTCGTCGATGGCGGCCAGGCCGGTCTTGGGATCGGTCGTGATGCCCAGCTGGGCCAGGTCGCCCTTGATGCCGACGTCGGCGCCGTTCAAGCTATAGCCGATATCGCGCCGGGTGGCAAAGCGGGCGCGCCCGGCTTCCCAGCTGCCTTCCAGGATGCCGCCCTTGTCCACTGCCGGCGCAAAACGGTTCACGCCGGCGTTGTAGCTGCTCACGAAACGGGTGAGTTCGGCCTTGATATCGGCTGCGCTGCTGCCGGGGCCCAGTGCGCCCAGTTGTTTGGCCGCCGCCTGTTCGCTCACCAGGCTGTGGCGCATTTCTCCCAGTTCCGAAAACTGCGCCTTGAAGGTCACTTCGACGCGGTTGAGCACCGTCACCATGTTCTGGCCGGGGCGGCTGAAGTTGCCGGCCGCGTCGAGCGCCGTGGGCGTCGTTGAGGTTGGCAACTGGTCCTGGCGCAGCGACGCGCTGAACTGGTCCATCAAATTGCCGAACGAGGGCATGCCGGCAAGCGGATCGCCGCTGTTATCTGACGCGCCGCCGCGCTCGAACAGGGCGTTACCCAGTCCGTTGGAAAAGCGCGCATCGCCAGCGGCGCGCCCGAGCGGGTCAAATTCCCAGGAGGAACTCGGCTTGTCGAACAGCGACGTGACGCCTTGGCCCTTGAACAGGGCTATTTGCGAAGCAAGTTTGGACAGATCGACGGACATGATGGCTCCTGAACAAGGCGTATTTCTGATGTGAAACTTCAGCATACGCCTGTTGGGGCCTGGTTCAATTGAAAATGGTAAGCAAAACCGGTGGCTTGAGCGGCGCCGTTTAGCGGCGCGCGGCGAGCAGCCCGGTGCCGGCGGCGGCCAGCAGCGCCGCGCAACTGCGGTTGAAAATGCGCTGTCCGCGAGCGTGGGCAAACCAGCGGCGCAGGGAGACGCCCATGTAGGCGTAGGCAGCAATGGCGAGCAATTCAAGCAGCAGGAACAAGGCGCCGAGCACGGCGAACTGCATGCCGGTGGGCGCGGCCGGGTTGACGAACTGCGGCAGAAAAGCGGTGAAGATCAGGATTGCCTTTGGATTGCCCGCCGCCACAAAAAACTCTTGCCGGGCCAGCGCCGCCAATCCCTTGGCCGGCAACTGCACGCCGTTAGTTGGCACCGGCTGGCTGGTCCATAGCTGGAAGGCAAGGTAGAACAGGTACAGCGCGCCGAGCACCTTGATCGCCATGAACAGCATGACGGAGGCGTTGAAGAGCACCGACAGCCCGGCCGAAGTGAGCAGCAGCATGAGTGCAAACGCCGCCAGACGACCGCGGCCGGCCGCGCATGAGCGGGTAAAGCCGTAGTGCGTGGCGTTGCCCAGCGAGAGCAGGTTGTTCGGCCCGGGCGCCATGTTCAGGGCGAGGCAGGCGGGAATAAAGAGGGCGAGCGTGGGCAAGTTCATGGTGTCAAAGTGGCAACCGATTGTCACCAGTGTAACGCGACAGCCCGTGTATCTGCCTGCCAACGCCGTTTTGCTGCGCGCTATCCCGCACTATCCCGCACTATCCCGCACTATCCCGCACTATCCATCCCTTGCCGGATACCGTATTCTTTGCCATTGCATTCAAAACAGGTTTTTTGAAGGGAAGAACATGAAGTGGAAAATCATGGCCGCCGTCTTGCTGCTCGGTGCGGCTAGTGGCGCGCACGCGCTCAGCGCCGGCGAAGTAAAGACGTTCACCTTGCCCAACGGGATGAAGTTCATCGTGCTTGAGAGCAGCACCATTCCCAATGCGAATATGTACACGTTCTGGAAAGTCGGCTCGCGCAACGAGGCGCCGGGCACCACGGGGCTGTCGCACTTTTTTGAGCACATGATGTTCAACGGCTCGAAACACTACGGGCCCAAGCAGTTCGACCGGGTGATGGAAGCGAAGGGCGGCAGCAACAACGCTTACACCAGCAACGATGTGACGGTGTACCAGGACTGGTTCCCGGCGGCATCGCTGGAAACCATTTTTGCGCTGGAGAGCGACCGCATCGCCAACCTGGCCATCGATCCCAAGGTCGTCGAGAGCGAGCGCGGCGTGGTGCTGTCCGAGCGCAGCACCGGCCTGGAAAACTCTAACGTGCGCCTGTTGCAGGAAGAAATCAACGGCGTCGCTTTCCAGGCCCACCCGTACTCGTGGCCCGTGATCGGGCACGAGTCGGACATCAAGGCCTGGACACTGGACGACTTGAAGCGCTACTTCAATGTGTATTATTCCGCCAATAACGCCGTGGCCGTCGTGGTGGGCGACGTCAAGGCCGACCAGGTGCAGGCACTGGCAAGCAAGTATTTCGGCCAGATCGCCAAGCGCGCGCTGCCGCCTCCCGTGCGCACCGTCGAGCCGCCGCAAAAGGGCGAACGGCGCGTATTCGTGGCCAAGGCGTCGGTCACCTCGCCCAATCTGATGATTGCCTACAAGGTGCCGCCGATTGGCCACGCCGACTATTACGCCCTCAACGTACTGCAAAGCATTTTGGTGGACGGCAAGTCGTCGCGCCTGTACAGGGCGTTGGTCGACCAGCAATTGGCAACGACGGTTGGCGCCGACGGCATCGACGGTTTCGATCCGGGCTTGCTGTACCTGTTTGCCGTGGCCGGGGCCAAGGTCACGCCGGCCCAGCTTGAAAAAGCAATGCTGGACGAAGTTTCCCGGGTGATCAACAAGGGCGTCACCGAGGACGAGTTGCAGAAGGTCAAAAACCAAAAGCTGGTGGGCATTTATCGCAATCAAGAAACGATCAACGGCAAAGCCCAGCAGCTGGGCAACTATGAAGTGTTCTTTGGCGACTACAAAAAAATGTTCGACGCGCCCGAGCAATACCGCAAGTTGACCGTGGCCGACCTGAAGCGTGTCGCCGCCACCTACCTGACCAAATCGCAGCGCACCGTTGGCGTGCTCGCTGCCAAGGAGGATTGATGATCAAGCACCTAGTTGCCGTGAGCCTGGTCGCCGCCAGCGCCGGCACCGGCGCGGCCGAGTTCCGCCTGCCCCCGTTCGAGACCACGCGCCTGCCCAACGGCCTGACCGTGTACCTGATGGAGCGCCACGAAGCGCCGCTGATCGCGGTGAGCGCTGTGCTCAAGGCAGGTGCGGTCAATGATGCCGGCAAGCGCGGCCTGGCCAACCTGGCCGGCGACGCCTTGCTGCTTGGCAGCAGCAAACACGCCAAGGCGACCATCGACCAAGTGTTCGATTTTCATGGCGCCACCCTGGGCGGTGCCAGCAATGAAGAGCAATCGGCGCTGGTTGCCAGTTTCGCCCGCGACGACGCCGCGCTCTTGCTGCCGATGCTGGCCGACATCGTGCAGCAGCCGCGCCTGGACGCCGCCGAACTCGACAAGCTGCGCGAACGCAAGGTACTGGGCTTGAAGCAAGCGAAGGAAGCGCCGCGCAATGTCGTCAAGTCGTACTACCGGGGCATGCTGTTTGGCGATGGCGCCTACGCCAACCCGCCGGCCGGCACCGTTGCCAGCATGAGCGCCATCACGCGCCAGGACGTGCAGGAGTTCCAGCGGCGCTACTATCGTCCCGACAATGCCGCCATCATCGTGGTGGGCGACTTCAAGACGGCCGAGATGCGCGCGCGCATCAGCGCACTGTTTGGCCAGTGGACGGCGAGCGGCGCCGCACCTGCCGCCCAGCAAAACGGCAAGGTCAAGGCCGACAAGGCGCGCGTATGGCTAATCAATAAAGCTGACGCCACCGAGACGACATTTTTGATCGGCGGCGCCGGCATTGCCCGCAACGACCCGGATTATGTGCCCCTGCAAGTGCTCAATACCGTGCTGGGCGGGCGCTTTACCTCATGGCTGAACGACGAATTGCGCGTCAATTCGGGTTTGACCTATGGTGCGCGCAGCGAGTTCGGCACGCTGTCGCAAACGGGCACGTTCGGCATCTCGAGCTTTACCGCCTCGCCCAGCACCGAGCCGGCGCTGGCGCTCGCGCTCAAGACGTACCAGCGGCTGTGGGACAAGGGAATCGACGCGGCCACGCTCGACTCGGCCAAAGCCTACGTCAAGGGCCAGTTTCCATCGCGCTTTGAAACAAGCCAGCAGCTCGCTACGCTGCTGGGCGAGATGTACGTCTCGAACGTGGGGCGCGAGCAGATCGACAACTTCGGCAAAGACGTCGACAGCCTGACCCCGGCGCGCGCCAAGGTGTTGATCGACAAGCACTTCCCGCGCGACAAGTTGCAAATGGTTTTGATCGGCAAGGCTGTCGACATCCGCAAGGTGGCTGCCAAGTACGGCGAAGTCACCGAGCTCGACATCAACGCCGACGGCTTCCAGCCCGCACAATAAACCCCCCAACCAGTTCCCATCGCAATGGGGGAACTGACCCCGGGGTGGCCGTGGCGCTTGGTGCTGGCTTATTTGCGGAAAACAGTTGTTTCCGGGCTTAGTTCACGTTACCTTGGAGAATGTCGTTTCCGATCTACGTAATGTCTAAGGAAAATCAACGTGTCATCGACGAACTTTTATCAGCGGCCGGCCGCGCTCAATCGTAAACACCATCGCAACCTCAAGCTCGACACGGGCAAGAGCAATTTTCTTTTCGCGGCGCATACCAATTCGCTGCTGCTCGCCAGCACGGAACTGATCGACGCGGCAGCAAGCTATCCGCTTGTGTTTGTCGGCAATGATGGC
Source organism: Massilia sp. TWP1-3-3 (assembly GCF_049897805.1). Taxonomy (NCBI): domain Bacteria; kingdom Pseudomonadati; phylum Pseudomonadota; class Betaproteobacteria; order Burkholderiales; family Oxalobacteraceae; genus Massilia; species Massilia sp. TWP1-3-3. The sequence continues at coordinate 115,499 of NZ_JAFCWX010000015.1, forward strand.
GGGCCGTACACGCTGGCCGCCATGGTGGGTTTGAACAACGCCGAAAATCTGTTTGTCGATGCGGCCGGTAAATGGGATGCGGGCAGCTATGTGCCAGCCTTTGTGCGCCGTTATCCCTTTGTGCTGTCCGGCGGTGGCGGCGACGGCGAGCCGGAGATGACCGTTTGCATCGACGAAGCATTTGCCGGCCTGAACGAAGCGGCAGGACAGCCCCTGTTCGACACGCAAGGCAAGGAAACGCCACTGCTGGCTGCCGCCATCGACTTCTTGCAACATTTTCACGCCGAAATGCTCAACACCAACGCTTTTGCCGAACGCCTGTCCACCCTCGGCCTGCTGACGGCGCGTTCGTTCGAGGTCTTGCGAAATGGCAATAAGCTGGTGGTGGAAGGCGTCGTCATCATCGATGCAGAAAAGCTGGCCACGCTTGACGACGCCACCGTGCTGGCCATGGTGCGCAGCGGCGACATGGCCCTGGCGCATGCCCATCTGTTGTCGCTCAAGCAAATTCCCCACTTGGCCGTGCGCATGGAGGAACGCCATTCGCCGGCAAGCTGAAGCAGGTCATGGTTCGTCACGGTCGGTAGCCGGGCTCATCCAATCGAACGGGCGCGTCAATACCGTACAATCTGCGCAATAGACGAGCGTGCCGTCCGCCACGCCATTTGCTCTACAGGAAACACCCATTTCCATGCTCGATCCCATCCCGCACGGCGCTGACACCGGCGCGACCGTCACCGTGACCGACATCGGCACTGCGATCTTTGAAAGCAGCAACGATTGCGTCAAGATGCTCGATCCCGACGGCTGCGTGTTGTCGATGAATAAAAATGGTCAGTGCCTGATGGAAATTGACGATTTCAGCAGCGTTGCCGGGCGGGCGTGGGCAAGCCTGTGGCCGCAAGCGTCCAGCGGCGCCATCTGCACTGCGCTGGCCGACGCGCGCGCCGGGCGCACCGGCCGCTTCGAAGCCTACTGTCCGACCGCCAAAGCGACGCCCAAATGGTGGGACGTGATCGTCACGCCGGTGCTCGGTGCCGGCGGGCAGGTCGAGAAAATCCTGGCGATTTCGCGCGACGTCACCGAAGTGCGCCGCGCCAATGACGAACTGCGCGCCAGCCATGAGCGGTTTTCACTGCTGCTCGAGTCGTCCAGCGAGGGCATCTATGGCATCGGGCCGGGCCATATCTGCACCTTCATCAACCGCGCCGGTGCCCAGATGCTCGGCTATGAGCCGGCTGAACTGATCGGGCGCCAGTTGCACAGCGTGGTGCACCATCACCATGCCGACGGCAGCGCCTATCCGTGGGAAGAATGCCGGCTGGCAAAGGCGGTGCGGGAAGGCGCTGCCGTGCGCATCGAGGACGAAGTGTTCTGGCACAAGGATGGGCGCGCCATTGCCGTCTCTTACGCGGTGGCGCCCATGGCCGGCGAGGGCGGGCAAGCGGGCGCGGTCGTCACCTTTGCCGATATCACCGAGCGCAAGCAAAACCAGAAAGCGCTGCAATCGAGTGCCGAGCGATTGCGCGTGGCAACCGACGCCGCCGAACTGGGCCTGTGGGCGTGGGAGCCGGAAACGGGCAATGTTACGTGGGAAAACGCACGCGGCTACCAGATCCTGGGCATTCCCACTTCCAGCGGCCCGGTCGACGCCGCGCAATTTGCCGCCACTTTCCTGCACCCGGACGACATTGCCGCCTTCGAGCATGCGGTCTCGGTCACGCTGGCCGAAGACCGCCGCTTCAAGTTTGAGGGGCGCATTCTTCGGCGCGACGGCCAGGTGCGCTGGGTTGAGCTGTACGGGCGCAGCCAGCCGCGGCCCAACGCCGGCGCCTACCTGGTGGGGACGATTGCCGACATCAGCGAGCGCAAGCAAGCCGAAGAAAACCTGCGCGACGCCGACCGCCGCAAGGATGAATTCCTGGCCATGCTGGCGCACGAGCTGCGCAATCCTCTGGCCCCGATTGGCGCTGCCGCCGAACTGCTCAAGCTGGGCAAGTCGGACGCCGCGCGGGTGCGCCAGACCAGCGAAATCATCAGCCGCCAGGTGTCGCACATGACCCACCTGGTGGACGACCTGCTCGATGTCTCGCGCGTCACGCGCGGCCTGGTCACGCTCGACAAGGTGGCGCTCGACATGCGCCATATCGTTACCGACGCCGTCGAACAGGCCAGCCCGCTAATCCGCAACAAGCAGCACGCGCTGGCCCTGCACCTGACGCCGGCCGTCACGACCGTAATGGGCGACAACAAGCGCCTGGTGCAGATCGTCTCCAACCTGCTTAACAATGCGGCCAAGTACACGCCGGCCGGCGGCGCCATTGTGCTGCGTACCGAAGTCGACCAGGACATGGTGCTGCTGACGGTCAGCGACAATGGCATCGGCATCGAGCGCCAGCTGGCCGCCCGTGTGTTCGACCTGTTCACCCAGGCCGAGCACACGCCGGACCGCTCTTCCGGCGGGCTGGGCCTGGGCCTGGCGCTGGTCAAGAACCTGGTCGAGCTGCACGGCGGCTCGGTGAGCTGCTACAGCGCCGGAGCGGGGCAGGGCAGTACGTTTCGCGTCGCGCTGCCGCGCCTGGCGCTGCGGGGCGGGCCGGATGCAGCCTGCGAAGGCTTGCCGCTTGACGAGAAACAGCACGTGCCCTTGCGGGTGCTGCTGGTCGACGACAATGTCGACGCGGCCCTGATGCTCGGCATGCTGCTCGAAGCGTCGGACCACGCGGTGACGGTGGTCCATGGCGCCGACCACGCGCTGGCATGCATCGAGCGGCAAACCTTTGACGCCTGCCTGCTCGACATCGGCCTGCCTGAAATGGATGGCAACGAGCTGGCCCGGCGCCTGCGCCAGCATCCGCGCACAGGGGCCTGCGTGCTGGTCGCCATCACTGGCTATGGCCAGGAAAGCGATCGTCGCAATACGGCCGAAGCCGGTTTCGACCACCATTTCATCAAACCGGTCGACACCCGCAAATTGCTGGCGCTGCTGGAAAAAATCGCTTTAAAGCAGGGCGGATGCACGCGTGTTGCCTCGTTTGGCAGAAATAGGGCATAGTCAAATGACTAACCCCAACAAAGGCGCCACCATGACCAGCAATACGCACCCGCAAGACGATGACCTCACCGTCCAGATCGAACACGCCATTGAATCGGTGCTGGATTTGGCCAACCCGCCGCCGGCGGCAGATAGCGCGACGGGCCAGCCGTTCGCACCAGAAATAGCGCCGGCCGAAGGCGTACCGCTGGTCTCCGACGCCGAGCTGGAGCAACAGGCGCTGGCGCATCCGGGGGGCGACGCCGATCCGTCGACGCCGGAGTAGCGTGGCTGCGGTCCCATGGCACAAGGACCGCTGACTTTTTCACCAATATCTTCATTATAATTATCGTGCTCGCGCACGAGGGTGCAGTAAAACCCGTTTCGGTCGGCCCGACAGAAATCGCGAAGTTTGCGAACCGAAATCGAGAACAATAGCGTACTCGCGCACGCGGGTACCCATAGAGCCGATGGCCTTAGTTCTCACCACCATCGTCAGCGGGCCCCATGCACCGGCCTCACTTCACATCGCCGCAATCGATGTCGCCCGCACCCTGATGGTCGAACATCTGAATGCCCAGGCAACTGCCATCGCTGCTGCATTCCTGGATGTAGATGCGGATAAACTTCATCTTTTCCTGCGGCACTTCGAAGTTTTCCGGCAACGATAGAATCGTGGCGATCTCCTTGCGGCTCAGTTTGCGCTTGAAATCGACCGAAATTTGCTGCAGGTCGCCGTGCTCCCAGCTCAGGTCGATGGTCTTGATGTCGGGGTGGATCTTCGCCGCAGCCGCATCCGGAAAGGCAGGACCTTCTTCATACGCGTCGGCAGCCGTGCACGGGTTGCCACCGGCGACGTAAGGCTTGGCGCTGCAGTTAAAACGCTTGTCCCTGACGCCAAAGGTCTTTTCGACGTAACAGCCAAACTGCACCGGGTTCATTCCCGGCCACGTCAGCAGCTTGTGGTGCGCCACCGCCACGTTTCCAGTGGCAAAACCGAGCCGGGAGACCAGCGCGAGCACGGCAAACGCCATTAAATATTTCATTTCATCCTCTATCGCTGCCAAGTTTCCTAATCGCACCATTATCGCCCGGTTTTTACCCCCTCGCTCCACTGCTCATTGGAAAGCGTCCGATTGCCGCAACGGCATGCGCGTCGCTCGTTTGCGCCCGGTGCTAAGATGAACCACCGCAGTCGCGCTTGCTTGCACTGCCCGCCGAAAGAAAGACATGTCGCCCCTTGCCGGATCCACTGCTGGCGCCACCGATATCGCCGACGTCGCCCCGGTGGCTGCCGCCTTGCTGGCGCAACTGCAGCGATTGCAGCAGCAACTATCCGAATGCATCAATTGCGCCACCGCCCAAACGCCACAGGGCAAGGCGGCAATCGACGCCATCCGCGGCAAGATCAGTCAGGTTGAACAGCGCATCGCGCACTCCGACCAGGCCGGCGAACGGCGCCAGGCGCTGCTGGCAACGGGCAAAACCGAGCCGGCTGCATCGCTCGCCTCGTCCGCCGGCAGCGTTTCCCAGGCAGCCAAGTCGTCGCCGCTGGGCCGCACCATCGACCTGTTTGCCTAAGACGTGAAGAAAGCGAGCCGGGAATGGACATGACCGGTCCGGCATCGTCGAGCCCGACCGGCTGCCAGCGCCGGCCCGGGGGCGCGCCCTTTCCAAATCGGCCCAACTAGGGCAGAGTGTCGGCTGTTTGCCTAGCGAAAGACACGCCATGACGATTTCCGAACTCCCTTTCCGGGCCACCGTTGAACAGGCCAGCGCCTGGCTGGCTCACCAGACCGGCTCGCCGTGGAGCCTGGCCCGCCTGCTCGAGCATGGCGTCACGCCCTACGTCTGGCTCGATTTTGATGCCGCGCATGCCGCCTTGTTTGGCGACGCCAACGGCGGGTACGCCGCGCCGATCTTTTTCGAGCAGGATATTGCCCGCCTGGCTGCGGGCAGCGACGATGTGCTGATCACCATGACCAAGGATGCCTACAAGATTGTCGCCACGTTGCCGCCGCCCGGCTTTCGGCGCGCGCTGCACGAGCTGCGCTTCCTCAAGAAAGACCTGGAGCGCCTCGCCGCGCAATGCAAGCGCGCCGCCGAAGCGCAGCCGGTCAAAGTCGAGCCAGCCCGGGAATCGCGCGATGGCATCAGCGGTGCACAGGTCTTGCTCGCCTTTGCCGGCATGGTCAGGATCGATCTGGAGCGCGCCCTGGCCGAGGCGGGCGGCATTTTCGGGGACGATGGCGCGCGCGTGAAGGGCAGCGCGAAACAATCGAGGAACAAGGCGCTGTGGAATCCCGTCACGCTCGCGCTTGGATTGAACGAGGTGCACCGGGTGCCCATCTCGCGCCTGAACCGCGCGTTCGAGACGCATGATTTTCTGTTTGCGTGGGCGCCCCAATGGACCCAGAGCCTTCTGCTACTGGGTAAATAGCGAGGAACGGCTCCGCCAGTTTCGGCGCCGGACGCGGGAAAATCGCCAAAGGCAGAGCGCGTCATGCTAGCATCCGCCTGTACTTTTTGATAAGGTTCTCCATGGCGGACAGCGAAACAGTCGACGGACCGGACCAGGCGCTGCGGGCACAAGCTGCCACACGCGCTGCCGTCCTCGAACGGCGCGTGGCCGCCCTGGAAAAGATCGTCGCCATGGAACGGCGCCTGCGCGCGGTCCACACGCTCAGCCTGGCTGCGCCTGCACCGCGCCGGGCGCCGTTGCCGATGCCCGGCGCGCCGCTGGACGACGACTCCACCGTCCTGCACCGCCCTGGCCCGGCCATCGACGACGCCACCGTGCTCTACCCGCGCACGCCCACGCCCGGCAAAGTGGCCACGTCCGAAACCGCCCTGGTTCTCGCGCCTGGCTTTCACCTGGCCGAGTACCGCATCGACGCCGTGCTGGGCCAGGGCGGCTTTGGCGTGACCTACCTCGCCACCGACGTGCACCTGAACGCCAAGGTCGCAATCAAGGAATACCTGCCGGGCGAACTGGCGCAGCGCTCGGGCGACAAGTCGGTGTCGCCGCGCTGCCCCGAAGTCGGGACCCTGTACCAGGACGGGCTGGATAATTTCCTGGTCGAGGCGCGCACGCTGGCCACCTTCCGCCACCCGAACATCGTGCGCGTGGCGCGATTTTTCGAAGCCAACCGCACCGCTTATATGGTGCTCGAATACGAGCGCGGCCAGAGCCTCAAGCAATGGTGGCCGCAGTGCAGGGCCACCGCCGAAAGCGAGTTGCTCGGCCTGCTGCAGCCCTTGCTTGACGGCTTGGCCGTGGTGCACCAGGCCGGCTTTTTGCACCGCGACGTCAAACCCGACAACATCTACCGGCGCAAGGACGACGGCAGCCTGGTGCTGCTCGACTTCGGCGCGGCGCGCCTGGCGGCCGGCCAAGCTGACACGCTGGCCGACGTCGTCACGCCCGGCTACGCGCCGCCCGAGCAGTACGGCGGTGCGGCGCAAGGGCCGTGGACCGACATCTATGCGCTCGGCGCCACGCTGTACTGGATGGTTACCGGGGCCAAGCCGCCCGCCGCCCCGCAGCGCGAGCGCGGCGCGGCCACCATGGTCAGCGCGCTCGAAGCGGGGCAGGGCCGCTACAGCGGCGCGTTCCTGGGCGCCGTCGACTGGGCCTTGGCGCTCGACCCTGCGGCCCGTCCGCAGAACCTGCAAGCGTTTTCGCGCCAGCTGTTCGCCGCCCACGCGGGCAGCCTGGCGCTGCGCGACGCGCTGCGTGAAGACGACACCGACACCGACACCGACACCAACACCGACACCAACACCGACACCGACACCGACGCCGACATCGGCATGGGCAACGCGAGCTGGCGCGCCTTGCTCGACTCGCCGCGCTTGCTCAAGCGGCGCGCCGTGCGGCTGGGCCGCGCGGTGACCCATCCGATCTCCTGGCCGCTGGTGCTGAAGATGACGATCGCGATGGTGCTCGCCGCGCTGCTGCCGATGCTGATGACGGCCTACTACAACTTGAACGGTTCGGTGAAGGCGGTGTCGGCCAGCGAAATGCGCAATCTGCAGCGCATTGCCGCCAGCAGCGCCGGCCAGGTGGCGCAACTGGTCGAGGATAGCCAGAACCTGGCCAACTACGCGGCCACCGAGGCCGAATTCATCGACTACCTGCGGCGCGCGGACGCGGCGCGCAAGCAGGTGGTACTGGCCAAGATGGGCAACCTGATCCGGACCCACCCCGATGTTGCCCTCATTTTCCTGATGAACCCCGATGGCCTGGCGCTCGCGGCCAGCGGGCCCAATGTCGAAGGCAACAACTATGGCTTTCGCGAGTATTTTAAAGAGGCGGTCAAGGGGCGCGCCGCGCGCACCGGCATCCTGGTCGGCGCGAGCGACGGCAAGCGGGGCATGTTTTACGCCAATCCGATTGTCGACAGCGCCGGCAAGGTGCTGGGCGTGGTGGTCCTGCGCATCAAGGCGAGCAGCATTGCCGACATTTTGCAGGGGATTACCGCCGGGACCGACCGGGTGCCCTTCATGATCGACGGCGACGGCATCCTGATCTACTATCCAGACGAAAAGCACCTGTATCGCAGCCTGGGCGTGCTGTCGGCGCCAACCCAGAAGCGGATCGTGGCCGACAAGCGTTTTGCGCGCGAGCACATCGACAGCGTCCACATGCCACAGCTGGCGCGCACGCTGGTGGGCGCCACGGCGCCCGGCAGCGTCACTTACGTGTCGACGCTGTCGGACGAGGAAGAACACGCAGGCTTTGCGCCGGTCAAGGGCCACGACTGGGTGGTGGGCGTGAGCGAATCGCGCCGCGTGTTCGAAGCGCCGTTGCGCAAGCTGTTCCAAAATGTTTTGTTCAGCGTGGTGCTGGTCGGCGTGCTGTTCCTGGTGCTCGCGGTGCTGTTCGCGCGCAGCATCGTGCGCCCGATTGCGCGCCTGACTGCGGCCGCCAACGCGCTCAAGGAAGGCGACTACGAGGGCGCCAACATCAAGGTCACCAGCGCCGACGAGATCGGCCGCCTGGCGCGCACCTTCAATGTGATGATCGACGTGCTGCGCCAGCGCGAGCGCGAAAAACGCAGCGGCCGACGAGCGCGCGAGCTGCCTGACGACTGATGCGCGTGCCGTGACTGGCGGCTCGTCATTTGCTGCTACGTCACTGGCTGCTACGTCCTTGGCCGCTACGTCACTGGCTGCTACGTCACTGGCTGCTACGTCACGCGCGCGGCCAGTCGCCACGCGGCGAGCCGTCCCACATCGAAGCCGGCGTCGTCGCGCACGTTCAGCTGCCAGCGCCCACGGATCGGGCGCCCGAGCAGTGCGCGCAGGCCGGGCGTGTCTTGCGGCGTATAGGCGCGCACCAGGTTGTGCGCCGCTCCGCCGGCATGGTTATGCAGCAGCACGGCGCTGTTGTCGGGCGCAATGAGCTCGATACGCAGGTCGCCAATATAGGTGTGGCGGATGTCCACCTGCAGGCGGATGTCGCCGATGCGCCCGTCGTCGTTGACGTCGATGGCGCTGGCCACCGGCGCGCCCGCGTCGGGAATAGCCAGGTTGGGCTCTTGCCCAAGGTCGATGCGGCGCGTGTCGGCCGCGCCGGCCAAGGCCTGGCGCACCGCGCGCGCCGCGTTGACCTTGCCGTAACCGAACCACAGGCTGAAGCCGTCGGCGTTGATGTCGCCCGCTCGGTTAACGGCGGTGTCGGTAGCCAGCGACAGGTCCTTGTCGGCCGTGCCTTGCACCAGGGTCTTGACCTGCAGCGCGGACAGTTGTGCATTGGCCGAGAGCACCAGAGCGCACACGCCGGCCACCGTCGGCGTGGCGCTCGAGGTGCCGCCAAAGCGTCCCGTAAAGCGCGAGTCGGGCGTAAAGTCAGACCCTGGACCTGCGCCTTCGTTGTCGGTGGTAGTAATGCCGCGCCCGGGCGGCGTGGACAGACCCAGGTTGTCCCAGTTGTCGGACGGTGCGCACACGCTGATCTGGCGCCCCCAGGACGAATAGGGGGCGCGCGTCTTGCGCGAAGTGCTGGCGCTGACGGTGATCACGTCCGGGTGGGCGGCGACCCAGCGATCGATCGGGCCGCGGTAGCTGCGCAGGGCGCCGTCGTGGTCGCGGTAGCGGTAGCGGTAGGCGAGCGTATTGTCCAGGTCGGCCACCGGACAATTGCTGTTGCCCGCCGCAATGCAAAACACCAGGCCCTTGCCGCGCCGCCTGCCACTGCGCGCCAGCCTGGCCATGGCATCATGCAGCGCGCGGCTCATGGGGGCGTCGGCGGGACCGACGCCCCATGAGCACGAGAGCACGAGAGCACGTCAGCCAGCGTCGAGATCTTGTCGAACATGACGATGAAATGGGCGTCCGACATGGCGCCCAGCGGAAAGCGCACGGCCACCAGCGCGCAGCCGGGCGCCACGCCGATCACGCCGCTGCCATTGCCTTCGGCCACGGCCACGCCCAGGCAGGGCGTGCCATGGTAGTTGCCGGCGCGCGGCTGCACGTCGTCGTTCCAGGCGATCGACGCATTGTCGGCATCGCCGCCCAGCACCGCGTTCAGGCGCGCGCGCACCTTGTCCTGGCCCTGGAAGTCGGGGTGGGTCAGGTCGAAGCCGTCGTCGGCGACGGCCACCACGATGTCGCGCCGTTCCAGCGTGCTGTCCCACGCGTCCGGCGCGAAAATCCCGGCCCCCGCCACCAGGTCGGGCGCGACGCTGGCCGGCGCATGCAAATGCCACTGCTGGGCGAAACGCTCGTCGGCGGGAATGAAGGCGAACCTGGTCAACGGGCGGATGATGTTCGGCTCGGCGTACTCGATGTCGGCGTCAGTTGCGGCGGCGTTGGCCGCGCCGATCGGATTGCTGCCGGTGGCGTCGGTCACGCGCACCAGGTAAGTCAGGTTGCCCAGGTCGCGCTCACGCACCAGGTGCCGGTCCTGCAAATAGGCACTGCTGCGCTCGTCAGGCGTGTCGGGCTTGAACTTGATGAAAAAGCTCTCGGTGATGAGGTATTCGGTCTCGCCGCTTTCGCGGTCGCGGTAGACGTGGTGCACGACATGGCGGGCCGCGCGCATGGCGTCGACCGACCCGTTCGCGCTCCGGCCCGGGCACGGTGGCGCGCACCAGTCCGGGCGCCACGCTTTGCACTTGCAGCAGATTGACGCCGGCGCGCGCCGCCGCCTGCTGCGCCTGTTCGGCGGTGGCGGCCCGGATCGTGATGTCGGCGTCGTCCTTGCGCACCGCGATCTTGCGTCCGCCCTGCCAGAAAAATGTGGTGTCGGTCATGTTTGCTCCCTGGTGATGGTTGCGCTAGCGGTAGTCAACGCTCAGCGTGGCGAGCGCACCGTCGGCGATGCGTACATAGCCCGGTGCGCTCTGCTTGTCGGAAAATTGCAGCCGCAGTTGAGTGATGGCGCCGCTGCCCTGGTTGAGCGCCGCCAGGCCGGCCGCGCTAAATGGACCCGACAGGCCGGCGCCGGTGAACCGGGCGATGCTGGCCACTGCCGCGGCCGTGGGTGATACCCCCCAGTCGGCCGGCTCGGCGCTGGCGCGCGCGCCAAAGACGCCGCGCGCCACGTCGATCGTGATCGGGCCGGCCGCGGCGTCGTCCCACGGGTGGCCAAAGCGCCAGTGATGGGTTACGCGCAGCACGGCGCGCACGACCGTAGCGCCGGCGGGAATGGCGCTGGTGTCGAACGAGAGCACGGCGCGATTAAATTTGCCGTCGCTGCCCCGGCCAGTGGCCAGGCTGGAAAAAACGCCCGTTTCGGCAGCGCCGCCGCCGGCGCGCGCCTTGACGTAGCCGTCGTCGGCGGCATTGCTGGCAAAGACCAGCTGGTGTACCTCGCCGGCGCCGCCGCCGCCGGCCGCCGTGCGGGGCGCGGCCAGGCGGTCGAGCATGCGCTTGACGGGCGCGATCTGAACGCCGTTGCGCGTGTCGTAAGTGTCGGGCGAGGTATAGCCCCACCAATCGAAGCAGCCATTCGGGTTGCGTAGCGCAATACTTACCGTCTGCGGATACAGCACGATCAACCTGTTGCTGTCGGCCCATTGATTCAGGCCGCTGTTGCGCACATAGGCGTCATCGACATACTGTGCATACTGAAAGCAGCCGTGAAAGGCCACGTGCCCCCGGCATTGCGCGCCCTGCGCGCAGCTGGCCGGCACGTAGGCCCAGCCGCTGTCGTCCATGCCTGCGCTGCGCGCGCCGGCGATGAATTCATTCTGGTTAAATGCGATGAAGCTGCCCGACAGCACGCCGCCGTTGCGCGGCGCGAGCGGCCCGTAGATATGCTGCAACAGTTCGCCCGCGGCGTCATAGTCGCAGTCGTTGACGTAGGCGTCGCGCAAGATGGCGTTGTTCTTGTAGGCGCAAGGCTGCACGCGGCGGTCGCCTTCGAGCACAACCTGGTTATGGAAGGTCTCGATGTCATGGCGGTAGACGATGTTCTGGGCCGGCATGAAGTTGGCGTAGTAGGCGCTCAGGGTGTCGACCACGGCCGGGCGCACCACGTCGTCGTCGGTGCCGACGAAGATCCAGGCCTTTTGGCGCGCCAGATTGGCCGGGTTGTCGATCAGGCCGGCGGCGGCGCGCGCGCGTGAGCTGGGCAAAGCGCGCGATGTCGCCCGCCGTAGGCGCCGGGAAAAAGAGGTTGGGACTCATGCAGCGCGTCTGGGCGATGAAGACATTGCCCTCGGCGCAGTGGTAAGGGCCGCCGGCGAACACGCCCACCCCTTGCATGATCGACGAGTGCGCCACGTGCATCTGGACCGCCATGTAGGCGCCTGCCGACAGGCCCGACACCGAGCTTTGCGTGACGTCGACCCCGTAGGCCGGTAGGCTGACCGGCGCCCCCCGGGCGACGGCGAGCGCGCCGGCCAGGATGGCCAGCAGCATGGTTATTGCACAGCGATGCAGTTTGCCGCCCATGGCATGCCCCGTCTGGTGGCGCCGGCCCGTTTGCCGGCGCCCGTGTCCAGTTAGGCGCGCGGCAGGGCGCAGAGTTCAGACTTTATTTTGGGGCCGGCACGGGCAGGGTAATGCCAAGGTCCAGGCGCGGCCGCCGGAGTTCAGCACGTCCTTGGCGCCGGCCCCGGGCACGACCAGCTGCTTGCACTCGTCACTGGCGTGGCTACTCGCTGATCAACTGGTAGCCCTGGCGATACACGGTGAGCAGGCAGGAGCGGCCATCGTCGAGCAGGCCGAGCTTGTGGCGCAGGCTCGACAGATGAACGTCGATGTTGCGGTCGAAGCGCGCCAGCGGCCGGCCAAGGCCCAGCTCGGACAGTTCATTCTTGCTCACGGGGCGGCCCGGATGCATGGCCAGCACTTCGAGCAGGTTGAATTCGGTGCTGGTGAGCGCGAGCATGGCGCCGTTCCAGGAAGCGCGGCGCAGCGACGGCACCATGAGCAGCTTGCCCACCGCCAGCGTGACCGGACCGCTGCTGTTGTCCGGCGGCGGATGGGCGCGCCGCAAGATGGCGCGGATGCGCGCCGTCAGTTCGCGTGGCGTGCACGGCTTGGTGACATAGTCGTCGGCGCCCAGTTCCAGCCCCAGGATGCGGTCGGTGTCGTCGCCGCGCCCGGTCAGCATCAGGATGGGCAAGCGGCTTTTTTCGCGGATCAGGCGCAGCGTTTGAATGCCGTTCATGCGCGTCATCATCACGTCGACGATGGCAATGCAAAATTGCCCGCCGAGCGCCAGCGCGGCGCCGCTTGCGCCATCGTACGCCATGCCCATCCCAAAACCTTCCCGGGTCAGGTAGTCGCGCAGCATCTCCACCAGTTCCACGTCGTCGTCGATGAGCAGCACATTGTTCATTTCACCATGATAGCAAAGGGCGCCGTGGCGCGACACGGCGCCTGTCACCGCGCTCCTGTTGGCGGCCTGATACGCGGCGACATGCGACGGGCAAAAAAAAGCCTGCCCCGAAGGGCAGGCAAATCCAATTCTTGGTAGAAGTTGGAGGAGACGAGCTAATAATGCTGCACTGCCGCAAAAATGTCCAGCGAATTTGTACGCCCGCTCCCTTTTCTTCAATTTTCGGTAAAAACGCCCACGTCGCGCGCACTGTGTTCGGTACCCGGCATACACGCGAGCGGTAAGGAGCAATACTGTCGGAAAGCAGGTTAGTGGGCGCGCCCGGCGCAGCGGGGCGGGTCGCCAAAGCAGCAGCGTTTGCGGATTCGGCGTCCCAGGCAGTTGTCAGTACAGTAGCGCCGGTGGAAAAAACTACATGAAATTAACCCCGGAATTTCTCGCTCAGGGTGGTGAACTCGGCGCCTTGATGCGCGAAAAAAACTGGGCGGCCACGGCGCTGGGCGCACCCGGCGCCTGGCCAGACACGCTCAAGCACACCTTGCACCTGATCCTGGCGTCGCACCAGCCCATGCTGGTGTGGTGGGGGCCGCAACTGGTGCAGTTCTATAACGAGAGCTATCGCGATACACTGGGGCCGGAGCGCCACCCTGGCATGCTGGGCCAGAGCGGCAGGGAAACCTGGGGTGAAATCTGGTCCGTGATCGGCCCGCAAGTGGACGCTATCATGGCCGGCGGCCCGGCCACCTGGCACGAAGACCAACTCATTCCCGTCACCCGGCGCGGCGCGCGCGAAGACCTCTGGTGGAACTATGGCTACAGCCCGATCCGCGACGAGGGCGGCGTCTGCGGCGTGCTGGTCATTTGCAGCGACGTCAGCGCCGAACACCGCGCCAGGGTCGCGCTCGAAGCGATCAACCAGCGCCTGACCGACGAAATTGCGCGGCGCGAAGAAAGCGAGCGCAATCGCACGCTCCAGTTGCAGATCGCCGACACCTTGCGCGGCCTGACCGACTCGGACGCGATCGCGAGCGCCGCGTTTCATTTGCTCAGCGATTATTTGCCCGTGTCGCAGATCGATTACGCCGAAGTTGACGCCGGCGGCAGCCGGTTTGTCACGCGTCATTCATGGGAAGCCGAGCGCGTGCCCAGCCTGGCGGGAGTGGGCGGCGCCATCGACGCCTACGGCCCGGCCGTGAGCGCTGCCCTCTGCGCGGCCGAGGTCGTCACGATTGCCGACGTTCAAGCCGACCCGCGCACGGCCGCGCATGCCGCCGCGTATGCCGGTTTGCAAACGCGCGCCTGCATGAAGGTGCCCGTGATCAAGGCGGGCGCCCTGGTCGCCATCTTGACGCTGCACCAGGACGCCCCGTGTCAATGGTCGCCCAGCCACATCCCGCTGGTGCGCGATATCGCCGAGCGCATCTGGAACGCGATGGAGCACGCCGATGCGCAAGAGCGCCAGCGCGAGGCCGAACGCGCCTTGACCTTTGCGCGCAGCGCCAAAAGCGAGCGCCTGCGTTCGCTGTTCGAGCAGGCGCCCGGCTTCATGGCCATGCTCAGCGGCCCCGCGCATGTGTATGAATTCGTCAACGCCGCTTATATGAGCGTGGTCGGCGAGCGCGCGCTGCTCGGCCTGGCCGTGCGCGACGCGCTGCCCGAAGTCGAAGGGCAGGGCTATTTCGAGCTGCTCGACGCCGCCTACGCCAGCGCCACCCCGCGCGCCGCGCACGATGTGCCGCTGCTGATGCAAGCGCGCGCCAGCGAGCCGGCCAGGCTGGTGTATGTCGACTTCGTGTTCCAGCCGATCGTTGACGCCAATGGCGCCGTCACCGGCATTTTTGTCGAGGGCAGCGACACCACCGAACGGCACCTGGCCAAGGAGGCGCTCGATACCACGCGCGAGCGGATGGGCGAAGGCATGGTCGCGGCGCGCATGGCGATCTGGGACTGGGACCTGGTCACCGAACAGATCACGTTTTCGCAAAATACGCGGGAAGTATTCGGCGGCACCTGGGCCAGCATTGGCGACGTCTGGAAGTCGGTCTGGGAAGAAGACCTCGAGCGCCTCACGCGCGCCGGGGAGGCGGCCGAAGCGCATTGCGGCAGTTACGAGGAAGTGGTGCGCATCAAGCGCGCCGGCGTCGACGAACCGCTGTGGCTGCAAATTCACGGCAAATTCATCGCCGACGAGAGCGGCGTGGCGCGTACGGTGCGCAGCGTGGCCATCGACGTGACGGGCTTGAAAAACGCGCAACAGGCGCTGCAGGACGCCAATGTGCGCAAGGATGAATTTCTGGCGATGCTCGCGCATGAGCTGCGCAACCCGCTCGCGCCCATCCGCGCCGCCGCCCAGCTGCTCGACATGGTTCACGGCGACGGCAAGCAGGTGCAGCGCATGGGCGCCGTGATCGCGCGCCAGGCCGATCACATGACCAGCCTGATCAACGACTTGCTCGACGTCTCGCGCGTCACCTCCGGCCTGGTCACGCTGGAGCACTCGGCCCAGGATATCTGGAGCATCGTGGGCGAAGCGGTGGAGCAGGTCATGCCGATGATGCAGGAGCGCTCTCACCGCCTGTCGATCGACAACCCGGGCGTGCCGGCGATGGTGATGGGCGACCGCAAGCGGCTGGTCCAGATTCTGACGAACCTGTTGCAAAACGCGGCCAAGTACACGCCCGCCAAGGGGCACATCCAGGTCGAAGTGCGGCAGGCCGGCGGCGAAGTGGCCATGACGGTACGCGACGACGGGGTCGGCATGAATGCCGACTTGCTGCCCCATGTGTTCGAGCTGTTTTCGCAAGAAAAGCGTTCGTCGGACCGCTCGCAGGGCGGGCTGGGACTGGGCCTGGCGCTGGTGCAGCGCCTGGTGACGCTGCATGGCGGCGCCGTGCGCGCCCAGAGCGATGGGGCCGGACGCGGCTCGGCCTTCACGGTGCTGTTGCCGGCGATGGATGCGCCAGCCGGCACCCCCGCGCCGGAGCGGCCTGGCCAGGCCGCCACGATTGCGCCGCTGCGCATGCTCATTGTCGACGACAACGCCGATGCCGCCAACATCCTTGGCATGTGGCTGGAAACGTTCGGGCACCAAGTGCGCGTCGAGTATTCGGCCAAGGCGGTGCTGGAACGCGCTGCCAGCACTGCTTATGACGTGTATATACTCGACATCGGTTTGCCTGGCGTGGACGGCAACGAGCTGGCGCGCCGCCTGCGCCGGTTTGCGCACAATGCCAACGCGACCCTCATTGCCAACACGGGTTACGGAGGCGAGTATGACCGGGCCGAAGCCATGGCGGCCGGGTTCGACCATTATTTTGTCAAGCCACTCAACCTGCCCTTACTGGAAAAGGTGCTCGCGGCGATCACGCACCGGGCCGCGCCGCTGCTGCAGGCAGCATAGTTTTTCAGCGGCCCCCTGGCGCAGAACGGTTCTTTCGAAAAATGATGCCGGGGGACTGCGGCGCCATTTACGCGCTGCGCTTCAGCAGTTCGGCGAACTTGGCCGACGCCAGCGCTTCGGAAAAATAGAATCCTTGCGCGTAATCGCAACTGATGCTGCGCAGCTGTTCAGCTTGCCCCGCACTTTCAACGCACTCGGCAATCACTTTCACGCCCAGGCCGTGCGCGGCCACGATAATGCCGGCGGCCAGCGCGCGCGGCGCTTCCTGGTCGAGCCGGTGCACCAGCGACGGATCGATTTTCAGCCCGGTCAGCGGCACCATGGTCAGGCTGCTCATCGACGAGCGCCCCGTGCCGAAATCGTCCAGGCACAGCTGGACGCCGGCGGCCGTGAGCTGGCCAACCATGCTGCGCGTGTCGAGCAGCGCCGCTTCGGTGATTTCGAGGGCCACGGGGAAGGGCGCGCGCGCCAGCGTGGCGAGAATGGCTTCCCAGTGGGCGCCGTCGGCCAGGCCTGAGCCGGCCACGCGCGACTTGTTGATGCTGACCAGCAGTTGCGTGCCCCGCTGCGCGCGCCATTCCTGGGCGCGGGCCAGCGCGTCGGCCAGCACCCATTCGTCGATCGGGCCGGCCAGCCCGGCTTCTTCGGCCAGGCCAAAAAACTGCTCGGCGGCGAGCAATCCCAGTACCGGATGCTGCCAGCGCACCTGGGCTTCGGCGCCGATGATGAGGCCGTGCGTGAGCTCGACAATTGGCTGGTAATACACGCGCAACTGGCCCAGCGGCATGGCTTGGCGCAATTCGGCGATCAGCTTCATGCGCCCGTTGGCCGCAGCGCGCATCTCGGGCGTAAAAAAGGCGAAACTGCTGCGCCCGTCGTGCTTGACGGCATACATGGCCTTGTCGGCATGGCGCACCAGTTCTTCGGCGGTGATGGCGTCGCGCGGGTAGAGCGCAATGCCGATCGAGCCGGAGATGGTCACGCTGCGGGTGCCGAGCGTGAACGGGCGCGCCAGTTCGTCGAGGATGTTCTGGGCCAGGATGTCCACGTGCGGTAAATTGGTGATGTCGGTAAGCAAGGCGGTGAATTCGTCGCCGCCATAGCGGGCCACGGTGTCGGTGCCGCGCACGCAGCGACCGATCCGCTGCGCGCTCTGGCGCAGCAAGTCGTCGCCCGCTTCGTGGCCGAGGTCGTCGTTCACCTGCTTGAAGCCGTCCAGGTCGATGAATAGCAGCGCCAGCGGCAAGCCGATGCGTCCGGCGCGCTTGATTTCCTGGTCGAGCCGGTCGCCGAACAGGTAACGGTTGGGCAGGGCGGTCAGGTTGTCGTAGTGCGCGCTGATGCGGTTTTTATCTTCGGCTGCCTTACGCTCGGTGATGTCGCGCGCGCTGCCGGCCACGGCCTCGACCCCGCCCTGCTCGTCTTCGACCGGCGCGAGCAGGTATTCGTAGACGAGGTCGCGACCTTCGTGCTTGCGCAGTAGTTCGCCGCGTGCTGGCGCTCTTGTTTGCGCCGCCAGACGCACATCCCGCAAGAAGCCGGCGCTGCCCGCGCCGCGCGCAAACGGTTTGCCCGTCAGGGCGCTGAGCGGCGAGCCAAAGGCGTGCGCAAGGGCCGGGTTGCCGTAGATAAGCACGCCGTCGAGGCCGACAATGAAGCTCAGGTCGGGCGAGACCGACAGCAGCGCGTCGAACAGGCGTGTGCTGCGCGCCTTGTCGTCAGAAAAACCGGCCAGCGACTCGGTCAATGCCTGGTCGACGGCTTCATTAAAGCGTGTCAGCTCGATACAGCCTGGTCCGGCGACATCGCCGGGCGCTGCGCTCCAGCGACGTAGCACGCTAGCGCGCAGCGCCCTAAATTCGGAGACCGTATCGTTGACGCTAAAGCCGTCGAGCAGCCGGTTGGAGCCGTGAATTTTGGCTTCACTTGGGACCGGTCCTAACGGCCCCAGACCCTTTGATTTTTGTTCTTGCTGCACGTCGCTCTGGAGGTGATCAAGGTCGGCGGCGATGGCGGCCAAAATGCCCGCCGCGTGGTCACGCAAAACCGCAAGGTCGAAGTTGTGGGCTGATGGAACCTCGCGTGCGAAAGCAACCCAGTCTTCGAGAATGGCATCAATCTGTTCGTGGATGAAGCGCGCCAGCGTCATACCCGGTCCTTTTTCTGCTTGCCATTCACTTGGACACGCCAATACAGGATCGGTTCCGACGCCGATGGTAAGATCGCGCCATGCGAGCCACCAGGAAAGTCGCCATGCCGACCAGATTGAGTTTCGAGACAGGCCCGGTTCAGTTGTCACTCAGGCACAGCGCGGGAATCGAACACGCGCCGGCCATCACCGTCCAGATGCACGCCACGGGCGACGCGCAGATCTACACGGCCGACGCGCAAGCGCTGCACGATGCGCGCTGGGTGATGACGATCACCAGCGCGTGCACGCCGCAACCGTTTACGCTCAGCTACGCCGCCGCCGGCGAGCGCGCCCAATGCAGCGTCGCGGTGAACCAGTCGGCGCAGCGCTTTGCGCTGCTGCTCGAAATGTTCAAGGGCGGCGCCGCGTTTGAAATCCTGATCGACATCGAAGGCTTGATCGCGCTGTCCGACTACAGCCGGAAATGGGATACGCACGCGGTCCCGGTCCTTGCCGTGAGCAGTGTGTGTTTCGAATTTCCTTTGCCGCAAAGCGAGCATTAGCGCACGGATACTTGCGCGCGCATTATCGGTCAGTTCATCCCGGCTTGCTTGTAACTTGCGGTCAATTCGGGCAACAAAGGCGTGCTAGTTGGTCGCTGTTGTTTGGAGGCGAATTGCGAGCGATTATTAAAGTTTTGGAAGGAAACTTTCAAGTAACATATTCCAGGTTAGTGCTGTACAGCGCGCTTTCCGGCTCCGTCGCCGGGGGTTTTTCTGCGGTTCGCACGCATCCCGCGCAAAGGGGACAGGGATAACATGGATCAGATAGCGGCAGCAGCCGGTCCGCTCGACGCACAGCACGCGATCGCGGCCTTGCACCTTGAAAACCAGGTTCTGAAGGGCGTGCTGGCCGAACTTAACCGGCGCCTGCTGAACGAAGAGCAGCATCTGACCGACGCGCACGTTGAACTGAACTTGCTGCGCCAGGCTAACGAGCGCCTGGTGCGCTCGGCTTGCGACGCCGACCACGCGCGCGCCGCGACCGAGGCCGCAGCGCAGCGCCAGACGGAGTTTTTGTCGATGCTGGCCCATGAGCTGCGCAATCCCATGGCATCCATTGCCGTGGCCAACAGCGTCATGCGCACGCTGGTCATCGATCACCCGCGCCTGCCCAGGTTGCTGGCCATCGTGGAGCGCCAGGCGGCGCACCTGGTGCGCCTGGTCGACGACTTGCTCGACGCCTCCCGTATTACGACCGGCAAGATTTCGCTGCGCACTTGCCCGCTCAAGCTGCACGAGGTGATCGAGGGGGCGATCGACATTGCGCACAGTGCGTTGACCGCGCGCGAGCAAGCAGTGCAGGTTGAACTGCCGGCCGCGCCGCTGGCGCTCGAGGGCGACCCGGTGCGACTGGCGCAGTTGTTCTCCAACCTGCTGCTTAACGCGAGCAAATTTTCGGCGCCGCGCCAGGCCATCGTGGTGGCCGCCTCGCTGCGCGGGGACGGCGTGGCGGTGGCCGTGCGCGACCAGGGAAAAGGCATCGCCCGCGAAGACCAGCCGCATATTTTTGATCTGTTCGAGCAGGGCCGCGACGAGCGCACCCACGCCTGGTCGGGTGGGCTGGGCATCGGCCTGACGCTGGTGCGTTCGATCGCCCAACTGCATGGCGGCTCGGTGCGGGTCGACAGTGCCGGGGCCGGCTGCGGCAGCCAGTTTACGGTCGTGCTGCCGCTGCGCGCGCCAGGCCCGCGATGAGGCGCTGCGATGAGGTTTACCCTGGCGCTGCAGCGCGCACAGGGGAACGACAACCTGGGACGAAGTGGTATGATGCGACAGCGGCGTGATTGCGGTCGTCGCCTCGACAAACATTGGCTGGCACGACCACTACCTATTTATTCTCACCTCTGCAGGTCCTATGGCGACAGACGAAGAACTACCGCGCGCGATCATCGAACGCGTCCTTTCCGGCAGCCCGGATGGGAGCGTCGATGTCAGCATCGAACTACTCCAGACGCTGGCCAACGCATTGTCGAATATCATCGGCGAAGACGGCTTCGAGTCGCTGTTGTATCGCACCGCAAAACGCGTGGGACGCGATTTTCCGTGGATGCAATTCGACCCGCGCGCCCGTCCGGCCGACCCGGAATTCGAACTGTTCCGGCTGTGCTTTGCGGGCCAGGAACCGGAGCGGGTACGGGCCGCCAGCATCCTATTATTTGGCACCTTGGTCGACATCCTGACCGTGCTGGTCGGATCGCACATGACGAAGTTGATTTTGAAGTCCGCACTCGGCCGCGCGCGCGGAGGCGTAATTAGCAAGGAACAGCACGATGGATAAGCGGGTAGAAATCAAACGTTTGGCAACCGGCGTGCAAGGCTTCGATGAACTGTTGGGCGGCGGCGTTCCCGAGTTTTCCTTTAACCTGATCGCCGGCACGCCCGGCAGCGGCAAGACCACGCTGGCCCACCAGATGATGTTTGCCATGGCCAACCCGCAGTCGCGCGCGATCTTTTTTACCGTGCTCGGCGAGCCGCCCCTGAAAATGCTGCGCTACCAGCAGCAATTCAAGTTTTTTGACTTCGACAAGATCGACAGCGCGATCAAGTTCGTCAACCTGGCCTCGGACATGGTCGATGGCGACTTTGAACGCGTGCTTGCGCGCATTGCCGACGAAGTCCAGGAGTTCGAGCCGAGCCTGGTGTTCGTCGATTCGTTCCGTTCGGTGGCGCAGTCGGCACCGTCCAACGACCATGGCGCTGCCGGCCTGCAGTACTTTGTGCAGCAGTTGGGCATGCAGATGACGAGCTGGCAGGCGACCACGTTCTTGATCGGCGAATACCTGCAGCCCGAAGCTGAATCGGGACCCGTATTTACCGTGGCCGACGGCATCGTGTGGCTGTCGCAGCTGGTGCGCGGCGATTCGATGGTGCGCAAGATGCAAGTGGTGAAAATGCGGGGTGGCTCGCAACGGCTGGGCTCGCATACCTTTCGCATCGACGACACCGGGGTCGAGGTGTTCCCGCGCGCAATGATGCAGGAACCGGACTCGGAGCGGCCCGGCTTTGGCGCCGACAAGCGCCTGTCGCTGGGCGTGCCCGAGCTGAACGAGATGATGGGCGGCGGGGTGCCGCAAGGCTATTCGGTGCTGCTGGTGGGGCCGTCCGGTTCCGGCAAAACAGTACTCACCACCGAATTTTTGGCCGAAGGGGCGCGCCTGGGCGAAACGGGCGTCATCGCCGCATTTGAAAAGAGTCCGAACCAGCTGCTCAGCTTAAAGCTCAACCGGCTGGTCGAGTCTGGCGCGGTGGGCATCATCAATACCCGCACGCTGGATTTGTCGATTGACGAGATCCTGCACGACCTGGTGGCCATGATCAAGGAAAAAAAGGCGACGCGGGTGGTAATCGATTCCCTGTCCGGCTTTGAGCTGGCGCTGTCGTCCATTTTCCGCGACAACTTCCGCGAGTCGCTGTACCGGCTGGTGGCGGTGCTGACCGGGATGGGGGCCACCGTCCTCATGACGGCCGAGCTGGAAGACCGCTACACCGTGCTGCAATTTAGCTCGTACGGCAATGCGTTCCTGGCCGACGCCATCATCATGCAGCGCTACATTGAACTGGACGGCCAGTTCAAGCGGGTCGTTTCCGTGGTCAAGGTGCGCGGTAGCGCGCACAGCAAGGACGTGCGCTTTTTCGATATCAACGGCGAGCACATCACCATCGGGCGGCGCTTGACAGGCTTCTCCGGCATCCTGTCGGGCCAGCCCGTGCGCAGCCGGCGCGCCGCGCGCACGCGCAAGAATTTGTACCTGTCGCGCTGAGGTGCAGCCGCGCAGGCAACGCTGTGGGAACGCCGCGGCGGGGCGCGGCGCCGCAAGGTGATAAACTGCGCCCCTGCCATTTACCCATCAAGATCATGACCACGCCGAACAAGCCTGCACCAACCAAACGCGCCCTGGCGCGCTCCCAGAAAGAAAAAGTCGCCAATCCATTCCTGGACGGCGAACTGTATGCCCGCATGCGCGACTATACGGAGCGTGATGCGGCCATCATCAAGGAGCTCAAGGCGATCGCCGCCCGCGGGGCCGGCAAGCTGGCGCCAGATCCGCGCCATGCGCCGTCGCTGGCGGCAATCCGCCCGCTCGTCAAGAAAGGCATCACGCTGGCCGACATGCTCGCCCGGATCACGGCGGGCACCGAAAAGGCCTTGTGGGAACCGTGGCTGGGCGCTTTCGGCTTTGAGCTGCTGTCGGTGAACTACACCGGTTCGCCGCGCAATGCCATGATCGCCATCGACCTGGGCGCCACGTCCAAGGCGGCGCCCGTGTTTTCCAAGCTGGGCGTGTACAACTGGCGCAGCCTGGTGGCCGAGGATTGTACCGAGCTCCACACCGAGAAGGCGACCGAGACGAGCGCCTTCAAGGTGGTGGCGGTATACCGCCTCGATGCGCCGGTGAAGCAGGCGACGGGACCGGCCGGTACGGAATAGGCTTCCCTCACGCCCCCCTCACGCCGCTACGGCCGGGCCGCTTCAAGCGTTCCAGCGTGCTTTCGCCCGCCGTTTGGAACTGACTGGCGGATGGCGTCGATCTCGGCCGCCTGGTCGAGCGGATTTGCGTGCATTAGCCGTTGCCAGCGCCTGCACGGCTCTTTTTGCCTGGGAATCAAAATCGGCCAAACGCCGGCTGAGCGCATCTAAAATTTTCTGTAACTCTTCCATGTAGGCGCAGCGTGTCGGCCAACTGCTCACGCCAAAGCGTGTCGTCGTGTTCGCCCAGGCCGGCGCCCGGGACCCTACCTTTTGAAGGAATAATTGGCGCTGGTGGAGGCTAGGGCGCGGCGCAGGATGTGCCGCACACGCCAGCACAGCCAAGCCAGCAGCGCCAGCAAGGCCAGCCAGGGCAAGAGAGGCAGCAGCATGCTGACGAACGGGGCCCGTTGCCCGGCCGTGTTCGGGGAGGCGGCGGAATCGCTGCTGCGGTGCGCATGCGCGCTCGACGTGGCGCGCCCGAGCAGAAAGCCGGTGACGACGTAGCCTGGTCCGCTTGACGCGCGCTGCACGAGAATGGGCGCGGGGGGCGGCATCGAAGTTGGCGCTGGCGGCGGGGCAGTGCATGCGTGCTCGGCGGCGCGCCGGCCTTGCGGTTGTGTGCGTGCGCTGCCACTTGTCGCGACCGCTCTTTGAGAGGAAGATCCGCTCTTGAACGAACGCGCCGACGAAGCCTTGGCTGACGCCTCGGACATGGCGGGCAGCAGCGTGGCCAGCAGCAGGGCAAAAAGAGTGGACTTCATGGTTGTTCTTAAGTAGAAGTAAAAGTTGAGAGAAGAATAATCGTACGTATGGTGCGCTGCACCGGTAAAAAAGGAACAGATTCACCATGACTCGCAGATATATGGACATGAACCAGCACGACGCCCTGTACACCGTGGCGCGCCGTTATCCGGGCGGGCTGGAAGCGCTGGCGGTCACCATCGGCATCTCCGCCAACGTGCTGCGCAACAAGCTGTCGCCGACGATTTCGTCGCACTACCCGTCGTTTGAAGAGGTATCCGTCATCGTCGAGCACTGTCACAAGGCGGGCGTGGAGGATGCGCACTTGCCGCTGCACGCGATGCTGATGCGTCACGGGATGGCCGCGTTCCTGGTGCCGCAGCCCGACTGCGTGGGACGCGACGACCTGTCGCAGACGGTATGCAGGGTAATGAGCGAGGTGGGCGCGGTGGCCGAGGCGGTCTCGGGCGCGTTAAGAGATGGCGTGGTGACGATCGCCGAAGCTGACCTGATCGAGCGCGAGTTTCACTCGGCGCTGTCGGCAATGGGCGCGTGGCGCGCGCGCCTGAAGATGCAAGCCGAGTCGCGCCCCTAAAGCCGCCCCCGTTCCAAAGGGTGGTTGTCGCCGGAATTTGGCGCTTAGCGCGCTTGCGGCTGGGGGGCGCGCGATGGGCGCAGCGAATTGAGAAACAGGCCCAGGCCGCCGAAGGCAAGCGTCAGGATGACCAGCAGTTCGAACGCGGTCATCGTGCGTAAATTCAGGCTGACCGAGGAAATGACGCCGAACACCAAGGCACCGAACGAGGCGATGCCAATCAGCCAGCCCAGGTAGCTGCGGGCGTTGTAAAACACCATGCCGATGCCGATGATCAGGGGAATCAGGATCATGCCGCCGGTCAGCCCCATCGCGCCCGAGCCGAACAGGCGCGTGCCCAGACCGAAATTCGAACTGACGACAATGCCGTTGAGCAAAAGGTAAAAACCTCCGCACATCATGATCAGGCCGAGTAAAAATTTGCCGATGCCACCGCTGGTCCCGCCTGCTCCGTTCATGCTCGATTCTCCTGCCGGGTGAATGAATAATGCCGACACTATAGCAAACAATATTATGGGCTTAGCATCGATTTTTGGGCTTTGCGGCGGTAATCGGCAGCCACAATTGCCGTCGCATCCGAGCCGGCCGGCTGCGATGCGACCGCATGGCGGAGTAAGCGGCTTGCTGCTGCGCACTTGACAAGCCTTCAGCAATTTGAAACCATGTGGGCCATGACGAATCAAAATCCACATCGTACGAGCCGTAACTGGTGGCGCCGCCCTTAACGCGGAGCCAGTGAATAGCCACGAGATGTTCATCAACGCCGCCCCGACCATGCGGCGGTTTTTTCGCCTGCACGGTGGGCTCCGGCTCAGACTACAGGTACCCCATGACCCGCGCCACGCTCCCCATTATCCTGACCGGCGACCGCCCGACCGGCCCGCTCCACCTCGGCCATTTTGTCGGCAGCCTGCGCAACCGCGTGGCCTACCAGCACGACTATCGCCAGTTCATCATGCTCGCCGATGCCCAGGCCTTGACCGACAATATGGAAGACACCGGCAAGGTGCACCGCAATGTGCTCGAAGTGGCGCTGGACTACTTGGCGGTGGGCATCGACCCCGCTATCTCCACGATCCTGATCCAGTCGCAGATACCGGAGCTGGCCGAACTGACTTTTTATTACCTGAACCTGGTGACGGTGGCGCGCCTGGAGCGCAATCCGACGGTGAAGGAAGAAATTCGCCTGCGCGGTTTCGAGCGCGATATTCCCGCCGGCTTTTTGACTTACCCGGCCAGCCAGGCGGCCGACATTACCGCCTTCAAGGCAACCCTGGTGCCGGTGGGCGACGACCAGGTGCCGATGATCGAGCAAACCAATGAGATCGTCCGCAAATTCAACCGCCTGGCGCAGCGCGAGATCCTGGTCGAGGCCAAGGCCCTGGTGCCTGCACTCGGACGCCTGCCTGGCATCGACGGCAAGGCCAAGATGAGCAAGTCGCTCGGCAATACGATTAACCTCGGCGCCAGCGCCGATGAGATCCGCGCGGCGGTCAAGCAGGTGTACACCGATCCGCTGCATCTGCGGGTGGACGACCCGGGCCATTTGGAGGGCAACGTCGCGTTTATCTACCTCGATGCCTTTGACCCGGACCAGGAAGGGCTCGCCGGACTCAAGGAGCGCTATGTGCGCGGCGGCGTGGGCGACAGCCTGGTCAAAAAGCGCCTGGAAGGCGTGCTGCAAGAGATGCTGGCGCCAGTCCGCGCGCGCCGCGAAGCATTTGCCCAAGATCCCGGTGCGGTCATGCAGATGCTCAAGGATGGCACCTTCAAGGCGCGCGACGTTGCTGCCAGGACTGCCGACGAGGTGAGGGCGGCGCTCGGCCTGCGCTACTTTTAAGACCAGGCCGCGCGCATTTCAGGGCGCGAACGCGTGCGCATGCGCGGCCTCGCAATGGATGGCGGTCGTGTCAAATACCGGGATGTCAACGTCGGCCTGGCTGATAAGCAGAGGTATTTCGGTGCAGCCCAAGATGACGCCTTGCGCTCCCGCGGCGGCCAGTTTGCCAATGATCTGCTGGAAAACGCGCCGGCTGGCTGCCGTGATACGGTGGTGAACGAGCTCTGCGTAAATGATTTCATGCAGTTTGTCCTGGTCGCCAGCATCGGGCGTGACGATGTCGATGCCGCGCGCGGCCAAAGCGGCATGATAAAACGTTCCGGACATGGTCTGCCGCACGCCCAGCAAAGCGACTTTGCGCAGGCCCGACGCCTGCACCCGCTTGGCGGTCTCGTCCACGATGCTGATGAAGGGCAGTGCCGCCTGCGCCACGACGGTCGGCGCGAAGCGGTGCGCACCGTTGGCGCATAGCAGGAAAAAATCGGCGCCGGCCGCCTTGAGGCGTTGCGTCTGTTCAATCAGAAATTGCTCGATTGCGTGCGGCGTGGCCTCGCCCGCGCGCGACGTAAAGTCGAACTGGTTCATGCTCAGCACGACGAGGCGGGCGCTGTGCGCGTCGCCCATGCGTTCAGCCGTCATGGCGTTGAGGATGCGGTAATACTGCGCCGTTGAAGCCCAGCCAATGCCTCCGAGCAGGCCGATCGTTTTGGTCTGCATGCTGCCGTCCGTAGGAAAACAAGTATTAGGCCACACACCATGCAGTTTCAGCAAGCCATTGCCACGCTCAGCGCGCGTCCCTGTCGTCGTGCCGCTGCAGCAAGTAGTATCCCGTTCCCGCGATGGCGGCGACAATGGCCGCCTTGCGCACCAGACCGGCCTTGTTATGCTGCCACTCGGCCTTGATGCTCATCTCCGCGAGCAGGTTGGGAAGGTGACCTCGTCCCAGGTCCTGGCCGATACCTTCGATCACGTTGACGCGGTCGGCCAGCAACAGCAGCAACCAGTGGCGAATATCGTTTTCGGTCAACTTGTAAGCAAAACGACGCATCAGGCGGGATAGCCCGCTGGGCGGGACGCTGGTGCCGAAAAGAGGCGTCAGGCCGGGCCGCTCCGGGGAGACGAACACTTCAATGTTCCGCTGTTGCTGTTCCGGCTGCTCCCGGTGCTTGCCATCATGGACGCGGGGCGGCGTGCGCTCCATGGGCACGCCGGGACGGTCTTTGCGGTCGAGGTCGGCTCCCCAGCCGGGGATGGCTTCGAGTTCGGCGCGCGAACGGCGGGTGGGGTGGGTATGGCCGATGTGTGCGTTGGGATTGTCCATGCGAGCCTCCGTTAGTGCAGTGTGCCGCCCGCCTTCAGCGTCTCGCGCAGGGGCGGAGTGACGAGGATGGTCTTGATGCAGTTGTCGAGCTTGCTCGAGAACATGTGATAGGCGTCGGCCACTTCCTCCAGCGGCACGCGGTGCGTGATGACCACGATGAACACATTGCCGCCCTTGCGCACCGAATTGATGGCCCAGTGCAGGGCGGTGGCGGCGCCGGCCTGCAGCTTGAGGTAACGCCCGCTGAGCGTTTGCGCCGCGCTGCCCGACGCCTCGCAGCCGACGGCGTCGATGCACACGTCGGCGCCCAGCCAGTCCGTCATCTTCTTGATGTGCAATGCCATGTCGCGCACGTCCTTGAAGTTGACGACCTCGCACTGCGCAAACTTGCGCACGAAGTCGAGCCGGTACTCGACATGGTCAACGACGATGACGCGCCCGGCGCCCATCAGCCAGGCTGACTTTGCGGCGAAGATGCCGACCGGACCGGCGCCGAACACGACGACCGTGTCGCCCTCGGCGATGTCGCCCATTTCGGCTGCCTGATAACCGGTGGGCAGCGCATCGGTGAGCATCACGGCGTCGTCGTCGTCGATATCGTCGGGAATGAGGATGGGGCCGACGTCGGCCATGGGCACGCGCACCAGCTCGGCCTGGCCGCCGTCGTAACCGCCGGCCATGTGCGAGTAGCCGTAGATGGCGCCCACGGCGCTGGCCTCGGGATTGGTGTTGTGGCAGTTGCCGTAGAGTTCACGATCGCAGAAAAAGCACGCTCCGCAAAAGATATTGAAGGGCACCAACACGCGGTCGCCGACCTTGAGCGACGTGACCGATGGGCCAAGTTCTTCGATGACGCCGGTAAATTCATGGCCGAAGGTGGTCCCGACCCTGGTGTCGGGCACCAGGCCATGGTACAGGTGCAGGTCGGAGCCGCAGATGCACGAGCGCGTGACGCGCACGATGGCGTCGTTCGGATGCTCGATGACCGGGTCGGGTTTTAGTGTTGCGCGCACGCGGTAGGGGCCGCGGTAATCCATGGCGATCATAGTTCCCCCGTAGTTGATGAACCTGCTGTGAGATTGCAGCTCCTTATCTACAGCTCAATACCTGCAGCCCAATATCTGAAGCTCATTACTTGCAGCCCAATACTTGCAGCTCAATAAGCGGCACCAGCGGGCCGCATGCACTCAACATAGGGGAAGGGTAAAACAATAGCGATAGGCGCACAGAAAAAATGGCGGGTTTTTCCGCCATTTGGTGCCGCCAGTCAGCATCGCGCCCGATTTATTCCTTGGGCGCCTCATGCGGCAGCACGTTGAGAATTTCCTGCAGCAAGTTCTGGGCCGAAACAATGCCCTTCAGGCGCCCGAATTCGGTCACGGAAATATGTTCAATTTTGTTTTCGGTCATCAGCTTGGCCACTTCTTCGACCGTGTCGGTCGGGCTCACTTCGAACGTTTTGATGCGACTGATTTCCCAGGCCTGCACCGCCTTCGCATTTTTGCCTTCGGCATGAAAGGCAGCCAGCTCGGGCGCGCCCAGCATGCCGACGATGGCCCCGTTCGAGCCGACCACCGGGGCCGAGGCCAAGCCTTGCGCGGCAAAGATCTCCTCGACTTTCTCGATCGAATCTTCGGCGTGCACCGTCCACAGCGTCGCTTCCATGACCTGCGAGATTGGTTTGCCGACGGTGGACACCAGTTCAACGGCCACCGCCACTTCGGCCGCCGTGACTTGCTGATCGGATGCGGGAACGCTCGCCGCGAACGAGACCGTTTCAAATGCGATCTCGTTGGTGGAGGTCGGCAGCCGGTCCGGTTCGATATCGGGCAGGGGGGTAATGGTCACGGGTGGCTCCTCAAGTGCGATTTGTCATGGAGCTTAAGCCGGCACACCATGCCTGACTGTTCGTTAGCGTACGCAGCAACGCTGTGCTGTCGAATGAACACATTGCTCGGGAAGCAAGAAACTTACTTGCTGTTTCCAACGCGTACCAATAAGATAAGACACAGATCTTACACGGTAGGCTGGGTTTGACATTTCCTTGGAGTACGAGAATGAATATCCTGATCGCAGATGACGACGACGCCTCGATCCTGTTGCTAAAGGAGATGCTGACCAAATGGGGCCACGAGGTCGTGGTAGCCGATGATGGCGCCGCCGCCGCGCGCCTGCTGGCCGCGCCGGACGGTCCGCTGGTCGCCATTCTCGGCGCGCTGATGCGCGGGATGGATGGGATCGACGTCTGCCGCACGATCCGCGACAGCGTGCGGGAGCGGTATGTCTATATGATCTTGCTTGCCGCGCACACCGAAGCCGAGTCCGCCGTCGCGGCCATGGGCGCCGGCGCCGACGAGTACATCGCCAAGCCTTTCAGTGCGCAGGACGTGCTGGTACGGGTACGGGCCGGGCGCCGCATCGCCGAGCTGGAGCAGGAATTGCGTTACCGCGCCACGCGCGACGCGCTGACCGATATTTACAGTCGCGGTGCAATTATCGACCTGCTGCACAAGGAGGTCGCGCGCCAGGGACGCTCGCAGCATGCGGTGTCGATCATTTTTTGCGACCTGGACCATTTCAAGGACGTCAACGACACGCTTGGCCCCCTGGCCGGCGACGAGGTATTGCGCGAGGTGACGCGCCGCATGGGCGCCGGGTTGCGGCCCTATGACGCGCTGGGGCGCTACGGGGGCGAGGAGATGCTGTGCGTGCTGCCTGACTGCGACCTCGCCGGCGCGCTCGAAGTTGCCGAGCGAATGCGCGCGGCGGTGGCCGCCACGCCCGTCTCCACCCAGGCTGGCGCCGTTCCGATCACCGTGAGCATCGGCGTGGCGACCATGTCGCGCGACGAAGTCAGTTCGCTCACCGAGTTGCTGCAGCGCGCAGACAACGCCTTGTACCGGGCCAAGCAAAACGGGCGCAATTGCGTGACGATCGGCAGTTGAGCAGGCCTGTTGCGACAGTGTCCGCGCCGCTTCCATGCCGCGGCCCTCGCCGACAACGCACTTGATGTGCGCGCCGAGGGTTGCGAAAGGCGCGCACAAAAACTGGCGAGTCGGTCCCGTGCTTTTCTTCAACATGCACCGGATGGGAAGGACTGGTCCTACAGGATAGGCGGGGGTGCACCTATTTGCGCACAGTGGGCGTCCGGTTAAATTGGTCACGACGTCTACTAATCCCGACACGGAGATGCTGGGTGTCGGTTTCTATTTCGCACGGGCGTCGTGTGCAACTTTGCTATAAAGTACATAATGGAGCGCTTGCGATGGGGCGGGTCACACTGCGCCGCCTCGCAACGAGCTGACTGTTGAAGCTGCGCATTCTTAAACCTGATTGACCAGGAGGAACACTATGCTGTATCGAATCGTTACCCTGACCGCGCTCGCCTTGGGCGGTGCTCTGCTTGCGAAGCAAATGAAGCAATCACGTGGCGTTCAGTCCCCATCCAGCGTCGAGGAAGACATCGATGTCAATGTACCGGTGCGGGTCGCTTACGATCAGTTCACCCAGTTTGAAGAGTTCCCGCGCTTCATGGACAGCGTCCACGAAGTCAAGCAGCTCGACGACAAGCGCCTGCATTGGCACGCTTCGATCGCTGGCAAGGATATCGAATGGGATGCCGAGATCACCGAGCAGGTGCCCGACAAGCGCATTGCGTGGCGCAGCACGTCGGGCACGCCGAACGGTGGCAGCGTCACCTTCCGCAGCCTGTCGCGTTCGCGTACCCGGATCACGCTCGAAATGTATTACGAACCCCAGAATGGGATCGAAATGGTGGGCGATGCACTGGGCGCGGTGCGTGCCACGGCTCGCGGCAACCTGAAGAATTTCAAGGAAATGATCGAACTGCGCGGCCAGGAAACGGGCGCCTGGCGCGGTACGATCGCGCCGCAGCCCGAGGCCGGTACCAGCCACTAGTGTCCTGAGTTGAAAGTTCGTTGCTTATAAATGTTCCGAAATCGCCGAGAGACAAGGAACAAAAGCGGAGCAAGGCCGAGGCCTTGCGAGCATTTTTGACGCAGTATCGCGGCGA